>NZ_CP020694.1:1839000-2145500 GCF_003611275.1 Sulfitobacter sp. D7
AGACCACGGCCAGCGACTACACCAACGGCTACAGCGCCGGTCAGGTGATCAACATTCCGATCGCGCACCACGATGGCAATTACTTTGCCGACGATGAGACCATCGCGAAACTGCGCGGCGAAGATCGTGTGGCTTTCAGCTATGCCGAGAACCCAAACGGGGCGCGCGACGATATTGCGGGCATCCTGTCGGAAAACCGCCGTGTGCTGGGCATGATGCCGCATCCTGAGCGGGCGGCGGAAGCGGCTCATGGCAATACGGATGGGGCGGCGCTCTTCCGCGCATTGACCGGCGCGCTGCAGACCGCTTGACTTGAGTGCATCGCACGTAGCGCGTAGATTGCCGCGATGAGTGATGCATCCGGTTCCGAAGGCAATAGCATGGCCGTATCCTGGCGGGTGCGGTTTGCCATTGCATTGCTGATGATCCTCGCCGTGGTGACGATCTCGATCACCAACAAGCTGCTGACCGACCGTTTTACCGAAAGCACCCGCAACCGCGCGGAACTGCGCATCGCGCTATACAGCGGCAACCTGCTGGCCGAGTTGCGGCAAAACGCGATTGTGCCACAGCTTTTGGCGCGCGACCCCACGTTGATCGGGGCGCTGCAATCGGCGGACTATTCCTTGTCGACACAGCGGCTTATCTCTTTCGTTGAGGAAATCGGCGCGGCATCCTTGATGCTATATGACATCGATGGGCGCACCGTGGCGGCGACGGACCGGAATCGCCTCGGCTCCGCCCATAAATCCGAGCCCTATTTCGTTGATGCCATCCGCTCAAATGCGACGATCTTTTCGACCATTGAGCGTGAGCAGGGCGGCTATCGCTTCCTCTATTCGCGGCGCATGCAGTCTGGCGGGACCACACTTGGGGTGATCGCCGTTGAGGTTGATCTGCAAAAGTTTGAACGGGCTTGGGCCGGGATCTCGGACGCGGTCATCGTGATGGACAGCACGGGCGAGATTATCCTCGCCACCGAGTCGCGTTGGCGCGGGCTGACAGAACCCGAAGCGCTGGCCAACCACACGCCCCAAAGCGCCATTGAACGCGCCATTCAAGCCACCACCGATTGGACCGCGCTGCCGCCCGATGCCTATCTGCAGGGCGAGGCGGTGATGCGGCTGGAAAACCGGATACCGTTCCGCGGCTGGCGGATGAGCAGCTACACAACCTATGCCTCGGTCCGCGAAAAGGTGAACGGCGTGCTGGCGTTGGAGGTCATGGGCTTTGCGATCCTGCTGGCGTTGGCCTTCTATTTCCTGAGCCGCCGCACGGCGGGGCGGCTGGCGATCTTTCAACGGGAATCGGCGAAACTCAGGGCCCTGAACCTTGCCCTCCAACGTGAGATCGCTGAGCGCAAGCGGGTGCAACAGACCCTCGCCGTGGCCGAGCAAACCCTAGAACAGTCATCAAAACTTGCCGCATTGGGTGAAATGTCTGCCGCCGTCAGCCATGAGTTGAACCAACCGCTTGCGGCGATGAAAACCTATCTAGCGGGCGCGCGGCTTTTGCTGAACCGCAACCGGCAGGATGAGGCGCTGTCGTCCTTTGGGCGCATCGACGACCTGATCGAACGAATGGGCGCGATCACCCGGCAGCTTAAATCCTATGCCCGCAAGGGGCAGGAGGCCTTCTCTCCGGTTGATATGGGCGCGGCGCTGGCGTCTTCCCTGTCGATGATGGAGCCGCAGTTGCGCCAGCGACAGGTTCAGATCAGCCGCATCCTGCCCGATAATCCCGTCATGGTGATGGGAGACCGTATGCGGATCGAACAAGTTATGGTAAACCTGTTAAGAAACGCATTAGACGCAACAAAATCGGAACGAAACCCTCAGGTGGACATTATACTATCAGCGGGGGAGACGGCGACATTAACCGTGCGCGACAATGGCCCGGGGATTGAGGACTTGGACGCGCTGTTCGAACCTTTTTACACGACCAAACAGCCCGGCGATGGTGTTGGGCTGGGTCTTGCCATTTCATCGGGGATCGTCAACGACCTTGGGGGACGGCTTATGGCGCGCAACGGACAAAACGGTGGCGCTGTATTTGAGATGCAACTGCCTATATTGGCAGATGAAACGAAGATAGAAGCGGCGGAGTGAACGCATGGCTCAGGCAATGAAAATCGCGATTGTAGACGACGAACAGGACATGCGGCAGTCGATCAGCCAGTGGCTGGCCCTTTCGGGGTATGACACGGAAACCTTCGGCAGCGCCGAAGACGCGCTAAAGACTTTGGGGCCGGATTATCCGGGCATCGTCATCTCCGACATCAAAATGCCGGGCATGGACGGGATGCAATTCCTGAAAAAGCTGATGGGCAGCGACTCGGCTTTGCCGGTCATCATGATCACCGGTCATGGTGACGTGCCGATGGCGGTCGAAGCGATGCGCGTCGGCGCTTTCGACTTTCTTGAAAAGCCCTTCAACCCCGACCGGATGAGCGAACTGGCCAAAAAGGCCACCAATGCGCGGCGTCTGGTGATGGACAACCGCGCCCTGCGGCGTGAGCTGTCGGACGGCGGCCAGCTGATGAAAAAGCTCATCGGCCAATCGCCCGTCATGGAACGCCTGCGCGAAGATATCCTCGATCTGGGGCAGGCCGATGGGCATGTGCTGATCGACGGAGAAACCGGGACCGGTAAGACCCTCGTGGCCCATGCGCTGCACGCGGTCGGCAGCCGCGCGGGCAAGAAATTTGTCCTCGTCTCCTGTGGTGCTCTGGAGGAAGACGCGCTCGCCAAGCGGCTGTTCGGCCCGATGCAGCCCGAAGACGCGCAACTGCCCGCCATCGAAGAAGCGCGCGGCGGGACATTGGTGTTGGAAGACATCGAAGCCCTGTCCGAAAGCCTGCAGGCGCGGCTGTTAAGCGCCATCAACGAACAAGGCACCCCGGCAGAGACACGAATCGTCGCCATCTCGAACCTGCAAGAAGCCGGGCGCACCTCGGAAGACGCGCTGCGATCAGACCTGTTTTATCGTTTGGCAGCGCTCCGCATCACCGTGCCGCCGCTGCGCCAGCGTGGTGAGGATATCCTGACGCTCTTCACCCGGCTCAGCGATCAGTTCGCGGATGAATACGGCTGCGAGGCGCCTCAGGTCAGTGCACAAGAGGCGGCACAGTTGTTGCAAGCGCCATGGCCCGGCAACGTGCGCCAACTCATTAACGTGGCCGAACGCGCCGTGCTGCAATCGCGCCGCGGCTCGGGCACCATCGCCTCCCTCTTGATGAGCGACCATGACGAGATGCAGCCGGTGATGACCACCGAAGGCAAACCGCTCAAGGAATATGTCGAGGCATTCGAGCGCATGTTGATCGACAACACCATGCGCCGTCACAAGGGCTCTATCGCCAGCGTGATGGACGAGCTTTGCCTGCCACGCCGGACGCTGAACGAGAAGATGGCGAAATACGGGTTGCAGCGGTCAGATTACCTCTGACCACGCCCCTTAAGCAGCGCGGTTTAACCGCTGCGCTGCTCTGCAATCTCGACCGCTTTGCCATTCGGATCGGTGATGCAGGACCAACTCGCGCCGCCGGGTACGTCAACGATATGACGATAAAGCTCCACCACAGGGCGTGTTGTATTAACGGCGACACCCGCCGCGCCGGTTTGCTGGGTCACCGCGGCCACACAGCTTTTCTGCCCGCGCAACTCGGCCAGCGCCGCCGGATTATCGGCCACGGCGATCTCATCACAGGCGGCAAGGCCCAAAAGGGTCAGACAAAGCGCGGGGCGCAGGAATATTTGCATGAAGCGGTCCTTTGAAACTCTGGGCCGCGGGGGCGGCAAAGCAATTCTATGGTGCCGCCCAGCGATCCTTGCGGCGACAGTCTGAATGTTTCCAAGCCCATGCGCCTTGTCAACCGACCCGAGATAAACCGCATTTGACTGTTGCTCATTCGATTGACCATTGTGTTTCACCCCTTAAAGCCCTTAACTAGCCGGATAAGTCCTGTAACGCCCGACTGGCGTATGGTGACTTTTGACAGTTTCGCTGCCGTGCCAGCCCGACACCGGGGGGCCAGCAGACCGATTGGGCCGGAAACGGCCGAAGAACCGCTGATATTCGCGAGGGTTAGCCCAACCGAAGCACAGCTAATTAATGGATGGGAGAGGCGCAAAGGCCCTCGCATCGGAGAAGAACCGCGATGACGCGCGCAGATGCTCAGAGCAGACAGATGGGGGCCATTCGTGGCCCTGCTGTTGCCGCGTCCTCCATCGCCCTGACAAGTCACACCTCCCAGCCCGATGCCCCGCCAGGGGCCTTCCGTGCGCGGGTGCTGTGCATAATGGATCTATGTCTAAGAAAATGCTTATCGATGCCACCCACGCCGAGGAAACTCGCGTTGTGGTCGTGGACGGAAACAAGGTCGAAGAATTCGATTTTGAATCAGAAAACAAACGCCAGCTTGCCGGCAATATCTATCTAGCCAAAGTTACACGGGTCGAACCGTCGCTTCAGGCTGCCTTTGTTGACTATGGCGGCAACCGTCATGGCTTCCTCGCGTTCTCGGAAATCCACCCCGATTATTACCAAATTCCCGTGGCCGACCGTCAGGCGCTGCTGGAAGAAGAGCGCGCCTATGCCGAAGCGCAGGCCGCCAAAGACGACGAAGACGAAAAGCCCAAGCGGACCCGCTCGCGGTCGCGCAGCCGATCGAAAAGCCAAGCGGCTGAGACCAACAGCGATGATGCCGTGGTCACAGCAGAGGTAGCTGACGACAACAGCGATCAAATCGCCGGTATGGAAACTGTTGATCTCGACAGCGAAGAGGGCAGCTCGCCCATGGAGCGGGTCGCGGAAACGCCGGTCGAAGAGCCTGAGAACGGCGAAGCCGAGGCCGAGGTTGCTAAGGCAGATGAAACGGCAGCGGCTACGTCCGATGACGCTGACGCCAGCAACGCCCAGGCCGACGACGCCGACAACGAAGACGACAAAGGCAGCGATGCCACGGCGAAAGACGATTCCATCGAATCCGTCGCCGACGAAGATGACAGCGAAGACATTCGCCCCGTGCGCAAACCGCGCCCGCGCCGCTACAAGATTCAAGAGGTCATCAAGGTCCGCCAGATCCTGCTGGTGCAGGTCGTCAAAGAAGAGCGCGGCAACAAGGGCGCGGCGCTGACCACCTACCTCAGCCTTGCGGGTCGCTACTGCGTGCTGATGCCCAACACCGCGCGCGGCGGCGGCATCTCGCGCAAGATCACCAATGCGGCTGACCGTAAGAAACTTAAAGAAATCGCGACTGAGATCGAAGTGCCCAAGGGTGCAGGTCTGATTGTTCGGACTGCCGGCGCGAAACGCACTAAGGCCGAGATCAAGCGCGATTACGAATACCTCCAGCGCCTCTGGGAGCAGATCCGCGAGCTGACGCTGAAGTCCATCGCGCCCGCGAAAATCTATGAGGAAGGCGACCTGATCAAACGTTCGATCCGCGACCTCTATAACCGCGAGATTGACGAGATTCACGTTGAGGGCGAGCGCGGCTACCGCATCGCCAAGGACTTCATGAAAATGATCATGCCGTCCCACGCGAAAAACGTGAAGCTCTACAACGAAAGCCTGCCGCTCTTTGCGCGCTATCAGGTGGAAAGCTACCTTTCGGGCATGTTCAACCCCACGGTGCAACTGCCCTCGGGTGGCTATATCGTGATCGGCGTGACCGAAGCGCTGGTGGCGATTGACGTGAACTCTGGTCGGGCCACCAAGGAAGGTTCGATCGAGCAGACCGCGACCAAGACCAACCTTGAGGCTGCCGCCGAAGTGGCGCGTCAGCTGCGTCTGCGTGACCTCGCGGGCCTGATTGTCATCGACTTTATCGACATGGATGAGCGCAAGAACAACGCCGCCGTCGAAAAGATGATGAAAGACAAGCTCAAGACCGACCGCGCGCGCATCCAAGTGGGCCGCATCTCGGGCTTTGGCCTGATGGAAATGTCGCGCCAGCGTCTGCGTCCCGGCATGATCGAGGCGACGACCCAGCCTTGCCACGCCTGCCACGGCACCGGTCTGGTGCGCTCTGACGACAACCTCGCCCTGTCGATCATCCGCCAGATCGAAGAAGAGGGCACCCGCCGCCGTTCGCGCGAAGTGCTGGTGCGTGCGCCCGTGGGCATCGCCAACTTCCTGATGAACCAAAAGCGTGAGCATATCGCCAATATCGAGATGCGTTACGGCATGTCTGTGCGGATCGAAGGCGACCCAACCTTGGTCAGCCCCGATTTCCACATCGAGAAGTTCAAGACCGCCACCCGCACCGTGCCGCCCGTCTCGGATCACGTCGTTTCGGTCGATACATCGCTGATGGATCAGATCGACGAGGATGAGAGCGCCGCAGAGGTCGAAGTGGAAGAGGCACCCGCCGCACAGGAGGCCCCGCAATCCGAGAACGGAAACGGGAATGGCAACGGCAATGGTGACGAGGGCGAGGGCAAATCCAAACGCCGCCGCCGTCGTCGTCGCAGCCGGGGTGGCCGTGGCCGCAATGGCAATGGCGAGCAGCAGAATGGTGCAGACGATCAGAACGGTGGTCAGCAGCAGGAAGAGGCGAAGCCGGACGAAGGCGATAAAGCCCAACCGGTAGAAGCGGAGGCAGCGCAAGCCGACACCGACGCCGAGGAAAAGCCCAAGCCCAAAAGCCGCAGCCGGTCGCGCAAGCCCAAAGCCGAACTAGCCCCCGAAGCGGAACCCGCGCCCGAAGCGCTTGCCGCCGCAGAAGGCGAAACGCCACAGGTCAGTGCCGAGGCTGAAGGTGAAGGGACGCCCAAGCCCAAGGCCAAGCGCAGCCGCCGGACCAAAAAGCCCGTGGTGGAAGCGGCAGAAGAGACGGTGACAACAGACGCCGTGGCGACCGAGGAAGAGGCCGCACCCGCGCCAAAACCCAAGCGCCGGAGCCGGGCCAAAGCCAAGCCGGTCGAGCCGGTAGCCGAAGCCACGCCCGAGGCGATGGCCGAAGCACTGCCGACCGAAGCGACCAACGCGACGCCGTCGCCGGAAACTGCCACACCTGTCGCGGAAGCACCGCAGCCTGAGCCGCAGCCCGAACCCACGGCCCAGCTGGTGGAAGCCGAAGCGCCCGCTGCCGAAACGGCTCCTGAGCCGGTGGCCGAAAAGGTGGAAGAGCAACCCGCCGAAAAGCCCAAGCCAAAACGCCGGGGCTGGTGGTCGCTGGGCAGCTAAGCCACGACATATAAAAGGAAACGGCGGGCTTTCAGGCCCGCCGTTTTCGATTCTGTCGTAGGGTTGAAGCGCGCGTTCCGGCCGGGTCCGGCTCAGCCACCTTTGGTGATGATATAAAGCTCTGCCGCGCCCTCGGTCCGGGTTTCGGTCAGCGCATGACCGGCTTCCACGCAGAAATGTGGCACGTCGATCACCGCGGCCGGATCATCGGCTGTCATATGAAGCTGATCGCCCGGCGCGAGGGCCGCCAGTCGTTTGCGTGCTTTCAGCACGGGCAGGGGGCACAGAAGCCCCGTGGCATCCAGTTTTTCGATCTTCATAAGACCAGTTAATCCAAGCCAATCCCGAGGTCCACGATCTTGTGACAATATGACAGGTGACGCCGGGGCGTTGTCGGTCTAGGAGTTGGTCATGTTTGATATAAGCCTCATCGACGCCGGGATCCTGCCGGCCATGATCATCGCTCTGGTTGCCGGGATTTTCAGTTTCCTGTCGCCCTGCGTGCTGCCCATCGTGCCACCCTATCTGGCCTATATGGGGGGCGTGTCGATCAATGACATGTCCAGCCAATCCAGCGCACGGCGGCGGGCGGTCGTGGCGGCGTTGTTCTTTGTGCTGGGGCTGAGCACTGTGTTCATCCTACTGGGCTTCACCGCCTCGGCCTTTGGGATGTTCTTTTTACAGAATCAGGCGCTTCTCGCTAAAATTTCCGGTGTGGTGATAATTGTCTTCGGCCTGCATTTCATTGGGCTCTTTCGCATTCCGTTTCTCGATCAAGAGGCGCGGATGGACGCGGGCGACAAGGGCGGGTCGAGTTTCGGCGCCTATGTCTTGGGGCTGGCCTTTGCCTTTGGCTGGACCCCCTGCATCGGGCCACAGCTGGGCGCGATCTTGTCACTGGCAGCAAGCGAGGCCTCCGTCTCCCGCGGGACGCTTTTGCTGGGCGTCTATGCGGCGGGGCTTGGCATTCCCTTCCTGCTGGCCGCGATGTTCATCACCCGCGCGATGACGCTGATGAACCGGATCAAACCGCATATGAAGCTGATCGAGCGGATCATGGGGGGCCTGTTGGTGATTGTTGGTCTGGCGCTGCTGACCGGCGCATTCACCGCCTTTTCCTTCTGGCTGCTTGAGACTTTTCCGATTCTCGCAACCGTAGGTTAAGCCTTAATCTTGCCCCGAATTGCGGCTAGACTATGCCGAAGAAGAGGGCGGGCATGGTGAGCACAGGGCAGGCAAAGACGGTGAAAACGCGGCGGGTGTTCTACATCCCCGGCTACGATCCGATTCACCCGCGCCGCTACCGTGAGCTTTACCGCAAGGAGGGCGCGGCGCAGGCCGCGATTTCGGGCTATGAGATTGCGCTGAAACCAAAAGCGGGCAAGGGCAATTACGGCTGGCGCGTTAACGCTGGGATCGACGGTCATCAGGTGACCTCGCAAGTCGAAGTGCTGGTCTGGTCCGACATCGTGCGCGAAAGCATGAGCAATTCGATCCCCGCGACCTATTGGCAGTTGCTGCGCACCGCATGGGTCTACATCGGCTCCGGCGCGCTTTGGCGGCTGATGCGCCTGCGCAAGGGGCCGGTTATTGCGGCGCTTTATCCGGTGGGGATGTTGATTGTGCAGGCGCTGCTGGCTGTGGCGCTTGGCCTGCTGACCTATCGCGCCCTTGGAATGGTGACGGACCATTGGGCGGCGCGGCTCGCCTTCGCGGCAGTGGGCACTGGGCTGTGCATCGCGCTGCTGCGCTGGTTTAAAAAGAAAGACGGCAAGTTTTTCGCCTATTACCTGATGCATGACTACGCCTATTCCGCCGCCACGCGGGGCGCGAACCCGCCGGAGTTGGAAGCCCGCATGGCGCAGTTTGGCAATGACATCGCCGCTGCTCTGACCGAGGATGTCGACGAGGTACTGGTTGTCGGCCACTCATCCGGCGCGCATCTGGGCGTCTCGGTACTGGCCGATCTGATCCGCGGGGGCAGGGTGCCCGAGCGCGGGCCTGCCTTGGGTTTTCTCTCGCTCGGGCAGGTGGTGCCAATGGTGTCCTTCTTGCCCCGGGCCGAGCGTTTGCGAGGCGACCTGCGCTATCTCTCAACCCGCGAGGAACTGGCATGGGTCGACGTGACGGCCCCCGGCGATGGCTGCGCCTTTGCGCTTTGCGATCCGGTCTCGGTCTCCGGCGTGGCGCCTGAGGGGAAACGTTGGCCGCTGGTCTTTTCGGCTGCCTTCACCCAAACGCTTAGCCCCGCCCGCTGGAAGGCGCTGCGCTGGCGGTTCTTTCGGCTGCATTTCCAGTATCTCTGCGCCTTCGACCGCCCGCGCGACTATGACTATTTCCAGATCACCGCCGGGCCACAGACCTTGGCCGCGCGCTATGACGGGCGGCCCGCGTCGAAATCCCGGATCGACCACGCGGTCAGCAAATACACCTCTGTCGCCGCATGACCCAACCGCCCAAGCCCCCCGCGCGGCCCGACCGTGTGTCGCTCTGGCGCTATGCCAAACTGTTTCGCGCCGATATCCTCTCGGCCCAGCCCGCCCGGCTTTATCGGGCATGGATGGCAGAATTCAAAACGCCGTTCTTCCGCAGCTATTTGATGAACCAGCCCGAACTGGTGAAGACCATTTTGAAAGACCGCCCCGAGGATTTTCCGAAATCCGACCGGATCGGCGAGGGGCTGCGCCCGCTCTTGGGCAACTCTGTCTTTCTGACCAACGGCGAGACATGGAAACGCCAGCGCCGCATCATCGACCCCGCCTTTGAAGGCGGCCGGCTGCGCGAGACCTTTCCGGCGATGTGGGACGCAGCAGAGGCCGCCGCCACACGGCTGGGAGGCAAGGCGGGGCAGGTGGTCGAGATCGAAGCCGAGACCAGCCACGCCGCAGCCGATGTGATCTTTCGCACGCTATTTTCCCTGCCGATCGAACATGAGGTTGCCCGGGCGGTCTTTGATGAGTTTCGCAATTACCAGCGCAGCCAGCCGATCCTGAACCTTGGGGCACTTCTGCCGCTACCGCGCTGGATGCCGCGCCTGTTTCGGCGCGACACGCGGGCCAGCGCCGCGCGAATCAGGGCGCTGATCACGGACCTGACCCAAGAGCGGATGGCGCAGATCAAAGCGGGCACCGCGCCCGACGACCTAGCCACCAAGATCATGACCCAAGCCGACCCCGAAACAGGTGAGATCTTCGACACCGAGGAGATGGTTGATCAGGTAGCGATCTTCTTCCTCGCGGGGCATGAAACCAGCGCCTCGGCTTTGGCTTGGGCGCTCTATCTCATGGCCACCCATCCCGAATGGCAGGAGTGGTTGGCGGAAGAGGCACAGGCGCTTGAGACCTGTGATTTCGCGGTGATGTCAAAGCTCAAGCTTAGCCGCGATGTGTTTCGTGAGACGCTGCGGCTTTATCCACCCGTGCCGATGATGGTGCGCGAGAACCGCTGCCCCGAAGCGTTTCGCGACCGAAAGGTGAAACAGGGGGCGCAACTGGTGCTCAGCCCGTGGCACCTGCACCGGCATGAACGGCTTTGGGACAATCCTGATGGTTTTGACCCAACCCGTTGGCAGACCGAAAACGGAAAGCAGTGCCAGCGCGACGCCTTTATCCCATTCTCTGCCGGGCCACGGGTCTGCACTGGCGCGGGTTTTGCCATGGTCGAAGGGCCCCTGATCCTGTCGCGTATCCTGCGAGACTTTCGCGTGACCGCCCAGCCTGACCGCGTGCCGGTGCCAGTCGCACATTTGACCGTCCGTTCAGATAAGGGCATTTGGTTAGCGCTATCAAGGCGCTAGCTTCTATCATCGGCTTTGCGTTTCAATTAGAAACGCAGCGAACGGAATCAAAATAGGACGTGGGTGACATGGGCTACGACAAGGCGCAACTTGAGCAAATGAACAGCGGCAAAGGCTTCATCGCGGCGCTCGACCAATCGGGCGGCTCCACCCCCAAGGCGCTGAGCCTCTATGGCGTGGAACCGTCGGATTACAACGGCGACGCAGAAATGTTCAAAGCCGTCCACGACATGCGGGCGCGGATCATTCTGGCCGACGATTTCACCTCCGAGAAAGTAATCGGCGCAATCCTTTTTGAGCGCACGATGGATGACAGCATCAACGGCAAACCCGTCGCCCAGCTCCTGTGGGAAGACCGGGGCGTGGTGCCTTTCCTGAAGATCGACAAGGGGTTGGAGGAAACCAACAACGGCGTGCAGATGATGAAGCCGATCATGGAGATCGACGATCTGCTGGCCCGCGCGGTGAAACACGGCATCTTTGGCACCAAGGAACGCTCGGTCATTCACGAGGCCAACGAGAACGGCATCGCCGCCGTGGTGGCGCAACAGTTCGAACTGGCCAAACAGGTTTGCGCTGCCGGTCTGGTGCCGATCATTGAGCCTGAGGTGAACATCAACTCCGACACGAAGGCAGAGGCCGAAGAGATCCTGCGCGGAGAGATTGAAAAGAACCTGAACGCGCTGCCCGAGGGCGAGATGGTGATGTTGAAACTGACGATTCCTGAAAAAGCCGGTCTCTATGACGAACTGGCCGGCCACGCCAACGTGCTGCGTGTCGTTGCGCTATCGGGCGGCTACTCCACGGCGGAAGCCTGCGAACGGCTGGGCAAGAACCGCACCATGATCGCCAGCTTCTCGCGCGCTTTGACTGAAGGGCTGAACGTCAAGATGACAGATGCGGAGTTCAACGAGGCGCTTGGTCAGAACATCGAGAAGATTTACCAAGCGTCGATCTGCTAAATCGGAATTTTTTGAAAATTCCGGATCCGTTTTCTTTAAAAGAAAACGGCTAGGCAATCCGCCGGATGGGTTCTCTATTGCAAAATATGATGACCTGTCCGGCGTTCTCAATCGCTTGGAAACCTCGACGTTTCAATTCGTCTTCAAATTCTTGGCGTCCGACAAACTTCTCAATATCGCGCGCTTTACGTCGAATGACCTGTCCGCGAATGGCCGCCTTAGAGGCAAAAATATCATCCAGCCAAGCGGCGGGTGAGAGAGGGGATCCGAGGGCCATGGCCCGACGCTAATCTGCCTTTGGTAAACGTTCCTTTAACGCGCGCAACACGAACAACCGGATTGCCCCGGCAAGCCCGATGTCCAGCCCACGCGCCGCGTCGATTTCAGTCACCAGCGCATTGATCGGCAGCCCCCGCGCGGCGGCAATGGCCCGGAACTCATCCCAGAATTCATCTTCGAGAGAGATTGATGTCCGGTGACCCCGTAGGGTCACCGAATGTTTGCGGGGCCGCGCGTTCATGTCTCGCGCTTATGCGCTTCCAGATTGCGGGCGATCTGCTCGGCGCGGGCTTTCAGCGCTTCTTTCTGCGCTTTGGTCTGGCCAAAACCCACGGCGTTTTCGTTCGCGCGTGCTTTGCGAGACGAACGGTCTCGCTCTTTCTTCACCTTGTTAAGGTTGATGGGCGCACTCATTTTGGTCCGATCATATTTTCGGGCCGCACGACCCGTTCAAAGGTTTCGGCATCCACGAAGCCCAGTGCGATGGCCTCTTCTTTCAACGTGGTGCCGTTCTTATGCGCGGTCTTGGCGACCTTGGTGGCATTGTCATAGCCGATTTCGGGCGCCAGCGCGGTCACCAGCATCAGCGACTCGCGCATCAGCTTTTCGATGCGGTCCGCGTCGGCCTTGAGGTCAACCACCAGATTATCAGTGAAGGCCGAGGCGGCGTCCCCCAAAAGCTGCATGGATTGCAGAACGTTATAGGCCATCATAGGCTTGTAGACGTTCAGCTCAAAATGTCCCTGAGACCCGGCAAAGCCAACCGCCGCGTCGTTGCCCATCACATGAATGCAGACTTGCGTCAGCGCCTCGCACTGGGTCGGGTTGACCTTGCCCGGCATGATCGACGAGCCGGGTTCGTTCTCGGGCAGGATCAACTCGCCCAGACCACAACGCGGGCCGGACCCCAGCAGGCGGATGTCATTGGCGATTTTGAACAGGCTGGCGGAGACGGTTTTCAGCGCGCCCGAGATCTCCACCATCGCGTCATGGGCGGCGAGCGCCTCGAACTTGTTCGGCGCGGTGACGAAGGGCAGGCCGGTGATCTCGGCCATGTTATGCGCCACGGTCTCGGCCCAGCCCTGTTTGGTGTTCAGCCCGGTGCCAACGGCGGTGCCGCCTTGCGCCAACTCATAAATGCGGCCCAGAGCGTCACGCACGCGGGCGATGCTCATGGCGACCTGATGGGTGTAGCCTGAGAATTCTTGGCTCAGCGTCAGAGGCGTCGCATCCTGCGTGTGGGTGCGGCCGATCTTGATGATGCCGTCGAATTCCTCGACTTTCTTTTGCAACGCGCCGTGCAGCTTCTCCAGCCCCGGCAGCAGCACGTCCCGCGCCGTCATCGCGGTGGCGATATGCATGGCGGTTGGGAAAGTGTCGTTTGACGACTGGCCCATGTTGCAGTGATCGTTGGGGTGCACTGGGTCCTTGGACCCGATGGTGCCGCCCATAAGCTCAATCGCGCGGTTGGCGATAACCTCGTTGGCGTTCATGTTCGACTGGGTGCCCGAGCCGGTCTGCCAGACAACCAGCGGGAAGTTGTCGTCGAACTTGCCCTCAAAAACTTCGCCAGCGGCCTGAACGATCGCCTTGCCGCGGTCCTCATCAAGCGAACCCTGTGCCACATTGGCCTGCGCGCAGGCCTTCTTGATCACGCCAAGCGCGCGCACGATGGCGATGGGCTGCTTTTCCCAGCCGATTGGGAAGTTGATGATCGAGCGCTGCGTCTGCGCGCCCCAATATTTATCGGAAGGAACTTCGAGCGGACCAAAGCTGTCGGTTTCGGTGCGGGTATCGGCCATTTTGTGGCTCCTGCTGTGACTTATCGTTGCCCAGCGGTGTACCTGCGCCTTACGGTCTGCGCAATGCAGGGATGGCGCTAACGGCCAATCCTGCGCTACTTCCGAAAGGAATCGAGCGAGACGATCTCGGCGTCCTTGGCGGGCTCTTCCGCGACTTCCAGCTCTTCCTCATCGGTTTGGTCAAGCGTGGCCTCATCGCGATCTTCGTCTTCTTCTTCGGTTTCTTGCTGTTCGAACCGCAGGCCGAACTCCACCGAAGGGTCCACAAAGGTGCGGATCGCGTCGTAGGGAATATAAAGCGGCTCGGGCGCATCGCCGAAGTTCAGCGTGATGGCAAATCCGTCTGCGCCAACATCAAGCCCATCGTACCAGTGCTGCATCACCACGGTCATCTCATCGGGATAACGGTCGGAGAGCCAATCGGCCAATTCCGCATCCGGGTGCGAGGTATCGAAGGTGATGAAAAAGTGGTGATTCCCCGGTAGCCCTTGGTCCGATACATCCTGCAAGACCCTGCGGATCAAACCCCGCATGGCTTCGTGCATCAGGTTGCCGTAATCAATGCTGCGGCTCATTCTTCTCTCCGGTCCGGGCGATGGGCAGGGGTCAGCATACCCCATTCACAGGCGAGTGAAAGGGGGCGCGGCGCTAAATCGCGCGAAGGAGCAGAGCAAGCACCGCGAGCAGGATCATCGTGACGACAAAACCACGCTTGAGCGCCAGCATCAGCACAGCGGCCAATAGGGTGAGCACGGCGGCCAGCGGATTGAAGCTTGCCCAAACCGGCGCGGGCAGGGCGAGGGTGACCCCAGGGGCGACCCGATCAAACAGCACATGCAGCGCAAACCAGACCGAGAGATTGGCGATAACCCCCACCACTGCCGCCGTGATGGCCCGCAGCGCCCCCGCGATGCTCGGCTGTTCAGAAAGCGCCTCAAGATACGGGCCTGCAAGGAAAATCCACAAAAAGCATGGCGTGAAAGTCACCCAAAGCGCCAGCAGCCCGGCAGCGAGCGCGCCCGACGGGCCGCTTTGGGCAAAGCCTGCCAACATCCCGACAAATTGCGTAACGAGGATCAGCGGGCCGGGCGTCGTCTCGGCCAAGCCGAGTGCGTCAATCATTTGGTCCGTGTTAATCCAACCGAAATCCTGAACCACTGTCTGGGTCATATAGGCCAGCACGGCATAGGCACCGCCGAAGGTCACCACAGCGAGCTTGGAGAAGAACAGGCCGAGTTGCAGCAGAAAATCCTCACCCAGCAGCGCCAAAAGCACAAGCGGCGCGGCCCAAAGCCCGCCCCAGATCAGCAGGGTGCGCAGACTGCGCGCAGGTGGCAGATTTGCCGGCTCGGCCACCGCAGTGGGGCTTTTGGTCAACATCCCGATGGCACCGGCCAGCAGAATGATCAGTGGAAATGGCAAGCCCAGAACAAAAATGCCGATGAACGACCCAAAGGCCAGCGCCCAGCCAAGACGCCCATGCAACGCCTTTGAAGAAACTTTCAGAAGCGCTTGGAATACCACGATAATGACGGCGGCTTTGATGCCGAGAAAAGCCGTCTGCACAAGGGGCAACTGCCCATACCACGCATATAGCAAAGCCAGCACAGCGATGAATGCTGCCCCCGGCACCACGAAAAGCAATCCGCCGAGCAGCCCGCCAGCCACACCGCGCAGACGCCAGCCTGCATAGGTCGCCAGCTGCATCGCTTCCGGTCCGGGCAACAGCATACAGAGTGAGAGCGCCCGCAGGTAGGTCTGCTCGCTTAGCCACGGGCGGTCCTCGACCAACTCACGGTGCATCACGGCGATCTGCGCTGCGGGGCCGCCGAATGACATCAGCCCGATGCGTCCGAAGACGCGAAACATTTCGGGCCAGCTGGGCGGGGTCATGCGAACTTCCTGCGCGAAAGAAGCCACAGCGGCTTCGTTTTATAACGGATAGGGGCACGGAAGCACAGGGTCAAGAACACCGCTCAAGCAATTGAATTCGCCGAGATATGGAGGGGAAAAGTGCAGGTTTCTGTTGCCAGGTACCTGCGAACCCCGCCTTAAGCTGCAAAGCCTAAGGACTTAGATTTCAGTCGCTGAAACCGCTTACGCGGCCATCGCAACTGGAGCACGATTGTCATTTGCAATTGTACAGTTTGAACCGATAACGGTGGTATCTCACCGAAACAAAGCAACCCCTTTAGACGTTCGTCGATCCTATTTCGGCCCCATGATCCCCAAATGAAGGATGTTTGGTGGAGCCGCCGGGTACCGCCCCCGGGTCCGAACCGCTTATTACGAGCGCGTTTATGTCCATAGTCCCGAAGGACAAGATTAAAGTAGGGCCGTCATGGGTGAATTGCAAGGGGTGCGACGGCGGGAAATTATGACATCAAGGTTCACGCGCACCCCATTGATTTATAAGTGAAGTCGCAACTTCTCAGCCAGCCTTTCCGGCGTTCCGCGCAGCACGCGCGGCGAAAACGCTCTGGGCAAGGTCTTGGGTCTCCGCTTCCAGCGCCGTCAATCCTGCCGTTACCGCTTTGCCGTTCTGCGCTTCTGCGGCATTGGCGATCTCTTGGTGCAGGGCAATGATCCGCGCCCGATCTCTTGCAGTGAAGGTGATAATATTCATCAAAGGCTGCATGGCTTCGACCGCACCGGCAAGTTGATAGCTCAGCACCGGGTTGCCCGCGCCGTCAACCAGCGCCCGGTGGAAGGCGACATCGGACGCGCAGAACGCTTCATCGGTCAGCCCCGCCTGCGCCTGCCGGTGGATTTCAGCGCGCATCGTGGCAAGGTGATCCGCCGTGCGCCGCTCTGCCGAGAGGGGCGCGCATGCGCGCTCTAGGGCGAAGCGGGCTTCGCATGCCGTTTCGAAACTCACCGCGTTCATCGACAATAGCAACGTAGATGTGGTGATCTGCTGCGCGTAAGCATCTAGAAAGCTGAGGCGATTCACGAAAGCGCCCCCCGTGGCCCCGCGCTGCGTGCGGATCAGCGATTGCGCGGCAAGGCGCTTCAACGCTTCGCGCACCGTGGGGCGAGAGACCTCGAACTGCTCGGCCAATTCCGCCTCAGATGGCAGGCGTTGGTCGACGATCAGACGCCCGCCGATGATGGCGTCGCGAATGGCCGTGGCGATTTGAGCCGATAGATCGGCGGGGCTGCTTGGATCGATTTTCATATGTCTTACAATTAGTGTTTGCGAGGAGTTTAATTGTCTGACATTAAATCTACAAGAGCACGCAGGGGAGGGCGGCGATGACGGGCATGGTACGGTCAACACTTTGGCTGGGGTTTTTCGCCCTGATTCTAGCGGCTTGGTGGATGATGTACAGCATGGCGATGCAGATGGATGTCGATCTGCTGGGTCGTCCGGGCACGATGGGTGAACGGATGCGGCAGATGGATCCGGGCATGGATATGTATATGCCCATGGCGCGCTTCTTTCCGCTTTTCACGATGTGGGGGGCGATGATGGCTGCGATGATGGTCCCGACCATGGTCCCGACGCTGCGCGCTTACGAAGACCTCATGACCTCGGCCAACGGCACCCGCGCGGGCTGGCTGGCGGTGCTTGCAGGCTACTTCGCGGTCTGGCTTGCCTTTGCGGCGGGGATCGCAGGGCTGCAATTGCTTCTCTTGCACGGCGGGGTCATCGACATGCTGGGCATCGCCAAATCGCGCTGGACTGCGGCGGCGCTGCTACTGGGCGTCGGCCTGTTCCAATTCACCCGCGCCAAGGAGGTCTGCCACGGCGTCTGCCACTCTCCGATGATGTATTTCATGGGCCATTGGCGCCCCGGTGTCGCAGGCGGTTTCCGCATGGGATTGGGCCTTGGCGCCTTTTGTGCGGGCTGCTGCTGGGGCTTTATGTTGCTGGGCTTTGCTGGTGGGGTGATGAACCTTGCTTGGATGGGGCTGGCGACGCTTTTCATGGTCATCGAAAAGCTACCGCAAATCGGACATTACGTAACAAAACCAATGGGTTTAACCCTGATCCTCGGCGCGTTCGTCGTGGCGGGTTGGCCCGTGTTCACAGGAGGATAATATGCCAAACAGAGAGATGACACCCGCGAATTGGGCCGTAAAAGGCGAGCTTTTCCTCAACTGCTCTTGCGACGTCTTCTGCCCCTGCGTGGTCAGCCTTGGCGCGCATTTGCCGACCGAAGGCCACTGCCATGCGTGGATGGGCATCGTGATCGACGAAGGCCATTTCGAAGGGGAGGATTTGGCAGGGCTGAACGTGGGCCTGTTGGTCGACATCCCTGGCCGTATGGGCGAGGGGAACTGGAAGGTCGCCGCCTATGTGGACGACCGCGCGAGCGAGGCGGCCTATGACGGGCTGTTGAAAATCTTCAGCGGCGCGGCGGGCGGCACAACGGGGCTGTTTACCATGCTGGTGAGTGAGATCATCGGCGCCGAACGTGCCCCGGTTGAGATTATTCGCGACGGCAACCGCCGTGTCATTAACATCGGCCGGAAGATCAACGGCGAGATCGAACTGCTCGCCGGGGCCGAACCGGGCGAACCGGTGAAGATCACCAACTCCAAATATTGGATGGGACCGAATATCGCGGCGGCGCGTGGGGTGAAATCTAAGGTCCGCGACTATGGGCGGGTTTGGGATTTCGGCGGCAAATCGGCTGAGGTCTGCGCGATCGATTGGCAGGGTGCTGCGTGATCACCCCCGGTTATGCTCAGGAAATGGCGCGATATAACGCTTGGCAAAACAGTCAGTTGGCAAGCGTTATTGAGGTGATGGACGAGGATGCGTTAACGCAAGATCGCAAGGCGTTTTTCGGCTCGATCTTGGGCACCCTCAACCATCTTCTTTGGTGTGATCAAATCTGGTTGTCCCGTTTTGATCCCGCCTTGCCCAAGCCAGGGGGTCCGGACACCGAACTTTGCCCCACCGGCATGGCTTGGCACACCACGCGGCGCGAGTGCGACGCGTCGATAAAGGATTGGGCCCAAGGCCTTCGACAGGAGACTTTGGACGCCGATTTATCATGGTATTCCGGCATCATGCAGCGCGAGCTTACCACTCCCTTGGCGCAAACCGTCGTGCATTTCTTTAACCACCAGACCCATCATCGGGGCCAAGTGCATGCCATGCTGACCAGCGCCGGGTACGATGCGCCAGTGACCGATCTTATCCTAATGCCGGAGGACGTGTGATGGCTGAACTCTCCCCCTCGCGCCGGATACGGCGCACGCCCTTTTCTGCCGGGGTAGAGGCGGCAGGCGTGAAGGCCTACACCGTCTATAACCGAATGCTGCTGCCCACCGTCTTTGAAAGCACCGAGGCCGATTACCATCACTTGAAGAAAGCCGTCCAAGTCTGGGACGTGGCTTGCGAAAGACAGGTTGAGCTGCGGGGGCCGGATGCGTCGCGGTTGATGCAAATGCTGACACCGCGCGATCTGCGTGAAGTGGCGCCGGGGCGCTGCGTCTATGTGCCGATCGTCGATGAGACGGGCGGTATGCTCAATGATCCGGTGGCGGTGAAACTGGCCGAGGATCGCTGGTGGATCTCCATCGCTGACAGTGATTTATTGTTCTGGGCCAAGGGGATATGCAACGGTTATCACCTAGATGTGCTGGTGGACGAGCCGGATGTGAACCTGCTGGCAGTGCAGGGGCCAAAGGCCGAAGACCTGATGGAACGCCTCTTTGGTGCGGCGGTGCGGGAGGTAAAGTTTTTCCGCTTCGGTGAATTCCACTTCCAAGGGCGCGCCATGAATATCGCGCGGTCTGGCTACTCCAAACAGGGCGGCTTTGAGATCTACGCAGAGGGCGCGGATATCGCCATGCCGCTGTGGGATGCTCTGTTCGAGGCGGGGCGCGATTTGGACGTCCGCGCGGGCTGTCCAAATCTAATAGAGCGGATCGAAGGCGGAATGTTGAGCTATGGCAATGACATGACCGACGATAACACCCCGCATGAATGCGGCCTTGGCAAGCTTTGCGACACCCATGCCGCGATGGGCTGTATCGGCAGAGATGCGCTGCTACGGGTGGCCAAGGAAGGCCCGGTGCAACAGATACGCCCCCTAGAGATTGTGGGCGATCCGGTGCCGCTTTGTGACCGAGCTTGGCCGCTGATGGCAGGTGACAAGCGCGTGGGGCAGGTGACCTCGACCATTTGGTCGCCCGATTTTGGGGTGAATGTCGCTATCGGAATGGTGCGGATGACCCATTGGGATCCGGGCACGCGGTTGCAGGTTCAGACACCCGAGGGCCTGCGGGATGTGACCGTGCGTGAGAGTTTCTGGGCCTGAGGCCCGGCAAATTGAAACCTGAAAAGGAGATAAAAGATGAGCTTTAATGCGTTGATCGTGAACAAAGATGACGATGGCAAGACCCATGCTGAGGTGACCCAGATCACCGAGGATCAACTGCCCGAAGCCGAGGTGACGGTCGCGGTCGAATATTCGACTGTGAACTACAAAGACGGGCTCTGCATTGGGCCCGGCGGTGGTCTGGTCCGCAACTATCCCCATGTGCCGGGGATCGACTTTGCCGGGACGGTCGAGACGTCGAGTGACGAGCGGTACAAACCCGGCGACAAGGTCGTGCTGACCGGCTGGCGCGTAGGCGAGGCGCATTGGGGTGGCTATGCGCAAAAGGCGCGGGTCAAGGCCGACTGGCTGGTGCCGCTGCCCAAGGGTTTGGATACGCGCAAAGCGATGGCCGTGGGCACGGCGGGCTTCACCGCGATGCTGGCGGTGATGGCGTTAGAAGACCACGGGATCAAGAAAGGGCCGGTGCTGGTCACGGGGGCCGCGGGTGGCGTGGGCTCGGTCGCGACCGCGATCCTTGCCAATCTCGGTTACGAGGTGGCAGCCGTCACCGGGCGACCCGAGACCGAGGACTACCTCAAAAGCCTCGGGGCCAGCCGGATTGTCGCGCGCGATGAGATTAATGAGACGGTCAAACGCCCGCTCGAGGGCGAGACATGGGGCGGCTGTGTTGACGCCGTGGGCGGCGCGATGCTGGCCCGTGTTTTGGGGCAGATGGAATATGGCGCGAGCGTCGCTGCAGTGGGCCTTGCGGGCGGCGCGGCACTGCCCGCCACGGTGATCCCCTTCTTGCTGCGCGGCGTTAACCTGTTGGGCATCGACAGCGTCATGCAGCCCTATGACAACCGTCTGCGCGCATGGGAGCGGGTGGCGAAAGACCTGCCGATGGAGAAGCTGGAGGCGATGGTTCAACCCGCGGGTCTCAGCGATTTGCCCCAACTCGGTGCGGACATCCTCAAAGGGCAGGTCAAGGGCCGGGTGGTTGTCGACGTAAACGCTTGATATTGCCTCGGCGCGGGGCGGTGTGGTTAATGGTCCACGCCGCCCCGACCGCCAGAAGGAGAGCATGATGGCCACCTATGACGACGACAATATCTTTGCCAAGATCCTGCGCAAGGAAATCCCCAGCTTCAAGGTCTATGAAGACGACAAGACCTATTGCTTTATGGACATCATGCCCCGCGCCGAGGGGCATTGCTTGGTGATCCCCAAGTCGCCTTGCCGCAATATGCTCGACGCCAGCCAAACGCAGTTGGCCGATTGTCTGGCGACGGTTCAAAAGGTCGGCAATGCCTGCCTGCGGGCCTTTGGTGCTGATGGCATCACGGTGCAGCAATTCAACGAAGCCGCGGGCGGGCAAGAGGTCTTTCACCTGCACTACCATATCTTGCCCCGCCATGAGGGCGACAAGCTGCGCCCGCCCGGCGTCCAAGGGGACATGGACCGGATTCGCGAACAGGCCGATGCGATTGCAGCGGCGCTCGGGACAGGGTAACCCCCCAAACTTACGTCGCAGCGGATAACGAAAAGGTCGTTTTAGCCAAGTTTCCAAGGGAGCTTGGCCGCAAGAGCTTGCCCAATGGTCGCAAGCCTCTATCCTTTGCGCACGGATGAGAAAAACAGAAGCCGCGTCCTGCGTGGTGATCTGTCATCAAAGAGGGAACAGATTATGAGCGATACAAATTCGCACGGCATCCCCGAGCCTGAGGGCAAGGCGGATGTCATCAATACCGATTATGAAATCGGTCAAGACAATATCGAGCGGCAGATCGGGCCGTTCGGGCTGGATATTCACAACCCGGTCTTTCTGATTTCGGGGATCGCTGTGGTGATCTTCGTCTTTTACACCATTGCACTCCCAGAGCAGGCCGCCGCGGTCTTCTCGGCCATGTTCAACTTTACGACCAAGAACTTTGATTGGTTCCTGATCGGCGCTGCCGATTTGGTGGTGATCTTTGCGCTTTTGCTGATTGTCACGCCTTTCGGCAATGTCCGTCTTGGCGGTAATGAGGCGATTGCGGATTATACCTATCTGGGCTGGTTCGCGATGCTTTTCGCCGCGGGCATGGGCATCGGGCTGATGTTCTACGGCGTGTCCGAGCCGCTGACGCATTTCTCGACCTCCATGGGCGAAATCACGACAGAGAACGGTTTGCGCACCGACTGGGCCCCTCTGGGCGCGGCAACGGGTGATGAGGCCGGTTCGCTCCGCCTAGGCATGGCGGCGACGATCTATCACTGGGGTCTGCACCCTTGGGCGATCTACGCGGTCGTTGCGCTGGCGCTGGCGTTGTTCACCTATAACAAAGGTCTGCCGCTGACGATCCGCTCGGCCTTTTATCCGGTTCTGGGCGAACGTGTTTGGGGCTGGCCCGGGCATATCATCGACATCATCGCGGTCTTTGCCACGCTCTTTGGTTTGGCCACCTCGCTGGGTCTGGGTGCGACACAGGCGAACGCGGGTTTGAACGAGCTGTTCGGGATCCCGATTGGCACCACTTCCGAGGTCGTTCTGATCTCGCTCATCACTGCCGTGGCGCTGATTTCGGTGCTGCGCGGCCTTGATGGCGGCGTGAAGGTGCTGAGTGAGATCAACATGGGGCTGGCCGCCTTGCTGGCGCTGTTCACCTTGATCGTTGGTCCGACAGTGTTCCTGCTGACCTTCTTCTGGGACTCGCTGGTGGCTTACATTGAGTATCTGCCCGCGCTGGCAAATCCCTTTGGCCGCGAAGACGTGAACTTCTCCCAAGGTTGGACGGCGTTCTACTGGGCGTGGTGGATCAGCTGGTCACCTTTCGTTGGCATGTTTATCGCCCGCGTCAGCCGGGGCCGTACCGTGCGCGAATTCATCGTTTGCGTTCTGTTGATCCCGTCGCTCGTCTGTGTGCTGTGGATGTCGATCTTTGGCGGCACCGCGATCCATCAGGTGCTGAATGATGGCTACACCGCGGCTCAAGATGCGGGCCTGCCGCTGCAGCTGTTCAAGATGCTGGACGCGCTTCCGCTGGCCTCGATCACCTCTTTCATCGGCATCGTGCTGGTGGTGGTGTTCTTTGTCACCTCGTCGGACTCCGGCTCGCTGGTCATCGATACGATCACCGCAGGCGGCAAGGTCGACGCGCCGGTGCCGCAGCGGGTGTTCTGGTGCATCTTTGAAGGTGCCGTGGCCATCGCTCTGCTGATCGGCGGCGGGTTGGCGGCGCTGCAATCCATGGTGATCTCTACCGGGTTGTTGTTCACGCTGCTGCTGCTGTTCATGTGCTTCTGCATTTTCCGCGGCCTGCAGGACGAGCGTAAAATTCGCTAAGCTCCACAGGCAGTGCGACACCAACAACGGCGGCTCCTTGGGGCCGCCGTTTTCTTTGGGCGCTTGACCTTGGCCGCGCAGCGGTGGACCTTCGCGCCATGCATATTGATTCCGACTGGGTCCGCGCCCAATTCCCCGCCTTTGCCGAGCCGAGCCTTCAGGGGCAGGCCTTTTTCGAGAACGCCGGTGGGTCTTACACCTGCCGCCAAGTGATCGACCGGTTGCATCGCTTTTACACCCAGCGAAAGGTGCAGCCCTACGCCCCCTACGAGGCGAGCCGCCTTGGCGGAGAGGAGATGGACGAGGCCCGCACCCGCATGGCTGCAATCCTCGGCGTGACACCGGCAGAGCTGAGCTTTGGCTCCTCGACCACGCAAAACACCTATGTGCTGGCACAGGCCTTCGGCCAGATGATGCAGCCCGGTGAGGCGATCGTCGTGACCAACCAAGACCATGAGGCCAACACCGGCCCATGGCGGCGGCTGGCCGAGAGGGGGATCGAAATCCGCGAATGGCAGATCGATCCAGAGACGGGGCATCTGGATCCAGCCAAGCTTGAAGATCTGTTGGACGAGAAGGTCAGGCTGGTCTGCTTTCCGCATTGCTCCAACGTGGTGGGGGAAATCAACCCGGTGACCGAGATCACGGCGCTGGCCCATGCCGCTGGCGCCTTCGTCTGCGTTGACGGCGTGTCCTATGCGCCCCACGGCTTTGCCGATGTCGGGGGGCTGGGGCCGGATATCTACCTCTTTTCCGCCTACAAGACCTTCGGGCCGCATCAGGGCGTCATGGTTATCCGCCGGGCGCTGGCGGAACTGCTGCCGAACCAAGCGCATCACTTCAACGGCGATGTGCTTTATAAGCGGTTCACCCCGGCGGGCCCGGATCACGCACAGATCGCGGCCAGCGCAGGCATGGCGGATTATATCGACGCTTTCCACGCCCACCACATCGGCGGCAGCGCCGATGCGACGGCGCGCGGTGTCGCCGTGCATGATGCGATGCGGGCCCATGAGACGGCTTTGCTGCAACCGCTGCTGGACGCCATGGCGGCGCGGAATTCCGTGCGGCTGATCGGCCCGAGCGATGCGGAAAAACGTGCGCCGACCGTGGCACTGGCGCTTGACCGGCCCGGTTTTGACGTGGCGCAGGCGCTGGCCGAGCGGGGCATCATGGCGGGCGGCGGGACCTTCTACGCGGGCCGTGCGCTTGGCGCGATGGGGGTGGAGGACAGCAAGGGCGTGCTAAGGCTAAGCTTCACCCATTACACCACCAAGGACGAGATGGATAAACTGCTGAACGCACTGGATGATCTGCTCTGAGCCTTGACCCCGGCGTGGGGGCGCTATGTTTCGGGGTCAGGCCAGGAGCAAGACCCCGAACGTGAACGAAAATTCCCCGATTATCATGTGGTTCCGCCGCGATCTGCGGCTGAGCGATCAGCCCGCTTTGGCGGCGGCCTGCAAGTCGGGCCGCCCGGTGATCCCGCTTTTCATTCATGACGACCAGTCAGAGGCTCTGGGGGCCGCACCGAAGTTTCGGCTGGGGCTGGCGCTGGCCTGTCTGGGGGAGACGCTTGCAGAAAAGGGCAGCCGCCTGACCCTGCGGCGCGGGGATGCGCTGGACATTCTGCGCGATGTGATCAAGCAAACCGGGGCAGGGGCGGTGTATTGGAGCCGCCTCTATGATCCCGCCGCGATCGACCGCGACACCAAGGTCAAAGATGCGCTGAAAGAGGGGGGCATCGACGCCCAAAGCTTTGCCGGACACCTGATGTTTGAGCCTTGGACGGTCGAAACCAAGACCGGCGGCTTTTACAAGGTGTTCACCCCTTATTGGAAATCCGTCCGAGGCCGCGATGTGGCGGCACCCGTGGCGACCCCGAGCGATATTGCGGTGCCCGAAAATTGGCCCGAGAGTGACGCCTTGGACGATTGGCAGATGGATGCCGCGATGCAGCGCGGGCGTGATATCGTGCGCCCCTTTGTCCGTCTGGGCGAGGCCGCAGCGCAGGCGCGGCTGGGGTCCTTCATCGCGCATATCGTCGAAGGCTATGATGAAAGCCGCGACATGCCGGGCGAAGACGGCACCTCTGCACTGTCCGAAAACCTCTCTTTGGGCGAAATCAGCCCGGCGCAATGTTGGCATGCCGGTCAGCGTGCGATGCAAGAAGGCAAGCGCGGGGCAGAGACCTTTCTGAAAGAACTCGCTTGGCGCGAGTTTGCTTATCATCTGATGTACCACACGCCGCGCATCCTTGACCAAAACTGGCGCGAGGAATGGCAGGCTTTCCCGTGGAACGAGGATGAGCGCGGCGCCGAGGTCTTGGCGTGGAAACAGGGGCGCACCGGCGTGCCCTTTGTCGATGCCGCCATGCGCGAATTGCAGGTCACCGGGCGAATGCACAACCGGGGCCGCATGATCGTGGCGAGCTATCTGACCAAACACCTCATGTGTCACTGGCGCATCGGCCAAAAGTGGTTCGAAGAGCACCTGATCGATTGGGATCCGGCTAATAACGCGATGGGCTGGCAGTGGGCCGCAGGCTCTGGCCCCGATGCAACGCCGTTCTTTCGCATCTTCAATCCTGAGACCCAGCTTGATCGGTTCGACAAGGGCCGAGACTATACCCGCCGCTGGATCGCCGAGGGCCGCGCGAAGCCAAGCAAGGATGCGCTGGCCTATTTCGACGCAGTCCCGCGCCGCTGGGGCCTAAGCCCGGATGACGACTATCCCGACCCGATCGTCGATCTTTCGGAAGGGCGCGAACGGGCGCTTGATGCCTACCGCAATCGTGAATTTTAAATTTTTGCGAAACAGCAGCCTGCGGTTACAGTAGGCGCCAAGAACAAGAACGGAACCGAGGTATGAAGCTGACGACAACAGAGGGGCAGAAGGGTCTGCCGCGCTATTTCCCGCAGGTCTTTGCCATGGCGCAGGCGATGCAGCATGGGCGGGTGGATTTCGTCTTGCCCGATGGCCGCGCTTTCCGGGCCGAAGGGGCCAAACCCGGCCCGGTGGCCGAGGTGCACATCCACAACGATGACCTCTTTGCCCGCCTGATCCGCGAAGGCGATTTGGGTTTCTGCGACGCATATCTGGATGAATGGTGGTCCACCCCAGACCTCCAAGCTTTCATGGATTTGGTGCATGCTGGCAACGAAACCGTTTATGACGGCTTCCCTGGCCAAGGGCTGCTGCGTCAGTTTGAGAAGTTCCGCTTTTGGCTGCAACGCAACAACCGCAAGCAGGCCAAACGCAACATCAGCAAGCACTATGATCTTGGCAATGAGTTCTACGGGCTTTGGCTGGATGAGACGATGACCTATTCCTCGGCCATGTTCGAGGACGGCGCGCAGATGTCGCTAGAGGCCGCGCAGACCGCCAAATACAAATCCATGGTTGACCAGATGGGTGTCCAACCGGGCGACCACGTGCTGGAGATCGGCTGCGGCTGGGGCGGTTTCGCTGAATATGCCGCTGCCGAACGGGGCTTGCACGTCACCGCGCTGACGATCAGTGCCGAGCAATATAAATACGCCGTGGACCGGATCAAAAAAGCCGGGCTGTCAGACCGTGTGACCTTTAAATTGCAGGACTACCGCGATGAGCGCGGGCTTTATGACGGCATCGCCAGTATCGAGATGTTCGAGGCGGTGGGCGAGCAATATTGGCCGATCTATTTCGAGACCGTCCGCCAGAGGCTGAAGCCCGGACGCGCAGCCACGCTACAGATCATCACCGTCGATCACGCCCGCTGGGATGTTTACAAACGCGGCGTGGATTTCATTCAGAAATACATCTTTCCGGGCGGCATGTTGCCCAGCCCTAAGGTGCTGCGCGAGCAGGTGGAACGCGCCGGTCTGGTGGTCGACCGCTCGGTCGAGTTCGGCAAGAGCTATGACATCACGCTGCGCCGCTGGCATGAGACCTTTAACGCGAAATGGGATCAGATCACCGCGCTTGGCTTTGACGAACGCTTTCGCCGGATGTGGAATTTTTACCTCACTTCCTGTGCCGCGACATTTGACAGTGGCAATTGCGACGTGACGCAGATTACGGTACGGCGACCTGTGTGACCGCGCCCGCGGTCCATCCCCGCAAGGAGCCGGAAAATGCCGACTGGTGCACGACTTATGGCAGCGATCTCACTCGCGGTGCTGGCCTTTGTCCTGTCGGGCATGGTGGTGCCCCTGATGCCGGAAAGCACGGATTTCGGGTATTTCCTGCCGCTGAACGTCCTTCTTGGCCTTGTGGTGGGCTGGCGAGTGATGGGCAAGCGCGCCGGGCGCGGCATAGTGGCCGCGATCAATAACGGGTTGGCCGGGGTCTTTGTGCTGATGCTCTGGGCGATTTTCTTGCAGGCGGCGAATGAGATGGTCCGTCTGGCCCTGCGCAACCGCTATGACGACCCATTCGAAGCCATCGTTGCCGTGTTTCAGATCGGCGCGGAGTTCGGGGTGATGATTGCCACACTTCCCATCGGTGTGGCGCTTGTCGTCGGGGCTGTGATCGCAGGTCTTTTGACCGAATTTGCTTATAACCGTTGGTCCTGATCCCCATGCGACATCTTTTTATTTACGGCACCCTGCGGCATTTGCCGCTTTTGGAAATTGTGCTTGGCCGTTCCGCCGGAGCGATTGACCTGCGGCCTGCGACCTTGCCGGGCTACCGCGTCTCAGCCGCCGCCGAGGGGCCGTTTCCCACGATTGAGACATGCGAGGCCGCGCAGGCCGAAGGGCTGCTGGTTCAAGGGCTGAGTGCGGATGATTTTGCCCGGCTCGATTTCTATGAAGGCGCCTTTGACTATGATCTGGTGCCGGTGACGCTGGCAGACGGGAAGGCGGCAGAGGTCTATCTGCCGCAACCGGGGCGCTGGACGGGTGAGGGGCCATGGTCGCTTGAGGCATGGGAGGCCGATTGGGCTGCGCTGTCGTGCCACGCGGCGCGCGAGGTGATGAGCTATATGGGCAAACGCCCCCGCGCCGAGGTCGACGCGATGTTCCCGATGATCCGCCGCCGCGCCCATCAACAGGTGCTGGCTGAAACGAGCGCGCATGATCCGCTGGCCCTCGACGGAAAGATTGAGATTACCGGCCGAGATCGCGTTTACGCAAAGTTCTTTGCCCTTGATGAAATTTCCCTCCGCCACGAGACCTTCGACGGTGCCATCTCCGAGGAGATCGACCGCGCGGTCTTTGTCAGCGCGGATGCGGCGTTGGTGCTGCCTTATGACCCCGCACGCGACCGCCTGCTGCTGGTTGAGCAGATCCGCATGGGCCCTTTGGCGCGGGGCGATCACACCTGCTGGCAGTTAGAGCCCATCGCGGGCCATATTGATCCCGGTGAGACACCGCAGGCCGCCGCACGGCGCGAGGCGCTCGAAGAGGCGGGGATCACATTAGGTGCCTTGGAACCCGTAGGAAACGTCTACGCCTCTCCCGGCAATGCGACGGAATTCTTTCACATTTTCGTGGGATTGGCGGATTTGCCGGATCATATCATCGGCACGGGCGGTTTGGCCTCAGAGGGCGAGGATATACGGTCACATTTGATGTCCTTCAACGATCTGATGGCCTTGGCCGATGCGCAGGCGCTTGCCAATGCGCCATTGGTGGCAAGCGCCTATTGGCTGGCCCGCCACCGCGAACGCTTGAGGTCCGCGAGCGCGACAGCTAAACCGGACGGAACATGAACTGGGGGCAAACATGCAGGTTGCAAAAGATCTGGCCGAGGCCATTGGAAACACACCGCTGATCCGGCTGCGCGGCGCGAGCGAAGAGACCGGCTGCGAAATCTTGGGCAAAGCGGAATTCATGAACCCCGGCCAGTCGGTCAAAGACCGCGCGGCGCTGTTTATCATCCGCGATGCCATCGCACGGGGCGAGTTGAAGCCCGGCGGCACCATCGTCGAGGGCACGGCGGGCAACACCGGCATCGGGCTGGCGCTGGTTGGCGCATCGATGGGGTTCAAAACCGTTATCGTTATTCCTGAGACACAGTCGCAGGAAAAGAAAGACATGCTGCGGCTTGCCGGTGCCGAACTGGTGCAGGTGCCTGCGGCTCCTTACAAAAACCCCAACAACTTCGTCCGCTATTCCGAGCGTTTGGCCAAGGAACTGGCCAAGACCACGCCCGAAGGGGTGATCTGGGCCAACCAGTTCGACAATACCGCCAACCGTCAGGCGCATATCGAAACCACTGGCCCCGAGATCTGGGAGCAAACCGGTGGTAAGGTGGATGGTTTCTGCTGCGCTGTAGGTTCTGGTGGCACGCTTGTCGGTGTGGCCATGGCGCTTCAGCCGAAGGGCGTGAAAATTGCGCTTGCGGATCCCGATGGAGCGGCACTGCACAATTATTACACCGAAGGCGAGTTGAAGGCCGAGGGCAGTTCCATCGCCGAAGGCATCGGTCAGGGGCGGATTACCGCGAACCTCGAAGGGTTCAAACCGGACTATTCCTACAACATCTCAGACGAAGAAGCCCTGCCGGTGGTCTTTGACCTGCTGGAGAACGAAGGGCTTTGCCTTGGTGCGTCTTCGGGCGTGAATGTCGCGGGGGCCGTCCGCATGGCGAAAGAGATGGGGCCGGGGCATACGATTGTCACCGTGCTTTGCGATTTCGGCACGCGCTATCAGTCCAAGCTCTTCAACCCGGAGTTCCTCCGCGAGAAGGGGCTGCCAACGCCCAACTGGCTTGATGCCGCACCACAATCCATCCCAGGTGTTTTCGAGGATACATGACCCAAATGCTCCGCTTCGCCCTCGGCCTCACCGTCTTGCTGGTCTGGCTGACCGGCGCGGCTGTCGCTCAAGAACCGGTTCTGCCGGACTTTGACCAATGGGAATCCGTCGCCTCGACCGCTGAAGAAGCCATCGACGCGCCGGATACCACCGAAACCATGCTTGAGGTGCAGCGCGCCCGGCTGGTGGACTATCGCGCGAAATTTGACGCTGCGCGAAACCTGAACGCGGCGCGGATCAACACGCTGCGGGAACAATTGGCCGCGCTCGGCACCCCGCCAGAGGGCGAAGGGGCCGAACCGGAATCGCCCGAGGTTGCCGCCAACCGCGAAGAGTTGAACCGACAGCTCAACACCCTGCTGACGCCGGTTCAGCGGGCCGAAGCGGCGTACCTGCGCGCCGATGCGCTGATCGGCCAAATCGACGTGGCTCTGCGCGAACGTCAGACCGAACAGTTGATGGAGGTCGTGCCCACGCCGCTCAACCCGGTGCACTGGCGCACGGCGATCGATGATTTGGCCACCGCCGCCGGTGAAATCGCAGCCGAAGCGCCGGATGATGCCGACACGGCGCGCCGCAGTCTGCGGTCCTCTCTACCCGCGGTTCTGGGGCTCACCATACTCGGCTTGGTGCTGATTTTGCGCGGACACCACTGGTCGACGACAATCGTTGGGCGGCTCCAGCAGTTCGGCGCGCGCGGCTTTGGCATCTGGCGCTTCGTGGTTTCGCTTTTGCGGATCATCCTGCCCACGGTCGGTCTGGTCTTGCTGGCTATGGCCGTACTGGCGACCGATTGGCTGGGGCCGCGCGGCTCGGCCTTGGTGCAGCTTATCCCGGTGATCGGCGGTGCGATGCTGGGCGTTCGCTGGGTGGCCGAGCGGGTGTTTTCACGCGATGATGACGAAGCGTTGATCCTGCTGCCATCGGCCGAGCGCAAGGCGGTTCGTTTCTACGTCAGTATCATCACCGTCACCGTGATCTTGGGCGCCATCATCACCGCCATTTTCGACGGTCAACAACCGGCAGAGACAACCGAAGCGGTGCTGCGCCTGCCTGTGATGCTGCTCAGCGCCTTTGCGCTGTTCCGCATCGGTCGCATTCTGCACGGCCACAGCGACCCGGTGGCGGAGGATGCCCCGGCCTCTGAAGAGCCGCGCGTTTCGACCCTTAGCCGCGTGGTGCGCGGTCTGGGCTTGGGCGCGATGATCGTGGCCGTGGTGGCACCGCTTTTGCTGATCAGTGGCTATTACAACGCCGCCGTGTCGCTGCTGCCTCCCTATGTCACCACATTGGTCCTTTTGGGGCTGGTGATGACGCTGCAACGCTTCTTGGCGGATGTCTACGGCGCAATGACCGGGCAGGGCGTGCAGGCGCGTGATGCGCTGATGCCGGTGTTCTTTGGCCTGATCCTACTGCTGCTCTCGCTGCCGGTGATGGCTTTGGCATGGGGCGCGCGGGTCACCGATCTGACCGAGCTTTGGGCGCTCTTCAGCCGAGGCTTCGCCTTTGGCGAGACGCGGATCCGTCCGACGGACTTCCTCTCTTTCGCAGTGATTTTCGTGATCGGCTATGCCGCCACCCGTCTTATTCAAGGTGCGCTGCGCAGCAACGTCTTGCCAAAGACGCGGATGGACATCGGCGGACAGAACGCCATCGTCTCGGGGATTGGCTATGTCGGTATTTTCCTCGCCGCGCTGCTGGCCATCACCGGGGCCGGGATCGACCTTTCCGCGCTTGCCTATGTCGCCGGTGCGCTGTCGGTCGGTATCGGTTTCGGTCTGCAAAACGTGGTGTCGAACTTCGTGTCCGGGATCATCCTGTTGATCGAACGCCCGATCTCCGAAGGCGATTGGATCGAGGTGGGCGGCCAGATGGGCTATGTGCGCGACATCTCTGTACGCTCGACAAGGATCGAGACCTTTGACCGTACCGATGTCATCGTGCCCAATGCCGATCTGATCAGCGGCACGGTCACCAACTACACCCGTGGCAATACCGTGGGCCGCCTGATCGTGCCCGTGGGCGTGGCCTATGGCACCGATACCAAACGGGTGGAAGGCATCTTGCAAGAGATCGCCCAAGCACAGCCCATCGTGCTGACCAACCCGCCGCCCGCGGTGCTGTTCCTAAACTTCGGTGCCGACGCGCTGGAGTTTGAGGTCCGTTGCTACCTGCGGGATGTCAATTGGATGATGAAGGTCAAGAACGACATCAACCACGCCATCGCCGCGCGTTTCAACGAAGAAGGGATCGAAATTCCCTTTGCCCAGCGTGACCTCTGGCTGCGCAATCCTGAGGCTTTTAAAAGCGATGCCGCGCCCGCGCAGGAACTCGGCAGCGAAAAGGCGGAGCCGCAGGCATGACAGGCGAACTGTTTCGAGAGGAAACCTATCTGCGCGACGCGCCGGCCCGCGTGGCGGCCCATACGCCAGAGGGCGGGGTGATCTTGGACAATTCCCTGTTCTACCCCACTGGGGGCGGCCAGCCGGGCGACAGCGGCTGGCTGACATGGGACAAACAGGAACTCTCCATCGCCACCACCGTGCGCGACCGTGACAGTGGCCGTATCGCGCTGGTTCCGGCCGAGCCGCGTGCCCTGCCGCCCGTCGGGGCCTATGTGACCCAAGAGCTCGACTGGGACCGGCGCCACAAACATATGCGCGTGCATACGGCGCTGCATCTGTTGTCGGTCGTGATCCCGCATCCGGTGACGGGGGGGCAGATCTCGGCCAGCCACGGACGGCTTGATTTCAACATGCCCGATGCGCCCCAAGACCGGGCGGAGCTGGAAGAGGCGCTGAACCACTTCGTCTCCCTCGACGCGCGGGTGAGCGAGGATTGGATCACCGAAGCCGAACTTGATGCGGCCCCGGAACTGGTCAAAACCATGTCCGTCGCGCCGCCGCGCGGGCGGGGTGACATTCGTCTGATCCGCATTGGTGACGCGCAAGACCCCATCGACTTGCAGCCCTGTGGCGGCACCCATGTAGCCCGAACCGGCGAAATCGGCGCGCTTCGCCTTGGAAAGATTGAGAAAAAGGGCCGGTTGAACCGCCGGGTCTATGTCCATCTGGGCGGTTAGGCAAATTTATCTGTCTTGGGGGGATTTCGCTCTTGCAACTCACTGTCCCCCCAAGCTAAACCGCGCATCAACGGAGCGGTGGCCGAGTGGTCGAAGGCGCACGCCTGGAAAGTGTGTAGGCGGGAGACCGTCTCCAGGGTTCGAATCCCTGTCGCTCCGCCATTTTCCCCTTTTTTTGAGAATATAGTTTTTCAGCCCGTCTGGGCCGTTCGATGATGCATGCAAGAAAGCCCGGCACCTCTCGGTCCGGGCCTTCTCAGTCCTATTCACGCCGGCTCAGCGGGAGTCGTTGCCCGCCCCAAAACCGCCATAGGCAAAACCTTCGCCCAAGCTGCTCTGCAAGCCGTTGGTTGAGAAGGTGGCGACAGGCGCGCGATCATCCGAGAATGTTTCTAGCCGAAGGTCTGCAGCGCGTTCATTGGGACGGGTGGCACCGGCCTGCTCAGCGTAGACGACGCCAGAGGTCACGGAGGTGTCGAGCCGCAGGTCTTCGTAGCGGGTCGACTGACCGGCAAGGCTGGCAGTGGCGATCAAAGTGGCGGCGGCGGTTGCGATAAAGAGTTTCATTTTTAGGTCCTTTCAGGTTTGGGAAAGGGCGTCGGCTTACTCGCTCTGGGGAGAGGCGGGGAGGTCGGGAGGCCCGTTCGATACAATGATATTAAGGGGTGCCAACGCGCTGTTACAAAGCAACTCGGTTCACCGCGCTGTGTTGAGGCGAGACGCCGCGCGATTGGAGCGTAACAATCGGCAGGAATCTCCCAAAGCATTGTTTAGGATATATGTTCTCTGGATCAAAACGTTTGACGCGCACTGCAAGCAGGGGCCAAATGCCCCCCTTCAAGCCCTGTTACAGACCCGTCGCAGGAACGTGTCCCACGCCACTGCACGGCCTGCTCCTCCGCGCGTGTAGAATGTTTCAATCATTAGGGTTGGTTTGGCGACAGAAAAAAGCCCGAAACGGATTTTCTCCGCTCCGGGCTTTTGGTTTTTACTGCGGGATCGCTTAGCCCAGCGGCTCGTAAAGCACCACGCGGGTGTTCATCGGTACCCGATCGTAAAGCTCGGCCATCTGGTCGTTCACCAGACGGGCGCAGCCGTTGGAGACGCGCTTGCCCAGCGTGCTGGGATCGTTGGTGCCATGGATCCGCAGAAAGGTGTCGCCGCGCTCTTCGGTAAAGAGGTAGAGGCCCCGAGACCCTAGTGGGTTGTCCAGACCGCCATCCATACCATCGGCGTATTTCTCGTATTTCTCCGGCTCACGGTCGATCATATCCGGCGTCGGGGTCCAGCTTGGCCATTCCTTCTTGGCGCCCACGTAGAACTCACCGGATTCGTAGAGACCGGGGCGACCGACGCCCACGGTATAGCGCCACGCCATATTGTCGGGCAGCGTCCAGTAGAGCGCGAAGTTATCGGGATCGACGTGGATCTCATAGGGCGGCGCGCCTGCCGCGATCGGCACTTTGCGCGGCATCATCTCTGGCGGCACATCATAGTTCGGCATTTCCTTGGGCGGATGCGCCAATGCGGGCGTGGCGAGGCCGCCGCTGAATGCTGCGCCGCTGGCTGCTATACCGGTGATGAAATGTCGTCTTCTCATTGCGTCTTTCCCCTATTCTTCAGTCTCGTGTTGAAGGGGAAACCGTTTCAGGGCCGGGCTGTTCCATCATTATAACGGGATCACAAACTGTTGTAGCTTTTCAACAGCGCTTTAGGCCGACAGTCTCTCAATCACGCCCTGCGCCCAACGGTCGGCGGATTGGCCAAAGCAATCATGCAGCGAATCCACCGCCGTCACGCTGCCAAGCGCCAAACGGCCCAATAGGCACAGGCCGGGAACGGGGTGTCCGCCTTGGTCACATAGGGTGCCGTCGGGCGCAATCGCCGCGGCCAGATCGGTTGAGACCGGCGCGAGAAGACCCTGCGTGATGAGGTCGGGCAGGGGCGGGCCCTTGATGTTGGAGAGATCCGGCGCGGGAAGCACCGCGTCGATAATGACTGAGACTTTCGCCGCCCGCCCTTGTGAGCGGAGGGTCCAACTTTGCTCTGTTTCTGCAATTTCGGGGTTCATGGTGAGCGCCAGATCAACCAATCCCGCGTCAATCAGGGCCAGCAGTTCTCGCGCCGACGACAGGGGCGGCCCGTAAGAATACCGCTTTAGCCCCTCGTCGAAGTCTATCAACCGCTTTGCCGTCTCCGGGGTTGCGTGGCCCGGATTAAAGGCGGCGCGCCATTGATCCTGCCATTTGCGCCAAACCTGCCCAAGCGCGTAGCCGGGGCTTGGTGCGACCTCTCCGGCGGCTAGGTCTATCCCATAGCGCAGGGCGTCCATCGGGGGCAGACGGTCCTGCGCGCCGGGGTCTGACCATTCCGTTTCCAGCCACTCCGCGACCTCCGCCTCGCACACATTCTGCGGCCCAAGGATGCGGGCCACCACGGGCATCAAGGCCCCAGAGATAAGCGAGGGTGCCACCTCAGGCCCCGCGCTGACCGCTGCCGTGGCGGCTTGGGTGAAACGGGCGGTCTCCTCCGGTGATGGCTCGAAAAACGCGTCGAGGGCGGCATTCCCCGGTTTGGGGAAGGGCGGCTGACCGTTGAGCGAGAAGGGCAGAATGCGCCTCGGCTCCCGGCCCGAGGCGTGATAGCCCGCCGCATCGAAACCGCCGCCCTGCGCCGTGGTCAGGCTGCGCAACACGTCATAGGTCGACAGACCCAAGCCCCGGATGGCGACTTGCTTGCCCTGCCAGCCCGCCGCCTGTTCACCGAGCGCTGCCGCAGGATAGGCCTGCGCGACCTCCGCCTTGGTCTGCGCCGCGTGATCTTGCCAACCGGCCCATTGCGCGTCCGCCTCTACGGGCGGCTGGCCGAGGGTGAGAAGGACCTCGTTATAGACTGCCTCCGCGCCGGACTTCGATTCGACACGCCAGCCTGAGTCTTTCCGCGAGATCCGCGAGACTTGGGCCGGGATTAGCCTGAGCATCGCGTCGGTTTTCTTAAAACCCTGTGCAAAAAGATCGTCCCAACGCGCGTTAAGGTAGCGGCCCATATCGGCGCGGGATGGGAAACTGTCGGGATCGATGGGCCTGTCTTGCCAGTCCGCAAAGCGCCCCACGGTCGTTCCTTGCGGCGGCCGGATGGCGATATCGCGGTATGGGATGTTGAGCAGACAATAGGCCGGCTCTGATGGGGCGAAGTTTGGTCCGGCGCCGGGATAGGGGCCGGGCTCGTAAATATCGATCTGCACGCGGCGGTCGGTGGACTTGAGGCGCTGTGACAGGGCCTCCAACGCGCCAAGGCCCCGTGGCCCGAATCCGATCACCGCAATTCGCGCTGTACCCTTTGGCTGCATGTCGCTCCCCGGTCTTATTCCAGCGCGACCGTAGAGGCGCGCCATGGCAGGGGAAAGCCCGCGCGCAACAAAAGCGCGCTAAAAAAAAGGCACCCGAAGGCGCCCTTAACAAACCACTCATTTCACCGGAGAGGCTGCGATCAGCCGCCCCAGCTGCGCACCGAGCCGCAGTCCATATGGGTGAAGTTGGAGCCGGAATAGCGCCCAACACCGCCGCCGCCGCAGGCCATCGCCGCACGGGCCACCTGATGCACCGAGCGCGATGCGAGGCGCAGGTCAGCGGCCTGACCTTTGAGGTGCAGCGAGTTCTTGGCCACACCGCTAGAGCGGGAGCGCAACATCGCGTTGGTCTTTGGGCTGCGGTAGCCGGACAGGAGCATATAGGGCTCATTCACATCCAGCAGGTTGTGCGACGCGGCCATGATGTCGACGGTACGCAGGTCCATGTTGGTAACCTCATCCGTCCGCCAATCGCGCATAAAGTGGTTGATCTCGGCAAAGGCGTCTTTGATATAGTGACCTTCGATCCAATAGATCATGTCCAGCCGTTCGCCTGTGCGGCCGGAGAACATGCGGATGCGGCGAATATCGCCAGCGCCACGCAGAAAACCTGCCGCGTTAGAGAAGGTGGGAGCTGCTGCAACGGTGGTTGCTGCGAATGCACCCAGAAGGGCGCGTCGGGTCATACCCGAGGAGCTTGTGCCTGTCATGTGTCTCTGTCCCGTCGTCTGCCTAAGTTACCCAAGATGTTACATGGGCCATTCATCTCATCCCCAGATGCAACATTGTTATTGCATAGCGGGAAAATCTGACCAAGGGCTGAATCGGAAAGGTTCCCGAGAGGTACAAATTTAGGCAAGTTTTTGCGCAATGTGGTTAAAAAACCCAATGTTTACAGGGAAAACCGATGCCCGATGCGCACAGACCAAAACCAGATTTCCCTGCGAACGGAAATTTGAATGGACTTGCGCGTCTTATTATTGGCAAACCGGGCAGGCAATAGGGTCGCTCGGCGGCAATGGTAAATTCACGGGGAACGACATGGGATTCAGCGCGACCTCTTCACGGCATCTGCCCAATCTTATCGCGGGGCTGGCCCTGATGATCACGGCGTTGATCTTTGCCGCGCCCGCCACGGCGCAGGTCACTGCCTTCAAACAGGCGGTCGCCGAGGCCGCCGCGCAGGACGATGATATCGCTGCTTTCTACCGCGAAAATGACTACGCCGCGATCTGGACCGGCGCCGCCGAGGAACACCGTGTGCGCCGTTCGGAACTGCTGCGGGCGATCACCACGGCGGATGACCACGGCCTGCCGGTGACGCGCTATAACCCCGATGCCGTTCTGGACATGCTGCGCAACGCGCAGAGCCCGCGCGACCGGGGATTCGCCGAAGTTGAACTGAGCCGCGTCTTCCTGCGCTACGCTCGCGACATACAGACCGGCGTGCTGATCCCCAAGCGGATCATCAGCCAGATCGTGCGTGAAATCCCTTACCGTGACCGCAAGACCTATCTGCAAGACCTGCCCAAATCCACTCCCGCTGCTTATTTCCGCGCCCTGCCGCCGCGCAGCCTTGAGTATAATGCGCTGCTCAAAGAGAAAATCGCGATGGAAAAGCTGCTGTCGCAGGGCGGCTGGGGCCCATCGGTTCCCGCAGGCAAGCTTGAGCCGGGCGATACTGGCAATGACGTGATCGCACTGCGCAACCGTCTTATCGCCATGGGCTATCTGGAGCGGTCCAACGCCGTTGGCTATGACGCCAGCCTCACCGATGCCGTGCGCCAGTTCCAAGAGGCCCATGGGCTGAACACCGATGGTGTCGCAGGTCCGGCCACGATGAAGCAGATCAACATCGGTGTAGAGCAGCGGCTGCAATCGGTCATGGTGGCGCTGGAGCGCGAGCGGTGGTTCAACACCGACCGCGGCAAACGTCATATCCTTGTGAACATCCCCGATTTCTCGGCCAAGATCATCGACGATGGCAAGACCACCTTCCAGACCCGTTCGGTCGTTGGGGCAGCCCGCGAAGACCGCCCGACGCCGGAATTTTCGGATGTGATGGAGCATATGGTGGTCAACCCAAGCTGGTACGTCCCACGCTCGATCATCGTTGGGGAATACCTGCCGCAGCTTAAGCAGAACCGTAATGCGGTGAGCCATATTGAAATCACCGACAGAAGTGGCCGGAAGGTGAACCGCGGTGCCGTGAATTTTAGCAAATACACCGCGCGGACCTTCCCCTTTTCCATGCGTCAGCCGCCCAGCAACACCAATGCTCTGGGTCTGGTGAAGTTCATGTTCCCCAACAAATACAACATCTACCTTCATGACACCCCGGCCAAGAGCCTGTTCGACCGCGACGTGCGCGCCTTCAGCCATGGCTGCGTGCGTCTGGCCGAACCGTTTGAGTTTGCCTATGCGCTGCTGGCCCCGCAGTCTGCGGATCCCGAGGGCGAGTTTCAGGCCGTGCTGCGCAGCGGACGCGAGACACGGATCGTCTTAGAAGAGCAGGTGCCCGTGCATTTGATCTACCGCACCGCCGTCACCAACGCCCGTGGTCACACCGAATACCGCGATGACGTCTATGGCCGGGATGCGCTGATCTGGAACGCGCTGGCCAAGGCGGGGGTGGCCTTGCGCGGCGTTCAGGGGTAACTCTCGGGCGCGCAACAAGTAAGGGCCGCCCGAAATGACCTATAGTGTTCAGCAAATCGCCAAAGCCGTCGGCGCCACCGCCGAGGGCGACATCGAACTCATGGTCAGCGGCGTTGCCGAACCGGCCAGTGCCAAACAGGGTCAGATGGCGCTGGCGATGGACCCGCGCTATGCCAGCAGCCTTTCTGAGGGTGCCGCCGAGGTGGCGATGCTCTGGGAAGGCGCGGATTGGCGGGCTCTGGGTCTCAAGGCGGCAATCTTGCCGAACCGTCCGCGCTATGCGCTTTCCGGTGTGACGCGCATGCTCGACAAAGGGCAGGGGTTCAAGCCGGGCATCCATCCTACAGCCGTGATCGACCCCGATGCTGTGCTTGGCGATGATGTCTCGGTCGGGCCGCTGGCGGTGATCTCTGCCGGGGCTACGATTGGCGCAGGGAGCGTCATCGGACCGCTGTGCTTTGTCGGCGTGGATGCGACATTGGGCGAGGGCTGTTTCCTACGAGAACACGTCAGCATCGGCGCGCGCGTCACCATTGGCCCACGCTTCATTGCGCAGTCCGGCGTGCGTTTGGGCGGCGATGGTTTCTCCTTTGTGACGCCAGAGCTGTCCACGGTCGAAAAAGCCCGGCAAACGCTGGGCGATCAGGGCGACGCCGCGCCACAGCCTTGGACCCGCATTCATTCGCTCGGCGCGGTGACCATCGGCGCGGATGTTGAAATGGGCATGGGCTCCACCATCGACAATGGCACCATCCGGGATACCCGCGTGGGCGATGGCACGAAAATCGACAACCTTGTCCACATCGGCCATAACGCGGTGATCGGCAAAAACTGTCTGCTTTGCGGGCAGGCCGGTGTTGGCGGCTCAACCCGCGTGGGCGACAATGTTGTGCTGGGCGGGCAGGTCGGTCTGGCCGACAACATCACGATCGGCGACCGGGTGATCGCAGGCGGCGGGACGATTGTATTGTCCAACGTACCCGAGGGCCGCACGATGCTCGGCTATCCCGCCACGCAGATGAGCAAGCAGACCGAAATCTACAAGGCGCTGCGCCGCTTGCCCAAACTGCTGCGTGATGTCGCAGCCTTGCAGAAGCTGGTTTCCAAAGCCGACAAGGCTGACTAAACCTGCCGCGGACATATGTGAGGGACGCCGCCATGAGCACTCAGGATCAGGTCATCACCATCCTCGCCGAACAGGCCATGATTGAGCCGGAGGATGTCACGCTGGACAGCACGCTGGAGGATCTGGGCATCGACAGCATGGGGGTCGTCGAAAGCATCTTCGCCATTGAAGAGACGTTTGATATCAACGTGCCCTTTAATGCCAATAGCCCCAGCGAAAGCGATTTCGACATCTCGACCGTGCGCAGCATCGTCGCCGGAGTGGAGCGGCTAAAGGCCGAACAGAGCTAAGCGCATGAAGAGAGTTGTCATCACCGGCGCCGGCACGATCAACGCTCTGGGCCTGTCGGTGCCAGAGACGCTCGCCGCGATGCGCGAAGGCAAATGCGGCATCGGCCCGCTGGAGTTCCGCGATGTGGAGCGGCTGGCCATCCGGATTGGCGGGCAGGTGCGCGGGTTTGAGGCCGAAGGGCGCTACAACCGCCAGCAGATCGCACTTTATGACCGTTTCACCCAATTCACCCTCGCCGCCGCACGCGAAGCAATTGAGCAGTCGGGGCTGACCTTTACCGATGAGTTGGCCGCCCGCGCCGGGGTGGTGCTGGGCACGGCGGGCGGTGGTGTGTCCACGTGGGACGACAACTATCGCGCGGTCTATGAAGAGGGCAAAAACCGGGTTCATCCATTCGTGGTGCCCAAACTGATGAACAACGCCGCCGCTAGCCATGTCAGCATGGAGTGGAACCTGCGTGGTCCGTCCTTTACCGTGTCGACCGCCTGCGCGTCGTCCAACCACGCGATGGCGCAGGCCTTTGCTATGGTCCGCTCTGGCATGAGCCCGGTGATGGTGACGGGGGGATCGGAATCGATGCTGTGCTTCGGCGGTGTTAAGGCGTGGGAAGGGCTGCGCGTGATGAGCCGCGATGCGTGCAGGCCCTTCTCGGCCAACCGCAATGGGATGGTGCAAGGCGAGGGCGCGGGGGTCTTTGTCTTCGAAGACTATGATCACGCGCGGGCACGGGGGGCCGAAATCCTTTGCGAGGTTGCAGGTTTCGCCATGACTTCGGATGCCAGCGACATCGTCATGCCTTCCAAGGCCGGGGCCGCGCGGGCCATGCAGGGTGCGCTGCAGGATGCGGGGATCAACCGCGAAGAGGTCGGCTATATCAATGCTCATGGCACCGGGACGGCGGCCAACGACAAGACCGAATGCGCCGCCGTGGCGGATGTTTTCGGCACCCATGCGGATCGGTTGATGATTTCCTCCACCAAGTCGATGCACGGCCATGTCATCGGCGGCACCGGCGCGGTTGAGCTTTTGGCCTGTATCATGGCGCTGCGCGATGGGGTGATCGCCCCCACCATCGGCTATGAAGAACCCGACCCGGAATGCGCCCTAGACGTGGTGCCCAATGAGGCGCGGGAGGCGCAGGTCGATGTGGCGCTCAGCAATGCCTTCGCCTTTGGCGGGATGAACGCCGTCTTGGCGCTGCGCCGCACCTGATCCCAGAACCGGCAACGAAAAATGCCGCCCCCGAGGTCGGGAGCGGCATTTAAACTCACGTCACCAGCAGTGTCTTACTGCTCGATCACCGACACTTCGTCATAGCCCGCGGTGAACCCGTCGAGCGAGAGTGTCAGTTTCACTTCTTGATCCGGGGCAAGGGCGGGCACGATGGTCAGCACCGCTTGCTTGCCGCGTTTGAAGGCGCCGATATCGGCATCGGTCAGACCCATGCGCACGTAGCAGCCCACCGGGTTGCAAAAGGCATAGGGATAGCGGCGGGCTTTTCCACCGTCGACCGACAGGGTCAGCTGTGCGGGCAGGGCGGTCTCAAGCGGGACAACAACCGTGGCACCGGCTTTGGCCTGACCACCATCAGGCAGACGGAAAAGCGAGACTTCGGCAACCGGCGCGCCTTCGCCATCAGCGAGGAGCTGGTACATCTGGCAGGGGTCGACCTCTTCCTCGGTCTTGATGCAGCGCATCTCCCAAGAGCCGATCTCTTTCTTGGTGTAGGGCTTGCCCAGTTCGGGGTCTTTGTCCGCGTCTTCGCCAAGGCTCAGCTGTTCTTCGATCTGGGCGGCATTGCCGCTGGTGCCGGGCTGGGGCTGCTGCTCTTCGGTCTGTGCTGGCTCTTCTTCCGCGGCGGTCTGGGCGAAAGCCGTCATTGGGGCCGTCAGTGCAAGCGCTGCACAAAGCGGCAGGGCGGTCATAAACTTGCTCATGTCATATCCACATTTGTTGCGTTACCGCCCCTTACCACGCCGCCGCGGGATTGTCAGTGGCCATGGCCGCATTTCAATCATGGTTCGGGCAATTTCATGCCGACCTGCGCGGGGGCGGTTTCCCTACGTTCTCAAGGGTTTAGGCGGCACAAAAGCAAAAGGGGACGCAGCGCGCCCCCTTCCGTTTACTTTCTCCCCGTCGGACTGGGCCGACTTATTAATGCCACGTTAGGCAAGCGCGTGACGCCGGTCAACAGGAAAAATGCGACAATGTGTCAAGGTGATGCGACAGCCTGTGGTAGAAAAAGGGCCGCACCCGAGGGCGCGGCCAGTCTAACAGGGAGGAAGTATACCCGCCCGGTAGAAGGACATATGGGCGGGATGTCTTCACTATGGCGCGCAAAGGTTAAGTTTGTATGCTCTAGTGGAACGGACGAATGGCTAAAATTGACAGAAAGGCCCCAGCGTGAGCAGTGACATCTTTATCGGCGGCGGCGGTCCCGACTATGCGACCAAGCAATTCCTCGACCTCGGCTATGCCAACCGCCACGGGCTGATCGCAGGGGCGACGGGCACGGGCAAGACGGTGACGCTGCAAATCCTTGCCGAGGGTTTTGCCAATGCCGGGGTGCCGGTGTTTCTGTCGGATGTGAAAGGCGATCTGTCCGGCCTTGCAGTCGCGGGAAGCGAGACCGCCAAACTGCATGTCCCCTTCACCGAACGCGCGGCAAAGATCGGCTTTGACGACTATGCCTATCAATCCTTTCCGGTGACCTTTTGGGATCTTTTTGGGCAGCAGGGCCACCCCGTGCGCACCACCGTTTCCGAGATGGGGCCGCTGCTGATCGCCCAATTGCTCAGCCTTTCCGAGGCGCAGGAGGGCATCCTGAACATCGCCTTTCGCGTGGCCGACGAAGAGGGGATGCCGCTTTTGGACCTGAAAGACCTGCAATCCCTGCTGGTCTGGGTGGGCGAGAATGCAAAGGACTTGGCGCTGCGCTATGGCAATGTCTCGACCGCGTCGGTGGGCACGATCCAGCGGCGGTTGTTGGTGCTGGAAAACCAAGGCGGCGCGCAGTTGTTCGGCGAACCGGCGCTGGCGCTGTCGGACCTCATGCGCTGCGATGCCGAAGGCCGGGGACGGATCAACATCCTCGCCGCCGACAAGCTCATGGCCTCGCCCAAGCTCTATGCCACCTTCCTGCTGTGGCTCATGTCCGAGCTTTTCGAGGAACTGCCCGAGGTCGGCGACCCCGACAAACCGAAGCTCGTGTTCTTCTTCGACGAAGCGCATCTGCTGTTTGACGACGCGCCCAAGGCGCTGGTCGACAAGGTAGAGCAGGTGGCACGCCTGATCCGCTCCAAGGGGGTCGGCGTCTATTTTGTCACCCAAAACCCGGCCGATGTGCCCGATGACATCTTGGGCCAGCTTGGCAACCGCATCCAACACGCGCTGCGCGCTTTTACGGCGCGCGACCGCAAGGAACTGCGCCAAGCCGCAGAGACCTACCGCGAAAACCCGCGTTTCGACACCGAAGAGGCGATCCGCGAGGTCGGCGTGGGCGAGGCGGTGACCTCTATGCTGCAACGCAAGGGCGTGCCGGGCGTGGTGGAGCGCACCTTGATCCGCCCGCCGTCTTCTCGGCTGGGGCCAATCACGGTGGCAGAGCGTGCGGCGGTGCTGGCGGAGTCCGATCTGGCGGGGAAATACGAGACCATTCAAGACCGCAACTCGGCCTATGAGATGCTGAAGGCCCGCGCGGAAGCGGCGGCCAAAGAGGCCGAGAAAATCGAAGCCGCCGCCGAGGCAGAGGATGAAGCCGCCCGCGAGTTTCAAAAGGCCCGCCGCTATGGCGGGGCGCGCAGCAGCGGCGGCAGCCGGTCGGGCCGCAAGGCATCAGACGGGTTTGGCGATGCCATCGCAAGCGCGGTGATCAAGGAACTGAAAGGCACCACCGGGCGCCGTATCGTACGCGGCATCTTAGGCGGCTTGTTCAAAGGGCGCTGAGAGGCTGGACAGACAAAAAAGGGGCGCGGTAGCAATACCGCGCCCCTTTTCGTGAGGTGATCTCACCCACAGCTTACCGCTCGGGGATCAACCCGCGTGGGCTGAAGCGTAGCACCAGCAGCAGCACGACGCCCATGGTCAACAGCCGCATATGCGCGGCGCTTTCGATCAGATGCGCCTTCAAAGCCGAGCCTTCGGACATGCCAGCGGTGATCAGGCTCATCAGCCACAGACCCATCGGTTCGACCTGCACCCAGAGGAACCAGATCAGGAAACCACCCAAGATCGCGCCGAAGTTGTTGCCCGACCCGCCAACGATCACCATCACCCAGATAAGGAAGGTAAAGCGCAGCGGCTGATAGGTACCCGGCGTCAACTGGCTGTCCATCGTGGTCATCATCGCACCCGCAATGCCGCAGATGGCAGAGCCGAGGATGAAAACCTGCAAATGCCGCGCGGTGACATCCTTGCCCATGGCTTCAGCCGCGACTTCGTTGTCACGGATTGCCCGCAGCATCCGACCCCATGGGGAATGCAGCGCACGCTGGCTCATCCACAGCAAAAGGATCAGAACCGCCGCGAAAAGCGCGATATAAAGCAGTTTTACCCAAAGCGTCGAGGCTTCCACCGGGTCAAACCCGAAGCCGGCGGCGCGTTCCACAAAGGAGGTGCTGTTCTGCAGATCGATCTCATAGGGCACCGGACGGGGCAGGCCGATCACGTTTTTCACGCCGCGGCTCATCCAGTCTTCGTTTTTCAACACCGCGATGATGATCTCGGCAATCCCCAGCGTGGCAATCGCCAGATAGTCCGACCGCAGGCCAAGCGCCGTCTTACCGATCAGCCAAGCCGCCCCCGCAGCAAAGAGACCACCCACAGGCCAAGAGATCAGCACCGGCAGGCCAAGACCACCGAGATAGCCGGTCTGCGCGGGGTTGATCGCCTCGACAGCCTCAACCGCAGGATCGAGCAGGGCGCGGAAGATGAAGAAACCGATGACCAGCACCGCGATCACCGCAAGGGTGCGCGCCGTGCCGGGGGCCATGCGTTTCATCAGCATGACCGCCGCCACCACGGTGCCCGCCCCAAGGGCCAGCGCCCCCAGAATGGCGAAACCACCGGTGGACCAAGCGCCCTCGGTCGGGGGCATGGAGACCAGCACAGCCGCCAGACCACCCAAGGCGACAAAGCCCATGACGCCGACGTTGAACAGCCCCGCAAAACCCCATTGCAGGTTCACCCCAAGCGCCATGATCGAAGAGATCAGGCCCATGGCGATGATAAGCAGGGCAGAGTTCCAGCTTTGGGCAAAGCCAGTGTAGATGATCATCAGGGCGATGATCCCGAAAAGGATCGTGTTTTTCACAGTCTGGGTCATACCGATTTCCCCTTGAACAGGCCGGTGGGCTTGATCAGCAGAACGATCAGAAGAATGACGAAGCTGACCGCAAATTTGTAATCCGTGCTCATAAGCTGCACCAAGCCGTCAGGCTGCAGCCCTTCGGGCATCACATAGCCCAGCACCTTTTTCCACGCATAGGTGATCGTGACTTCGCTGAATGCGATCACGAAACCGCCCGCGATCGCCCCCACCGGAGAGCCAAGCCCGCCGACGATGGCCGCCGCGAAGATCGGCAACAGAAGTTGGAAATAGGTGAAGGGTTTGAACGACTTATCAAGGCCGTAAAGCGTGCCCGCGATGGTCGCGAGTGCGGCCACGATCATCCATGTGATCATCACCACCCGCTCAGGGTTGATGCCCGACAAAAGCGCCAGATCCTCGTTATCGGAATAGGCCCGCATGGATTTGCCCGCGCGGGTCTTGTTGAGGAACCAGAACAGCACGGCCACAACGATGATCGCGGTGATGATGGTGATGCCTTGGGTCGTCTTGAAGGCCAGACCTTCGCGCAGGCCGGTCATCTCTTTGAAATCCCGCGCCGACATGATGAAGCGCTGCCCGTCGAGAAAGTTCTGATCGTCCGCGCCAATGATGAAGCGGGTGATGCCGTTATAGATAAAGGTCACACCGAGGCTGACGATCACAAGGATCACCGGTTTGGCCTTTTGCTCGCGGTAGAATTTATAGACCACCCTGTCGGTGCCCAGCACCAGCAGCATGGCAAAGGCGATGCCGAAGGGCAGGGCCAGAAGCGCCGTGGGCAGCACGCCGAGGCTGAGGCCCATGGATTGGAACAGCCATGTTATCAGGATCGTCGCCATGGTTCCCATGGCCATCGTGTCGCCATGGGCGAAGTTGGAAAACCGCAGAATGCCGTAGACCAGCGTCACGCCAAGCGCGCCAAGCGCCAGCTGCGAGCCATAGGCGATGCCCGGAATGAGCACATAGTTCGAAAGTGCAATAATTGCGTTGAGCAGATCCATGTTCAGCCCCCCAGAAACGATTTGCGGACTTCAGGATCGGCCAAAAGCTCTTTGCCGGTGCCGGTAAAGGCGTTCGCCCCCTGCACAAGCACATAGCCTTTGTCCGCGATCTCAAGCGCTTGACGGGCGTTTTGTTCGACCATCAGGATCGGGATGCCGGTGCGGGCCACCTCGATGATCCGGTCAAAGAGTTCGTCCATCACGATGGGCGAGACACCCGCTGTCGGCTCATCGAGCATCAGAACCTTCGGCTGCGTCATCAACGCCCGGCCCACGGCGACCTGCTGGCGTTGACCGCCCGACAATTCGCCCGCCGCCTGATTGCGCTTTTCCTTGAGGATCGGGAAGAGGTCATAGACCTGCGCCATCGTATCGCGGAAATCGTCACGGCGGATGAAGGCCCCCATCTCTAGATTCTCTTCGACCGTCATCGAGGTGAAGATGTTTGAGGTCTGGGGCACAAAGCCCATGCCCTTGGCCACCCGGTCTTGCGGGCTGAGGTTGGTAATATCCTCCCCATCTAGCCGCACATGGCCTTTACGCATGTCGAGCATACCAAAGACCGCCTTCATACCCGTGGATTTGCCCGCACCATTTGGGCCGACGATCACGGCGATTTCGCCGCGATCCACCGCGATGGTGCAGTCATGCAGAATGTCGGGGCCTGCGCCGTATCCGGCGGTCATGCTGTCGCCGATCAGAAAGGGGCCACCGGGGGCGGGGTGAGTTTTGCCGCTGGCCTTGGGCATGATGCTGCCTTGGCCCTTTGCGTTGCCGACCGACCAATCTTTGTTGCCGCGGTCGCCGTAGGGATCATTGCTCATGCGCCTACCTTGTCCTTGTTCTTCAGACCAGTGCCGAGATAGGCCTCGATCACCTGCTCGTTCGCCTTGATCTCATCCAGCGTGCCTTCGGCCAGCACGTGGCCCTCGGCCATGCAGATCACTGGATCGCAAAGGCGGCCAATGAAATCCATGTCATGTTCGATGACGACGAATGTGTAATTGCGTTCTTGGTTCAGGCGGATGATGGCGTCGCCGATGGTGTTGAGCAGCGTCCGGTTCACGCCCGCGCCGACCTCATCCAGAAAGACGATCTTGGCATCCACCATCATGGTGCGGCCCAGTTCCAGTAGCTTTTTCTGGCCGCCCGAGATCTGACCGGCCTTTTGCTCGGACAGATGTTCGATGGTCAGGAATTCCAGCACCTCATCGGCCTTGGCTTTCAGTGCGCGTTCCTCATCGGCGATGCGCTTGGTACCGAACCATGTGTTCCACAGTGTTTCGCCCGACTGGTTGCCCGGCACCATCATCAGATTCTCACGGCATGACATCGACGAAAATTCATGCGCAATCTGGAAGGTGCGCAGCAGCCCTTTATGGAACAGCTCATGCGGGGGCAGGCCAGTGATGTCTTCACCGTCCATGGTCACCCGGCCCGAAGTGGGCTGCAGCACGCCTGCGATAACGTTGAACAGCGTGGTTTTACCCGCGCCATTGGGGCCGATCAATCCGGTGATCGATCCCTTTTCAATCGACAGGCTTGCCCCGTCGACGGCGTGAAACCCGCCGAAGTGTTTGTGTACGTCGTCTACGACGATCATATGTCCATCCCCGTGTCCGCCACCTTGTGGCTGGTTTTTATTGGTCGTCTTGCGGTGGGCCGCGCATATCCGCGCTGCCTTACCTGTTTACAGTCTGCTGAGATTCTTGGAAGGGACCGCTGCGGTCCTTTTATGAAGAAAGCTTGCCGCTGCCTCGTTAAAGGCAGATCGCACAGCATTGCCGAAATCACACTCAGCAAGATACATGCTCAGAGCCCTGACCGGCACGGCCATCTGTTGCTTTTTCATCCTGTCCTCCCAGACGGGACGTGTTTTCCACGTCCTCAATAGGAGTTTTGTACTGGCTGCCTGCGCGGAAGAAAAGCCGATTTCCCAAGCAAAAGGCCCGATCGCGATGCAACCGGGCCTCTGCAAGTGTTTCAGACGAAGCTTAGATCAGCGGTAGCCGACCGTCACCATCTTACCGTCTTTCATTTCGATCTCACGGTAGCTGCCCGCGCTTTCGCCCGGTCCGATCAGCTCAACCGCCGACGCACCGACATAGTCGACATCGCCGCCGTCTTTGATGATCTGCAGCGCTTTGCCCAGCTCACCCGGCAGGATTTTTTCGCCCGGTGCGTTGGCGACTTCCATCACTTTTTCTTTGTACATCGCCGGATCGTTGGACCCTGCGGCCTGCATCGCCAGCAGCATCAGAGCCGCCGCGTCATAGGCTTCGGGCGAGAAGGCGTTGGTCGGCTCGAAACCGGCTTCTTCGCCCATCTTCTTGTAGTTGTCGGGGCCTTCGCCAGAGGCGCTTGGGTTCTGACCGAAAGAGCCATCCGCGATCTCGGCGAATTTTTCTTCGAGCGTGTCGGAGACCATGCCGTCGGGGAACATGAAGGTGTCGAACGCGCCTGCGTCCAGCGCGCCGTTCACGATGCCCGCACCGCCTTGGTCGACGTAGCCTGCAACGATCAGCACTTCACCACCGGCAGAGGCCAGCGCGCCGACTTCGGCGGAATAGTCCGCTTTGCCGTCTTCATGCGATGTGTTGATTGTGACGGTGCCGCCGGATTCCTTAAACGCGGTTTCAAAGCTGTCGGCCAGACCTTTACCATAGTCGTTGTTGGTATAGGTGACGGCGACTTCTTTGATGCCACGGTCGTTCAAGATGTCGGCCATGACCTGACCCTGACGCGCGTCAGACGGTGATGTGCGGAAGAACAGGCCGTTGTCTTCGACGGTCGACAGAGCAGGCGATGTCGCCGATGGCGAGATCATCACGATGCCGTTCGGAATGGCGACGTTCTGCAGCGAGGCTGTCGTCTCGCCCGAGCACATGCCGCCCACAATGCCGCTGACGCGATCAGAGGTGATCAGACGCTCAGCAGAAGCCACGGCCAGACCCGCGTCGATGCAGCCGGTGTCGCCACGCTCGGACGAAACGGTGGCACCGTCGAGGAACATGCCGGATTCATTAACTTCGGAAATCGCCAGTTCAGCACCGGCAGCCATGTCATTGGCCAACGATTCCAGCGGGCCGGTGAAGCCCAGCAGAATGCCGATTTTTGTGTCTTCTGCATGCGCGCCGGTGGCGAGCAAAGCTACGGCCGTTGTGGCCATCAATATTTTTTTCATTTGGAACTCTCCCTTAGTTGAACTCTCGTTCTGATCGAACGTTAGGTCGTGGTTTCGAAAAAGAAAAGGCGATTTATCACGTGGTCTGCGCGGGCGGCTTTTCGCGTGTGCCGAGTGGAATGCTGGAAATGGGCCGCTTGCTGGCTATGTCTTGTTCCAAGCCCCCACGCCCAAAGGAGCCTGCCCATGACATCCGCCAAACAATTCGCGACCGCCACTTTCATCAGCCTTAGCAGCCTCTGCGCCGCAGGCGCGGTAAGCGCCCAGAGCAGCCTGACGATCACCCCCATGGCCGAGGGTCTAGAGGCGCCTTGGGGCATCGCCCCCATGCCCGACGGCGGCCTGTTGGTCACCGAGAAAGCCGGGCGGCTGATCTACCAAAAAGACGGCGCACGGCATGAGGTGTCGGGCCTGCCCGAGGTGGCCGTGGTCGGGCAGGGCGGTCTGTTGGACATCACCCTGGCCGAGGATTTCGCGCAGAGCCGCCTGTTGTTCCTGACCTATGCCAAACCCCAAGAAGGCGGCGGCGCGGGCACCGCTTTGGCCAGCGCGCGCCTGTCGGAAGATGCCCGTAGTCTGGAAAACTTGACCGAGCTTTTCGCCATGAAACCGGGCAGCAACGGCGGGCAGCACTTCGGCTCTCGCGTGGTCGAGGCGCGGGATGGCACGCTGCTGGTGACCATCGGCGAACGGGGCGATCGCCCCGCAGCCCAAGACCGCAGCACCCATAACGGCAGCATCATCCGCGTGAACCGCGACGGCTCGATCCCCGACGACAATCCCTTTGTCGATATGCCCGATGTGCTGCCCGAGATTTGGTCCTATGGCCACCGCAACCCGCAAGGCGCGGGGCTGGATTTGGACGGGCGGCTTTGGGTGTCGGAACACGGGGCCAAGGGCGGCGACGAGGTGAACCGCATCACCAAGGGCACGAATTACGGCTGGCCGGTAATTTCCTACGGGGAGCATTATTCGGGTGCGAAGATCGGCGAGGGCACCTCGAAAGAGGGAATGGCGCAGCCCGAATTCTACTGGGATCCCTCCATCGCGCCTGCGGGACTGGTGGTCTACTCCGGCGCGCAATTCCCCGAATGGGAGGGCGATATCTTCGTAGGCTCGCTCAAGTTCGACTATATCGCTCGGCTGAGCGGTGACCCGCTGGAAGAGGTCCAGCAGATCAAAACCGCCGAGACTGCCCGCGTGCGCGATGTTGTCGAAGGCCCCGAAGGGGCGATCTGGTTCATTTCAGAGGGCAATGGCACCGTCTACCGGATCACGCCTTGACCCTCAGGCGGGCTGCCGGGTGGATTGGCTGCCGCGCTCGCGATAGGGCGTGGTTTGATAGTGCGCCCGGTAGCATTTGGAGAAATGCGAGGGCGAAGCAAAGCCGCAGGCCAGCGCCACGTTAATCACGCTCATATCCGTCTGCATCAACAGGTTACGCGCCTTTTGCAGCCGCAGTTCCATATAGTACCGTTTGGGGCTGCGGTTCAGGTAACGCCGGAACAGCCGCTCCAGCTGGCGGGTCGACATGCCAACATCCCGCGCAAGGATCGAAGGGCTGATCGGCTCTTCGATATTACGCTCCATCTGCTGAATGACTTGGCTGAGCTTGGGATGCCGCACACCGATTCGGGTGGGCACCGACAGGCGCTGCGTGTCTTGGTCCGTGCGGATCGACGAATAGATCAGCTGATCCGCCACGGCATTGGCTGTTTCTTCGCCGTGATCATCGGCGATGAGTTTCAGCATCAAATCCAGAGACGAGGTGCCGCCCGCCGTGGTCAACCGGTTGCCGTCCACCACGAAAACCGATTTCGTCAGGATAACCTCTTCGAATTCCTCGCCAAAGCTGTCTTGATTCTCCCAATGGATTGTTGCGCGTTTGCCATCCAGCAGCCCGGCCTTGGCCAGCGTGTGCGCTGCGGTGCACAGGCCGCCCACCACCAACCCTTTGCGGGCCTCGCGGCGCAACCAAGCCAACAGTTTCTTGGTAGTCGCCGCCTGTACGTCGAGGCCGCCGCAGATCACAATCGTGTCGTCGCGGCCCAATTCCTCTAACCCGCCATCAAGCGCAAAGACCGCGCCGGCTGAGCTTGTGCAGGTCTCACCGCTTTCGCCCACGGCCTGCCATTGATAGACCTCGCGTTCGAGCATGCGGTTGGTGATACGCAGGCATTCCACCGCCGAGGCAAAGCTCAGCAGGGTGAAATTCTCCAACAGCACAAAGACGAAGCGCCGCGGCTTGTCGGTCTGGGGGGGCATGCGGGTGGCCGGGCGCGGTTGGGACATCTCGGCGTCTTTCTACTCAGGTCGTCTCTGCCGACATGTGCCATAGCCGCCAGAACTTGCCGAAAACATTGCCCACGGGCCTGTCGTAACGTCAATAGGGCGCATTTCGGTTCTGGTCACTTTACCCGCGCCTTTGTATAGAGAAAGATCACGAAGCGCCGACACTCGGCGCTGTGGAGCGGAGTAGAAAGATGACAGACTGGAGCACCTCAAGCTGGCGCAGCAAACCGCGCGTCCAGATGCCCGATTACCCTGACCAAGCCGCATTGCAAGCGGTTGAGGCACAGCTGGCACGCTATCCGGTCCTCGTTTTTGCGGGCGAAGCACGCCGACTGAAGAAACATCTGGCCGCCGCTGGACGTGGCGAAGCCTTCCTTTTGCAGGGCGGCGATTGCGCGGAGAGCTTTGAGCAGTTCAGCTCGGACGCCATTCGCGACACATTCAAAGTGATGTTGCAGATGGCCATCGTGCTGACCCACGGTGCCAAAGTGCCGGTGATCAAACTGGGCCGTATGGCCGGTCAATTCGCCAAACCGCGCTCGGCTCCGACCGAAGTGGTCGATGGTGTGGAACTGCCCAGCTACCGCGGTGATATCATCAACGATCTGGCCTTTAGCGAAGCGGCCCGCATTCCGGACCCGCAAAAGATGCTGCGCGCCTACACACAGGCCGCCGCCACGCTGAACCTGTTGCGGGCATTCTCAACCGGGGGCTATGCGGATGTGCATCAAGTCCACGGCTGGACGCTGGGCTTCACCGATGACGAAAAGGCCGAGAAATACCGCGAGATTGCCAACCGCATCTCTGACACCCTGGATTTCATGGCCGCCGCTGGCGTGACCGCCGAAACCGCGCATACCTTGCAATCGGTGGAATTCTACACCAGCCACGAGGCGCTGTTGCTGGAGTATGAAGAGGCGCTTTGCCGTCGTGACAGCCAGACTGGCAAGTGGCTAGCAGGCTCGGGCCATATGATCTGGATCGGTGACCGCACGCGGCAGCCCGACGGCGCGCATGTGGAATTCGCCAGCGGTGTGCAAAACCCTATCGGCCTGAAATGCGGCCCCTCGATGACCAGCGATGACCTCAAGCAATTGATGGCCAAGCTGAACCCCGACAACGAAGAAGGCCGTCTGACGCTAATCTCGCGCTTTGGTGCGGGGCAGGTGGGCGATCACCTGCCGCGTCTGATCAAAACCGTGCAGGAAGAGGGCGCGAATGTCGTCTGGACCTGTGACGCGATGCACGGCAACACGATCAAATCCTCGACCGGTTACAAGACCCGGCCGTTTGATTCCGTGCTGCGCGAAGTGCATGAGTTCTTTGCCGTGCATAACGCCGAAGGCTCTGTCCCCGGTGGTGTGCATTTCGAGATGACCGGCCAAGACGTGACCGAATGCACCGGCGGTGTGCGGGCGGTCAGCGACGAAGACCTGTCGGACCGCTACCACACCGCCTGCGACCCGCGCCTTAACGCCAGCCAATCGCTGGAATTGGCGTTCTTGGTTGCCGAAGAACTGTCGAACCGCCGCACGGCACAGACAGCGCGGGCAGCTGGGTAACAGACGCGGCCTTGGCCGACCCACGATGAGATTGACGCCGCCCCGCATAATGCAGGGCGGCGTTTTTTTACGTTCGAAGGGCAGGTTTGCGCGCTATTCCTGCTCTGACTTCACCAACCGCAGGTAGGGCGGCAGATTTCCCGTCGTGGCACTGGTGAAGCTGGCTTTTCCCTCTGCAAATCCGGTTTCCCTTGGCAAAGTCGACTGTTGCAACGGGGCGGCATAGCGCAACGGTCTGGTCGCTCCGCCAATGCCGCTGCGCCGCGTCGCCTGCGCCAGATCGAAACGCCGCGGGGTTTGGCCGACCTCGCCTCGTACGACCAGACAGCCCAGCACCCGGCTGACATCGCCCAGATCGCTTTTAAGCGGCAAAAGCAGCATGCGCCCCGTCAAAGCCGGTCGCCCATAGGAGGCAGCCGCGCTGAGATGCAGGGTGGTTTGACCGGGCAGTTGAAAAACCTCTTCCAGCGCCTCGCTGACGCGGGGACGCGATTGCGTGCCGAAAAAGGCGGTGATTGGCATGCCGCGCACCTCCATCCCCATGAGATCGCGCAGATGGCCGCCCGCGATACGCAACCGCCCAACACCCACCGCGACACGTTCAAGGATAAAGGCGTATTCCAGCGCGGCCTCTATTCCGCGCGGGTCGATATCGGACCGCCGCGGCATCAATCTGTTGCCACGCAAGGCTTCCCAATAGGCTTCGACCTGCGCCAGCGGGCCATAGCCAACATGCGTCCGATGATCTGACATGGCGACAACATTCTGCGCGGTGTGGCCTGTATTGCCCATTAAAACTCACCCATAAGGACTTGGCCAATACAGCTGCCGTTTTTGAAACGACAGCGGCACAATGTGGCCGAAAACATTACCAAATCATTAATACCGCACCCCGAGAGAGAATTCGTCCCGCTTTCGGCGAAGTGGTTAACGACATTGCCTTGGGATCAGCCGGTCCATCGGGGCCGGGGGCTTGCCCCTCGCGGGGGTTTCGCCGTAAGGCAGGACATGACCGCCCTTGCAAGGAACGCACCGATGATCAGGTCCATGACAGGTTTCGCCTCTGCCTCCGGCACTTTGGAAGGCTGGAGCTGGTCTTGGGAACTGCGCGCGGTCAATGGCAAAGGGCTCGACCTGCGGCTGCGTGTGCCCGATTGGGTCGACGGGCTGGAGGTCGCCCTGCGCAAGCAGGTGACGGCTCAGGTGGCGCGGGGCAATATCACCTGCAACCTGCGCATATCCTCGGCTGAGAGCGACGGCAGCTTGCAGGTCAACGCGGCGCATGTCGACACGCTGCTGACCGCCCTGCATGAGATTGAGGCCCGCGCGATGGATGCCGGTGTGTCGCTCGCGCCCTCGCGGGCAAGCGACATTCTCACCATGCGCGGCGTGCTGGAACAGGCCGAGCAGGCACAGGACATCGACGCGCTGCGCGACGCTTTGCTGTCGGAAATGCCCGCCTTGCTGCGCGACTTCAACGCCATGCGTGAGCAGGAAGGCGCGGCGCTGGCCACGGTCATGCAAGCGCAATTGACCGAGGTCGAAAACCTTGCCGCCGAAGCCGCCGCATTGGCCGAGGCGCGCCGCGAAGACAGCGCCGCCAACCTGCGCCGCAACCTCGCGCGGGTGCTCGACAACAGCGAAGGCGCGGATGCCGACCGGGTGGCGCAGGAACTGGCCTTGATCGCGGTCAAAGCCGATGTCACCGAAGAGATTGACCGCCTTGCTGCCCATGTCGCCGCCGCCCGGGCGCTGATCGGGCAGGGCGGGCCGGTGGGGCGCAAGCTGGATTTCCTGATGCAGGAGTTCAACCGCGAAGCCAACACGCTCTGCTCCAAGGCGCAGAGCACGGAATTAACGACTGTCGGTCTGGCCCTGAAGGCGGTGATCGACCAAATGCGCGAACAAGTGCAAAATGTGGAGTAAGACGTGACCAACCCAAGCCGACGCGGCCTTCTGATCATTCTCAGTTCCCCCTCTGGGGCGGGCAAATCGACCATGGCCCGCGCCCTGCGCGCATGGGATCCGACGATCAACTTCTCGGTTTCCGCCACCACCCGCGCCCCCCGTCCGGGCGAGGAGGACGGCACCGATTACCGCTTCGTCGGCGAAGAGCACTTCCGTCAGGCCGTGGCTGAGGGCGAGATGCTGGAACATGCCCATGTCTTTGGCAACTTCTACGGCTCGCCCAAGGCGCCCGTGCAGGCGGCGATCGATCAGGGGCAAGATATCCTCTTTGACATCGACTGGCAGGGCGCACAGCAAATCCGCAACTCGGATCTGAACACCCACACGCTGTCGATCTTCCTGCTGCCGCCCTCGATCACCGAATTGAAACGCCGTTTGGAAAGCCGTGGGCAGGACGATGCCGAGACCATTGCCAAACGCATGGGCAAAAGCTGGGACGAGATCAGCCACTGGGATGGCTATGACTTCGTGCTGGTGAATGACGACCTTGATCAGACCGAGGCACGGCTGAAATCCATCATCACCGCCGCGCGGCTGCGGCTGAGCCAACAGCCCGCGATCAAGGACCATGTCCGCCGTCTGCAATCTGAATTTGAGGAGTTGAAATGACCCTTTACGCCCTTGCTGATGCCCGCCCCGATGTCTCTCCCGATGCTTGGGTCGCGCCGGATGCCAATGTGATCGGCAAAGTCACACTCGGGCCTGACGCCTCTGTCTGGTTCGGCAGCACCCTGCGCGGCGACAATGAGATGATCACCGTGGGCCGCGGCAGCAACGTGCAAGAGAACTGCGTCTTTCACACCGATATGGGCTATCCGCTGACCGTGGGCGAGGATTGCACCATCGGCCACAAAGTCATGCTGCACGGCTGCACCATCGGCGACAACAGCTTGATCGGCATGGGAGCCACGGTGCTGAACGGCGCTAAGATCGGCAAAAACTGCCTGATTGGGGCAGGGGCGCTGATCACCGAAAACAAGGTGATCCCCGATGGATCACTCGTTATGGGCGTGCCGGGCAAAGTGGTGCGCGAACTCGATGCACAGGCGATCCAACAGTTGACCGCCAGCGCCAAACACTATGCCGAAAACGCCGCGCGCTTCCGTCGCGATCTTGAACCGCTCTGACATGGGCAACACCGCCGTGACCCTTGCCGATGTGGTGGCGGCGCTGCCGCTGCCAAGCGTGGCCATCAACGCCGAAGAGCGGATCACCGTTCTGAACGCCCCCGCCGAAGATTTGCTGGGCAAGGGGCTACTGGGCCGCCACTTTGTCACCGCGCTGCGCCAGCCGGGGCTGGTCGAAGCGGTGGAGCGGTGTCTTTCGGGGGCGGGCCCCTGCCAAGCGCGTTTCACCAGCATTGGCGGCGAACACGGCACCACCTATGACGTCAGCCTGCGCCCGGTGGGGGCGCATGGGATTGTCCTGCTCAGCTTCAACGATGTGACGGAGATGGCGCAGGCCGGGCAAATGCGCCGCGATTTCGTGGCCAATGTCAGCCACGAGTTGCGCACCCCGCTGACCGCGCTCATCGGATTTATCGAAACGCTGCAAGGCCCGGCGCGTGATGACACGGCGGCGCGCGAGCGTTTTCTGGGGATCATGGCGCAGGAAGCCGAGCGGATGAACCGACTGGTGGGCGAGCTTTTGTCGCTCAGCCGGGTCGAGGCCGAAGAGCGCGTGCGCCCGGAAGTGCCGATTGACCTGCGCGATGTGCTGCGCGGCACCCTGCGCAACCTCGCCCCGCTGGCGGTGGATAGCAACGTGACACTGGCGCCGACATTGGGCGATGCCCCGGCGCTTGTGCTGGGGGATGCGGACCAATTGGTGCAGGTCTTTACCAATCTTATCGAGAACGCGATCAAATACGGCGGGCGCGACAACAGGGTCGAGATTTCGGTCAAAAGCACGGCCCATGACCCCGCCATGCGCGGCCCGGCGGTCTATGTCAGCGTGCGCGACCACGGCCCCGGCATTGATGCAATTCACCTGCCGCGCCTGACCGAACGGTTTTACCGCGTCGACAGTCACCGCAGCCGCGCGCTTGGGGGGACAGGGTTGGGTCTGGCCATCGTCAAACACATCATGAATCGCCACCGCGGGCGGCTTAAGGTGACCAGCACCCCCGGCCAAGGGGCCGAATTCCGCGTGATTTTGCCGATGAAAACGGAATCTGACTAAATTTTGCAGAAATTTGGTGATTCAGGCCGACTGTCATGAAACTGTAACGTTGCTGTCACAAAAGCACAGCACCGCCTTCATAGACGGGGCGCAGATCACCATGGGGTGGTCACCAATTCGCATCTGACAGGAGATATCATGTCACTCGCAAAACTCACCACTTCCGCCCTGGCGATTGCCGCCGTATCCGCAACTGCCGCTGCCGCGCGTGACCAAGTACAGGTTGCCGGTTCCTCGACCGTGCTGCCCTATGCCTCCATCGTCGCCGAAGCCTTCGGCGAAAACTTTGACTTCCCGACACCGGTCGTGGAATCGGGCGGCTCTTCGGCTGGCCTCAAGCGTTTCTGCGAAGGCGTGGGCGAGAACACCATCGACGTGGCCAACGCCTCGCGCCAGATCAAAGAAGCCGAAGTGGCGGCCTGTGCCGAAAACGGCGTGACCGACATCATCGAAGTGCGCGTCGGCTATGACGGCATCGTCTTTGCCTCCGACATCAACGGCGAAACTTTTGAGTTCACGCCGGTCGATTGGTACAAAGCCCTGAGCGCCAAGGTTGTCGTAGACGGCGAAGTGACTGAAAACCCTTACACAACTTGGGATCAGGTCAACCCCGATTTCCCCGCCCAGCCGATCCAAGCCTTCGTTCCCGGCACCAAGCACGGCACGCGCGAAGTGTTCGAAGACAAGGTGATCCTCGCGGGTTGCGAAGAAACCGGCGATTTTGAGGCCTTCCTCGAAGCGGCGGACGGCGACAAGAAAGCCGCCGAGAAAGAGTGCATCAGCCTGCGCACCGATGGTAAATCCGTCGACATCGACGGCGACTACACCGAAACGCTGGCACGCATCGAAAGCAACCAAGACGGCATCGGCGTCTTTGGTCTGGCCTTCTATGAGAACAACACCGACAAGCTGCAGGTTGCCACCATGGGCGGCGTTGAGCCAACCACCGAGAGCATCGCCTCGGGTGACTACCCCGTGTCGCGCCCGCTGTTCTTCTACGTCAAGAAAGCCCACATCGGCGTGATCCCCGGTCTGAAAGAATACGCTGAGTTCTTCGTCGCGGACGAAGTTGCTGGCCCCGACGGCCCGCTGGCCGAATACGGTCTGGTGTCCGACCCCGAGCTGGCCGACACCCAGTCCGTGGTTGCCGACGAGACCGTCATGGGCAGCGGTTCCTAAACCTAACCTAAACGACGCCGGGGGCGGGCAACTGCCCCCGGTTTTTCGCTTTTTGATCCACCGGGGGACATGTGGGACAAATACTGACAACAGGCGCGGTGCTGCCACTGGTCATCCTGATCGCGGCTTTGGCACTGGGCGGCTACTTTCTTGCGCGGCGGCGGGCTTTGGCCTCTGCCCAAGGCGACAGCCGCAATCTGCATTCGCTGCCAAGCTATTACGGCTATAACGCGGTGATGAGCGTGGCAGTGCCCGCGCTTTTGGTTCTGGGCCTCTGGCTGCTGGTGCAGCCGATGCTGGTGCAATCTTCGGTGGTCGACATGATCCCTGCCGAGGCTGTGCCCGAAGGGTCTTCTGTTAACCTGATCATGAGCGATGTACGCCGGTTGGCCGATGGGCTGGATGCGGCGGTTTCTGCCGGCGCTCTCAGCGCGGGCGACGCAACGGACCTATCTGCCGCGGACGATCTGCGCGCATGGCTGGCCGAACGCGGCGTCGCCATCGGGGCCGAGATCAGCCCCGAAGTCCTCGCCGCCGCGCAGGCCTACCGCGAGATGACGGCCACGGGCAATTTTTGGCGCAACATTGTCGTCGCACTCATCGCCTTGATCGCGCTTTTTCTGGTGCTGCGCGAAACCGATGCCGAATTCCGCGCGCGCAACCGAGTCGAGGGTGGCATCAAAGCGCTGCTGATCCTTGCGGCCTCCCTCGCGATCCTCACCACCGTGGGCATTGTGCTGTCGATGCTGTTCGAGACGATCAACTTCTTTAATCTGCATCCGTGGACCGATTTCTTCTTCGGCTCGTCGTGGGCGCCGAATTTCCGCGGGGACAGTGACCTGTCGATCCTGCCGCTGCTTTGGGGGACGCTCTATATCTCTTTCATTGCGCTGCTGGTGGCTGTGCCCATCGGGCTTTTCGCGGCGATTTACCTAAGTGAATATGCCGGTCCCAAAGTGCGCGCCACAGCCAAGCCGCTGCTGGAGATCCTCGCTGGTATCCCCACCATCGTTTACGGTCTCTTCGCGCTGCTGACGGTTGGGCCGTTCCTTGTGCAGGTCTTTGGCCGGGGGGATGCAGGGCTGCTGGGCGTTGACTGGATGTCTGGCGCGACCTCGGTGCTGACCGCTGGTTTGGTCATGGGCATCATGCTGATCCCTTTCGTCTCCTCCCTGTCGGACGACATCATCAACGCGGTGCCCCAGTCGCTACGCGACGGCTCCTTCGGCTTGGGTGCAACGCAGTCCGAGACAATCCGTCAGGTCGTGATCCCCGCCGCTTTGCCGGGCATCGTCGGGGCCGTTTTGCTGGCCGCCAGCCGCGCCATCGGTGAGACGATGATCGTCGTGCTGGGGGCAGGGGCCATCGCCCGCATCTCGGCCAATCCGCTGGAAGCCATGACCACCATCACCACCCGCATCGTTAGCCAGTTGACCGGGGACAGCGATTTCGCCAGCCCAGAAACACTGGTGGCCTTTGCCCTTGGCCTGACCCTCTTCGTCCTGACCTTGGGCCTGAACGTGCTGGCCCTCTACATCGTGCGTAAATACCGGGAGCAGTACGAATGAGCGATATCCCCAACCCCGCAGCCCCTTTTGCAGACCCGCGCGGTGCGTCCCTGCTGGTGCAAGACGGGCGGACCAAACGCCGCAACGCCGCCGAGGGCCGTTTCAAGCTCTATGGGATCATTGCCATCGTCATCGGCCTACTGATGCTGCTGACGCTGCTTTTCACCATCATCTCCCGCGGTACCGGCGCGTTCCAGCAGACCTATGTGACGCTTTCCGTGCCACTTCTGGAGGACAAGCTCGACAAGAACGGCAACCGTGATCTGGAAGACATTAAAAAGGTCTCGACCTTCGGCTATTCGCCTTTGCTGAAAGCGGCCTTTGAAAACAAGGTCGAAGCGGCGGGGATCGAGACTGATCTCAAGTCGAAAGACATGGCTGACATCCTGTCGAAAGACGCCGCTGCACAGCTTCGCGATCATGTTCTGGCGAGCCCAGAGTTGATCGGGACCGCCGCCGAGTTCGAGTTCCTGACCAACAGCCGCGTCGATGGCTACCTCAAGGGCCGTGTGACCCGCGAAAGCATCGCCAATGACAAGAACATCAGCGCCGAACAGCTTGATTTTGTAGATGTTTTGATTGCTGACGGCAGCCTCGAAAAGCGCTTTAACATCGACTTCATCACGGGCGCCGACGCCTCTGACGCGCGGCCCGAAGCGGCGGGCATGGGGGTGTCGATGATCGGTTCCTTTGCCATGATGCTGGTGGTGCTGGTGCTGGCGCTGCCCATCGGTGTTGCGGCCTCGATTTACCTCGAAGAATTCGCCCCCAAGAACTGGATCACCGACATCATTGAGGTGAACATCAGCAACCTCGCTGCGGTGCCGTCGATCGTCTTTGGTATCCTCGGCCTTGCGGTATTTATCAACTATATGCACCTGCCGAACTCCGCCCCCTTGGTCGGTGGTCTGGTGCTGACACTGATGACCCTGCCGACGATCATCATCTCGACCCGCGCTTCGCTGAAATCCGTGCCGCCGTCGATCCGTGATGCGGCGCTTGGGGTAGGGGCCTCGAAGATGCAATCGGTCTTTCACCATGTGCTGCCCTTGGCCGCGCCAGGTATTCTGACCGGCACCATCATCGGGCTGGCGCAAGCCCTTGGCGAAACGGCACCTTTGCTGCTGATCGGCATGGTCGGCTTCATCGCCTCCAACCCACCGGAAAGCATCGCCGAAGGGCTGATGTCCCCGAACTCCGCCATGCCGGCCCAGATTTACGAATGGGCCAAACGCGCCGACCCGGCCTTCTATGAACGCGCTTGGGGCGGTATCATCATCTTGCTGGTGTTCCTGATCTCGATGAATGCCATCGCCGTGCTGCTGCGCCGCCGCTTTGAGCGACGCTGGTAAACAAAGGACGGGACCCATGAAAGACAACAGATATTCGGAGAGTGACGTGACAACCCAACCCGTCAAGATCGCGGCCCGCAATGTGCAGGTCTACTACGGTGACAGCCACGCCATTCGCGACGTGGACATCGACATCAACGACAAAACCGTGACCGCCTTTATCGGGCCCTCGGGCTGCGGCAAGTCGACTTTTCTGCGCTGTATCAACAGGATGAACGACACAATTGATGCGGCCCGCGTGACCGGTGACATCCGTATCGACGGCGAAGACATCTATGACAAGCGCGTCGATCCGGTGCAGCTGCGCGCCAAGGTGGGCATGGTGTTCCAAAAGCCGAACCCGTTCCCCAAGTCGATCTATGACAATGTCGCCTATGGCCCGCGCATCCACGGGCTGGCGCGCAACAAGGCAGATCTGGACGATATCGTCGAGCAAGCGCTGCGCCGTGGGGCAATCTGGAACGAGGTGAAAGACCGTCTGCACGCGCCGGGCACCGGCCTGTCGGGTGGACAACAGCAACGCCTCTGCATTGCCCGCGCCGTGGCCACGGAGCCAGAAGTACTTTTGATGGACGAACCATGCTCCGCACTCGACCCGATCGCCACCGCGCAAGTCGAGGAATTGATTGACGAATTGCGTCAGAACTACTCCGTCGTGATCGTCACACACTCCATGCAACAGGCCGCGCGAGTGAGCCAGAAAACCGCCTTCTTCCACCTCGGCAACCTTGTGGAATTTGGCGACACCGACGACATCTTCACGCGCCCCCAAGACCCGCGCACCGAAAGCTATATCACCGGCCGTATTGGATAATATCATGTCAGATCAACACATTGCATCAGCATTCGACCGCGATCTGGAAGCGGTTCAGGCCCAGATCCTCAAAATGGGCGGCTTGGTCGAAGACGCCATCCGCCGTGGCGCACAGTCACTTGAAACCCGCGACGAAGAGCTCGCCAATGAGGTGCGGGCAGGGGACAAGGCCATCGACGGGCTGGAAGAGCAGATCAACGAAAGCGCCGCCCGCGTCATCGCTTTGCGCGCGCCCACGGCGATTGACCTGCGGCTGACATTGAGTGTCATCAAGATTAGCGCCAACCTCGAACGTATTGGCGACTATGCGAAAAACATGGCCAAGCGCAGCAACGTGCTGAACCAGATGGAGCCAGTCAGCGACAGCACCGGTGCGATCCGCCGCATGGCCGGCGCAGTTGAGGCGATGCTGAAAGACGCGCTTGACGCCTATATCCAGCGCGACGCCGATCTTGCGCGTGACGTGATCACCCGCGACGAAGATGTCGACCAGATGTATAATGCGCTGTTCCGTGAATTCCTGACCTTCATGATGGAAGACCCGCGCAGCATCACCGCCTGCATGCACCTGCATTTCATCGCCAAAAACGTCGAGCGTATGGGTGACCATGTGACCGCCATCGCCGAACAAGTCGTCTATCTGGTGACCGGTGAGACGCCTGAGGACGACAGGCCCAAGGCCGACCGCACCTCGATCACCACGAAGGACTGAAACCATGGACGTGACCCGGCCACAGGTTTTGCTGGTAGAAGACGAACCCGCGCAACGTGAGGTATTGGCCTACAACCTCGAAGCCGAAGGCTTTGAGGTGCGGCGCGCCGAGGATGGTGAAGAAGCCATGTTGCTGGTGTCAGAGGCCGCACCTGATCTGGTAATCCTCGATTGGATGATGCCCTTAATGAGCGGCATCGAAGTCTGCCGCCAGCTGAAGTCGCGAGAGAGCACCCGGCATATCCCGGTCATCATGCTCTCGGCGCGATCCGAGGAAGTGGACACCGTGCGGGGCCTTGAGACCGGCGCGGATGACTATGTGATCAAGCCATACAATCTGCGCGAACTCATGGCGCGGGTCCGTACGCAGTTGCGGCGCACGCGACCAGCAGCCGCAGGCGCGCTGCTCAGCTTCGATGACATCCAGCTTGATCCAGAACGCCATCGCGTAAGCCGTGCGGGCAATGAACTGAAACTGGGGCCAACAGAATATCGGCTGCTGACAACGCTGCTTGAGAAACCCGGCCGCGTGTTCAGCCGCGACCAGTTGCTCGACCACGTTTGGGGCCGCGATATCTATGTCGACACGCGCACTGTGGACGTTCACATTGCACGACTGCGCAAGGCGTTAACCCGTGAAGGCGGTGGTGATCCGATCCGCACTGTGCGGGGCGCGGGTTATGCTTTGGGCTAAGGCATTCTGTTCATCCTTAGGAAGCCATTTATCTACATAATACTGATTATGAGTTTTACATATTACGGTATTGGCCCCGTTGTTGCGATCTTCTCGCCACAGTAGCACCTCAATGCCACCTGACGCTGGACAGCGCCAGTTTCGCTCCGCTAACACTATCTAGATGTTTTAAAGCGAGTGATTATGGCCTCTGTACTTATTTTGAACGGCCCGAACCTGAACCTATTGGGCACGCGACAGCCTGAGGTCTATGGCAAGACGACCTTGGCGGATGTTGAGGCTCTCTGCGCGGCGGAAACTGCGCGCCTGGAATTGGAGATGCAATTTGCGCAGTCCAATCACGAAGGCGCGTTGATCGATTTGATCCATGAAGCCCGTGGCCAACATGCTGGTATCATTCTGAATGCTGGCGCCTATACGCATACGTCGATCGCGCTGATGGATGCCATTGCCTCGGTCGAACTCCCTGTGGTCGAAGTGCATTTGAGTAATATCCATGCCCGTGAGAGCTTTCGCCATAGGTCCTACATCGCCCCTGTGGCCATCGGACAAATCTGCGGTTTCGGTGTACACGGCTATGTTTTGGCCATCCAAGCCCTTCAACGTTGCATTGTAAGCTAATGAATTTGCGCGATTATCTTCATCAAATCGCGCATAGCCCGACAATCGAAGAACTCTGGGATGCCCATACACGACAGATGGCTGACTATGGGTTTGACCGGCTGATCTACGGGTTTACGCGCTACCGAACGCCGACATCGCTGGGGGATCCGGCGGATTTTGTTATTCTGAGCAATCAAAGCCCGGAGTATCTTAACGGCTATCTTCATAGCGGGCTGTACTTCAACGCGCCTATGCTCAGATGGGCGCTGAACAACGAAGGCGCTTGTAGCTGGGGCGCCCTGCCCGAGATCACGCATGGCGATGACCTGTCGGAGTCCGAGAAACGGGTGGTTGATTTCAACGCGCGGATGGAGGTGACCGCGGGCTACACGATCAGTTTCCGCTCAATCTCGGCGCGGTCCAAAGGCGCGATCGCCTTGACGGCACGGCGTGGCCTGACCCAAGACGAGGTCGATGCAATCTGGGACGAGCATGGCGCCGACATTCAGTTGATGAATGAAATCGCACACCTAAAAATCCTGTCCCTGCCCTATAGCAGCCCCAACCGTAGCCTCACGCGGCGCCAGTTGGAGGTGCTGCAATGGGTCGGAGATGGCAAAACAACGCAGGACATCGCCCTGTTGATGGGTCTGACAGCCCCCACCGTCGAAAAACACCTTCGCCTCGCCCGAGAGGCGCTGTCGGTTGAGACGACAGCTCAGGCGGTGCTGAAGGCCGCTTTTGCGAACCAGATGTTTGTGATGGATCCGTAATATATTAGGGTATGGAATACCTTACTGGCACCTCAGGTAGTAGATGGCCATGGTCCGCCAGTATCGCGGGTGTTCGCATCAACGGTACGACGGGCTCTAAATCCTTGTAATACCAAGGCGCTTTTTGGTCCGCCGGTTTCAGTCAGGTTTATTTTTCACCTGGCTGACCGGATCCCGACCCATCCCCAGATACTCTTCGTTCACGGCCCCCGCGCTGCGCATTGGCAGCGCCGCCATGCGTATCCCTCCAACGAAAAAGGGCGGCGCATTGGAATGCGCCGCCCCATATTCAGCATGACGAAAAGGCTTAGCCTTTCGCGGCTTTTGCCACTTCTGCTGCGAAGTCTTCTTTGATGACCTCAATGCCTTCGCCAACTTCCAGACGCACGAAACCGGTGATGGTCGCGCCCGCTTCTTCGGCAGCTTTGCCGACGGTCAAGTCAGGGTTCACAACGAAGGACTGGTTCACCAGCGTCACTTCAGACATGTACTTCTGCATCCGGCCGGTGATCATTTTCTCGATCACGGCTTCGGGCTTGCCGCTTTCACGGGCGATGTCCATCTGAACTTGCTTTTCTTTCTCGACCACGGCTGGGTCCAGATCAGCTTCGGACAGCGATGCAGGATTCACAGCGGCGATGTGCATCGCGATCTGCTTGCCCAGTTCTTCGTTGCCACCGTTCATGGCGACCAGAACACCGATCTTGCCCATGCCGGGCGCGGCTGCGTTGTGCACGTAAGAGACAACGGTCTCGCCTTCGATGCTCTGCATGCGGCGCAGGGACATGTTCTCGCCGATTTTGGCGATGGCGTCGGTCAGCGTGGTTTCAACGGATTTGCCATTGATCTCAGCCGCTTTCAGCGCTTCGACATCGTCCACTTTCAGCGCTGCATCGGCGATGTTGCTGACCATGGACTGGAACTCGGCGTTCTTGCCAACGAAGTCGGTTTCGGAGTTCACCTCAACCGCAACACCGCGGCTGCCTTCGACCTTAACAGCCACAAGACCTTCGGCTGCGGTACGGCCGGATTTCTTCGCCGCTTTGGCCAGACCTTTGGTGCGCAGCCAGTCAACGGCGGCTTCCATGTCGCCGTTGCTTTCTGTCAGTGCCTTCTTGGCGTCCATCATGCCTGCGCCGGTGCTGTCGCGCAGTTCCTTGACCATGGATGCTGTGATTGCCATCTCTTGGTTCTCCTTTGGAAATCGGGTGCAGGCCCAAGGCCCGCTACTGGTGGAAATCGGGGCAGGTTACCCTGCCCCGTGTTTCAGGTCCGTGACGCTTAGCCTTCGGCTTTTGCGACGGTCTCTTTCTTGGATTCGATGTCCAGCGGCGCGTCTTTGCCCATGGCATCGTCATGCACGGTCTCTTCGGATGCGTTGCCGATTTCGACGCCGGTGCTTTCTTCGCTTACGGCTTCCTCTTCGGGGGCTTCTTCCATGGCGCCCAGATCAACGCCTGCCGCACCCAGCTGAGCGGACATGCCGTCGAGAGCAGCGCGCGATGCCAGATCGCAGTAAAGCGAGATGGCGCGGGCCGCGTCGTCGTTGCCGGGGATGATGTAGTCAACGCCGTCGGGCGAGCAGTTGGTATCAACCACGGCCACAACTGGGATGCCCAGTTTGTTGGCTTCGGCGATGGCCAGTGCTTCTTTTTTCACGTCGATGACGAAAAGCAGGTCAGGACGGCCGCCCATTTCGCGGATGCCGCCCAGCGATGCTTCCAGTTTGTACTGGTCACGCTCCATACCAAGACGCTCTTTCTTGGTCAGGCCTTCAAAGCCGCGCTCGGACTGTTCATCGATGTTTTTCAGACGGTTGATCGACTGCGAAACAGTCTGCCAGTTGGTCAGCGTGCCGCCGAGCCAACGGTGGTTCATGTAATACTGTGCGCATTTCTCTGCGGCTTCGGCGATCGGCTGAGCAGCCTGACGCTTGGTGCCAACGAAGAGAACGCTGCCGCCTTTGGCGACGGTGTCACGGATCACTTTCAGCGCATCGTCCAGCATAGGAACGGTTTGCGTGAGGTCCATGATGTGGATGCCGTTGCGTGCGCCGTAGATGTACGGGCCCATGCGGGGGTTCCAGCGCTGTGTCTGGTGACCAAAGTGCACGCCTGCTTCAAGCAGCTGGCGCATGGAGAACTCAGGAAGAGCCATGTCTTTATACCTTTCCGGTTTAGCCTCATCGGGGGTATGACAGCGTCATGCTGCCAACCGGCGGACGTTTTGGGATTTCTCCCCAAAAGGCCCAACCCCGACTGCGGGTTCAAGTGGTGCGCATATATGCCAGCGCGCGCCGCAGCGCAAGGGGCTTATTGCAGGCCCGACCGGGGATCAGCATGCCCTGCCCGCACGATCGCCTCGCAATGTTGCGCCAGTGCCTTGCGCCCGGCGAAATCGGCCACCGGGAGCGGCGGGTGATAGACCACCTCGACCGCACCCTGTTTTCGCGCGGCCAGTGTCGTCAGCAGATGCGCCCCAAATGACATATCCCCCCACCATCCATAAAATCGCGGGTCTTCGCCCTGAGGCGCATGGTAGATCACACTCACCGGCTGAACCGCGATCTCGTCACGCAAGGCCGGGTCGAAAAAAGCCTCAAAAAGGGTTGCTTTGAAGGGCAGCACTTGCAGCCCGTCGGTGCTGGTGCCCTCTGGGAAGAACAGCAGCTTATGCCCCGCCAACAGCCGCGTCCGAAAAACCTCTGTCTGGCTGCGCGCCTCGGCCCGGTCGCGGCGGATAAAGACCGTCCCCGTCGCCCGCGCCAACCAGCCGATGCCGGGCCAGCCCGCGACTTCGGATTTGGAGACGAAATAGATCCGTTTGGCCGCGTTCAGCGCGAAAATATCCAGCCACGACGTATGGTTGGCCACCACCGCGCCGCGCCGCTCCATCGGGGTGCCCCGCCTGACAAAGCGCATGCCAAGCACCCAGAATGCGGCTCGGCATACCATTTGCGTGATATGGGGCGTGATGGGCCGGTGCAGGCCGAAAATTGGCCGCTCGATCAGCCGCAACAGCAACAAGACCACCAGCCCGCCAAAAACAAAAAGCGCCAAGAGCACACCGCGCAGCGCCACGCGCAACATCCCCCAAAGGGTCAGGTGCCGCTTGGGCGGTGGCTGGTCACTGTCCCAAGTCGTGGTCATCCTGCGCCTCCGCCATAGAACCGCGCCTGACGCGCGCTCATTTGTTTCGTGTCTAGGATCAGGCAGACATCCGTGGTGTTAAAGGCACGGTCGATATAGGCCCCCTCGCCCACGGTGCCGCCCAGCCGGAGATAGGCTTTGATCAGGCTCGGCACGGCCAGCATGGCTTTGCGCCGGTCAAGCTCGGCCTCAGGGATCAGGTCCATCGGTGTGATTTCACTGGCGCGCACGCGCAGGTCTGCGGGCGCCAAGTGCCGATGATGCAACAGCGAAAGCGGTTCGGCCAAGGCGGCCGTATCCGTGCCGTGAAAACTTGCCACGCCGAACAGAACCTCGATCTCATGCTCGGCCACATAGCGCCCGAGCGCGGCCCAAAGGTGGTGCATCGCCGTGCCACCGCGATAGGCAGGATCAAGGCAAGACCGCCCCAATTCCAATAGTTTACGTCCCGAATTCTTCAGCGGTGTCAGATCGTATTCCGTCTCTGAATAGAACCCGCCTGCCCGCGCGGCCATATCCCCGCGCATCACCCGGTAAACGCCCGCAAGCTCGCCATTGCGCAGATCAGTCAAAAGCAGATGATCAAAGTAGGGGTCGAACCGGTCTTGCTCCAGCCCGGCGGTGTGATCGACCATCGGCCCGCCGCCGCCCAGCTCTTGCACGAAGACATCATAGCGGAGCCGCTGCGCGGCCTGCACATCAGCGTCCGTCTGCGCCAGTCTGACTTGAAAATCTGCTGCAACGCCCCGCGGCATCGGCCAATCCTATGCCCGAAATGAAAGTCTTCGCCTGATAGGCAATCGGCTGGCAAGGCGCAACAGTTGCAAGGAAAGCGAAAACCGGCTACTCTCCCTCTGGTTGCTTCAAAGAAAATTTCTTCCACCATTAAGGATTTGGAAAGGGTCATCCCTCATCAAAGACCGGCATTAATTCCAAACGAAAGCTGTCTATGACCACCTTACCCTGGTCACGAAAGTTGACCGTCACCTTGCCGCCGATGTTGCTTTGCACTTGGCCCGTGCCCCATTCGGGATGCTGCGGGTGCATGACCAGCATGCCCGGCGTCAGCAGCGCGTTCAGATCATCCATGCCGTTTCCAATCATCCTAAGGGGCCACCATGGACCAATTTAACATCGACCTGCCCGCGCTGATCGGCAGCCGCATCTGCCACGACTTAATATCGCCAATCGGCGCCATCAACAACGGGCTTGAACTGCTTGAAATGGCTGGCACCGGGGCCGCACCGGGGCCAGAGCTTGCCCTGATCGGCCAAAGTGTCGAAAGCGCCTCGGCCCGTATCCGGTTTTTCCGCATTGCTTTCGGGGCCGCTGGCGATCAGACCATGGGCCAGAATGAAGTGACATCGATCCTGCGCGATCTCTATACCGCCTCACGGGTTGAGATCGACTGGCAGATCACAAGCCCCCAATCGCGCAACTGCGTGCGATTGGCGTTCCTGTCGCTGCTTTGTATGGAGACGGCTTTGCACCATGGCGGGCGGATCACCATTATCGTAGAGGCTGGCCAATGGCGTCTGCATGCCGAAGCCGACAAGATCGCGATAGACCCCGCACTTTGGGCGCTATTGTCTCAGCCGAATCCAGACCAGTCGCTACAACCTGCACAGGTCCAATTCGCGCTCTTGCCCATTTTGGCCCAAGCGCAGGGGAAAGAAATCACAGTAGACAGCGCTGACACGGTCCTCACCCTGTCTTTCTAAGGGTCAGCCGCGCACCGTTCCCGCGCCCCGAACGAGGTACTTAAAGCTCGTCAACTGCGCCGCACCGACGGGGCCGCGGGCGTGCAGTTTGCCCGTCGCGATGCCGATCTCCGCACCCATGCCAAACTCTCCCCCATCCGCGAATTGAGTGGAGGCGTTGTGCATCAGAATCGCCGAGTCCAACCCGCTGAAGAATTCCGTCGCTGTCTCAGTGTTCTCGGTCAGGATGCAGTCCGTATGGCCCGACCCGTACTGGCGAATATGGGCCATGGCGGCCTGGACATCGGGCACGACGCGCGCCGCCACGATCATGTCGAGGTACTCTTGCCCCCAATCCGTCTCGCTCGCCGGAACCGTGCCGGGGATATCCTGCAGTGCCGCATCGGCGCGCACTTCGACACCGGCATCGATCAAGGCCCGGATCACACCTTTGCCAATGGTCTTGGCGATACCCTCGTGGATCAGCAAACACTCCGCCGCGCCGCAGATTCCCGTGCGCCGTGTCTTGGCGTTCAGCACCACTTTAAGCGCTTTCTCAGGGTCGGCCTCGGCGTCGATATAGATATGCACGATCCCTTCAAGATGGGCAAAGACCGGCACGCGCGCCTCACGCTGTACCAACCCAACAAGACCCTTGCCGCCCCGCGGCACGATCACGTCGATGGTATCGGTCATGGTTAGCATTTCACGCACCGCCGCCCGGTCGCGTGTGGGCACCAGTTGCACCGCATCCTCGGGCATGCCCGCATCCCGCAACCCCTGTTGCAGGCAGGCGTGGATGGCGCGGGAAGAATGAAAGCTCTCAGACCCGCCGCGCAGGATCACCGCGTTACCGGCCTTGAGGCAAAGCGCCCCCGCGTCTGCCGTTACATTCGGACGCGATTCATAGATCACGCCGATCACGCCAAGCGGGGTCCGAACACGCTGGATGTTTAGCCCCGAAGGCTGGTCCCATTCGGCGATGATCTCTCCCACTGGGTCGGCCTGTTCCGCGACCGAGCGCAGCCCGTCGACCATGCTGCGAATGCGGTCTTCGTCCAGCATCAGCCGGTCCATCATCGCATCCGACAGTCCCTTATCGCGACCAAAGTCGAGATCCTGCGCATTGGCGGCGATGATCTCGGCCCGGTTCTTCCAAACGGCGTCGGCGGCGCTGATCAATGCGGCATGTTTACGCTCTGCCGTGGCGCTTGCCAGACGCGCTGCTGCGGCGCGGGCGCGGGCCCCGATATCGGCCATCAATTTAGAGATATTTTCGATGTCACTCATAGCCTTATGCCCCTGTCTTAATCTCGCGCGCGCCTAGAGCGCCATGTCGTCCCGATGAATCAAGGCCGCCCGCCCGGGATAGCCCAGCAGGGACTCGATCTCTGCGCTTTTGTGGCCCTTGATCTGCCCGATCTCTTCGGCGGAATAGCGGCTGAGACCATGGCCCACGGCATGCCCCGCCGGGTCGTACATGGCGATGCTGTCACCGCGCTCAAAACGGCCTTCGACAGCCGTCACCCCCGCGGGTAACAGCGATGTGCCCCGCGCCAGGGCCGCGACCGCGCCGGCGTCCACAGTGACCGCCCCGCGCGGTTTCATCGCGGCGATCCAACGTTTGCGCGCGGCCTGCGGATCGCTCTGCGCGCTGAACCACGTGGCATTCGCCCCACCTTCAAGCGCAGTGAGCGGGCGCGAGACGAAACCATCGGTGATCGCCATCGCGCAGCCTGCCGTGGTCGCCGTGCGCGCGGCCATCAGTTTGGTCTTCATGCCACCTTTGGACAAACCCGACCCGGCATCGCCCGCCATCGCCTCAATCTCGGGCGTGATGCTGTCGATCACCTCATAGCGTTGCGCGGTGGGATCCTGCGAAGGATTGGCGCTGTAGAACCCATCCACATCGGAAAGCAAGATCAACTGGTCCGCCCCCACTGTCACCGCGATCTGCGCCGCGAGACGGTCGTTATCGCCAAAGCGGATTTCATCGGTCGCCACCGTGTCATTCTCATTCACGATCGGCACGACGCCGAGCGAAAGCAACTGCTCAAGCGTGGCGCGGCTGTTGAGGTATCGGCGACGGTTGGCGCTGTCTTCCAGCGTGACCAAGACCTGCGCGGTCGTGATGCCATGGGGGGCGAGCACCTCTTCGTAAGCTCGCGCGAGGCGGATTTGCCCGACAGCCGCCGCCGCCTGTGCTTGCTCCAGCGCCAAGACAGTCGGCGGGAGGCCCAAGACACCCCGTCCAAGTGCGATGGAGCCCGAGGAAACCAGTACAACGTCGCAGCCCAACCCTTTGAGCCACAATACATCTTGCGCCAATCCGGTCAGCCAGTCCCGGCGCAAATTACCGCTGTCGCGGTCCACCAAAAGGGCGGAGCCGATCTTGATAACGACACGGCGGGCGGTGCTTAGGGTTGCCAAGGCGTGTCTTCCTCGGTGGTGCGGAAGCGCAGGCGGTCGTCATCGATGTTTTGGCGTAGGGTCCGCAACACTTCGGTCACGCCTTCACCGGCGACACTGGACATCATCATCACCTCGCCGCCGCAAGCTTTTTCCAATTCACTCAAACGACTTGCCCGCTCTTCTTCATCCAGCGCATCAACTTTATTCAACACCGTGACGCGCGGCTTTTCCGCCAGATCGCCACCATAGGCTTCCAGCTCGCCGATGATGGTGTGATAATCTTCCGCCACAGTCTCGGACGTGCTGTCGATCAGGTGTAGCAACACCGCGCAACGCTCGACATGGCCTAGGAAAAGATCGCCCAGCCCGCGCCCTTCGGAAGCGCCTTCGATAAGGCCGGGAATATCGGCTACGACGAATTCTGTGTTATCGACACCAACCACCCCAAGGTTCGGGTGCAGCGTGGTGAAAGGGTAATCCGCAATCTTTGGCCGCGCGTTCGATGTCGTGGCGAGGAAGGTCGACTTACCCGCGTTCGGCAGACCCAAAAGCCCCACATCGGCGATCAGCTTGAGCCGCAGCCAGAGCGTACGGTCGACGCCCTCTTGGCCCGGGTTTGAGCGGCGCGGCGCTTGGTTGGTGGCGGATTTGAAGTGCAGGTTGCCCCAGCCGCCATTGCCACCACGCGCTAGCTGGACGCGCTGGCCCAGCTCTGTCAGGTCCGCGATGACCGTTTCTTGATCCTCGTCGAGGATCTCCGTGCCGACGGGCACACGCAGGATGATGTCATCGCCATCCTTGCCGGTGCGCTGTTTGCCCATGCCGGGTTGCCCGTTCTTGGCAAAGAAGTGCTGCTGATAGCGAAAATCGATCAGCGTGTTCAGCCCATCCACTGCCTCGGCCCAAACCGAGCCGCCGGTGCCGCCATCGCCGCCATCCGGACCGCCATATTCGATGTATTTCTCGCGTCGGAACGACACACAGCCGCCGCCCCCGGCACCGGATCGGATATAGACTTTGCACAGGTCGAGAAACTTCATGGTCTTGCCTTTCAGGCGCGGGAAACGGAGCTACAGCTTGCAGCTATAGGTCCATGTGGGTACGGCAGCATCGCGGGCCAAGCAATAGGTTTCCGCGTCGCCGAGATAGACAAACCCTGCGTTGGTGAGCACCTTGGCCGAGGCCGGGTTGTCATGGAAAACAGAGGCAAAAAGCGCGTCATTGCCCAAGGGGTTGGCATCCACCAAAGCCTGCACCGCGTCGGAGGCCAGATGGGTGTTCCAGAACGCCGGGGCGACCCAATAGCCGATTTCGGACTGGTTCCGGTCGAGCCGGGTGAGAGAGATCACCCCCATGACCTCGGAACTCTCCGCGCGGGTGCCATCCATGACCCAGACGTCTTCTTCCCGGTCATCCGACATTGCGCGGGTCACATAGGCTTCGACACTGCCCGGCGGCAGCGGATGCGGGATAGAGGATGTCGCATTGGCGACCCGAGGGTCGCTGGCATACATCTCAATCATGCCCATATCCGACCGGCGCACCGGGCGTAGGTCAAAACGCTTTGTCTCAATAACTGGTTGGTTCACAATCGCTTCCAACTGCATCGTCATGTTCCTCCTCCGAACAGACTGGATTGGGGGCTTTGGTCCAAGCTGGCCGCCCCTGCCCCGATGAGGCGCAAACAGCGCTTCGGGGCGTTGATACATCCGACATATTCCTCCCTGCCGAATGTAACGACTTTATCAAAATTCGGCCCTGTCCCGCCAAGAACGGTAAAACGATCTGACAGGCCGTCGAGCCTTGAACTGAAAAACAAACGCATGGGACATGTCCCGGAAAAAGAAAAGGGACCGGCGGTATCGCCGATCCCTGATTTTTTCAAACCCTTTGGGGTACGGCTTATTCAGCGGCCTCCGCGCGTGGCAGAACCGAAATAAACGTGCGGTTTTTCAGACCCTTGTGGAAGGTCACAGCGCCGTCGACGGTTGCAAAGATCGTGTGATCTTTGCCCATGCCAACGCCATTTGCAGGCCAAAACTTGGTCCCGCGCTGACGCACGATGATGTTGCCGGGGATAACGGCTTCGCCGCCATATTTTTTCACGCCAAGGCGACGACCAGCTGAGTCGCGCCCGTTACGGGATGAACCGCCTGCTTTTTTATGTGCCATCTCGGTCTCTCCTTAGCCTTTGGTCTTTTCTTTGGCCTGATCGACCCAGCCTTCACGCTGGATACGGCCTTTGAAAGACAGTTTCTCGTCAACTTCAGCGATATCCGCTTCGGTCCATGCTGCGATCTGGGCAAAGGAAGTGATCCCCGCTTCGTGCAGCTTCTTCTCAAGTGCCGGGCCAACGCCGCTCAGCTCTTTCAGGTCGTCGGTGCCTGCGTCGGCTTTCTTGGCCTTCGGCGCGGTTTTTTCGGCTTTCGCCTTAGGTGCGGCGGCCTTCTTGCTCTTGGCTGGCTTTGCAGCATCATCGGACTTGCCGGTGATCGCAGCAACAGCGGCAGCGCTTACTGAGCCGGTGCCGATGGCAGCAGCAACGCCCGACTTATCCGCGCCCGAAGACAGGATGTCGGTGATCTTGATCAAGGTCAGTTTCTGACGGTGACCTTTGGTACGCTTGGAAGAGTGCTTCCGGCGACGCTTGACGAAGTTGATAACCTTTTCGCCTTTGATCTGGTCAACGACTTCGGCCTGAACGCCTGCATCTTTAACCATAGGCGCGCCGAGCACGGGGCTGTCGCCGCCGAGCATCAGAACTTCGTTGAACTGGACTGTTTCACCAGCATTGGCCGCAATACGTTCAACCCGCAGCATATCGCCGGATTGCACTTTGTATTGCTTGCCGCCTGTCTTGATGACCGCAAACATGCGTCTTCCTTTTCTGTCATCCGCGTTCTGTGGCCCCCGCTTGGGAGTTTGTGGATGGCTTTCCGGCCAATCCGCCTCGAACAGCGCGCCCATGGGGCGTCATTAAAAACAATCCCTAAGACGGATTACCCGCCGGGATGCGGGCTTATCTTCGGAATGGCGGGACAAGTCAAGTAGGTTTTCGCGCTCAATTCTCTGCCCCTGTCAGAGGCTTTCGGCCACCATATTCAGGGCCAGAGCACGTCCAAGCCCATAAGAGATATCCTCATAAGCCCGGCCAAACCCGTCGAAAAGCGCCCGGTTGAGGGCACGCCCGGCGCCTGTCTCGGCAAATTGAGCATATTGTGCAATCTCGGCGTCGCGCAGGGGGTGATAGGCCAGCAGCAGATAGGCGTGCATCCAGACAGAGGTGTCTTCGGTAACCGCCTCCAGCTCGGCGCCGACCTCGGCCAAGAGGTCTTCGTCACTGTCTTCCAAGGCGCCACCGTCGCGCATTCCGCGCAGGAACTGGAAATTGCTGTTGAGCGCCGTGCTGACATTGCGGTCAACCATATCGGCGGCGTCGATCAAGCGGCGGATCAGAGCGACCCGTGGATCATGATCCCCGGCCAATACGCCATAGTGCGCCCGCGCGATCTGCTCCACTTCCGGCTCGGCAATGGCGGCACGGCCCGCGTTCTCCAGCCCGACGATCCGACCGCCCAATTCCGTTGAATAGAAGTCAATCGCCTGCTCGACTTCGCCAGAGGTCATCGTCTCTTCCAATGCCCGGCGCACCATTTCGACCATGCGCCCGGCGTCATGGATGCTTTCGACCTGCATCTGCCAGCCCGGACCGCCCTGCCCGCCCAGCATGTCTTGGTTCAGCATCTCGGCATGGGCCTGCCCCTCGTCACTGAGGATCACCGCCGCTTGCCGAAGCTCCAACAAATCGACAAGCACGGTCATGCGCGCGTCGGCCCAAGCGGGCAAAGCCAGAAGCCACAGGAGTGGCGCAAATACCCAAGCCCGCATCAGAGGTCCTGACTGGGCTGCATCGCCGCGAGCCGGGTGGCCACGGCCTCGAACCGATTGGCCATAATCTCATATTGGACCGCGTTCATCAGCGTATAAACCTGCTGCATCTCGGGATGCTCCAGCGCCTCGGCATAGGCGAGCAGATCGTCGTCTGAGAAGGATTGATAGGTGTAGGCCGCGTTGGCCAAAGCATTCGCGGCAATCTGAGCGCCCAGTTCATCGGCCTGCGCGCGCATCGCTTCGCGCAGGTCAGGCTCTTCCATCTGCAATTCGATCACCCCGGCGCCCGCGGCGGCCAAAAGGAAGCGGATCTGCACCTCTTGAATGGCCCGGACCGAGATCTCTTCGACATCGCTGGCGACATTCAAACGCCGCAGTGTTTCCAATCGCGGCGAGCCAATGCGCTCAAGCCCCGCCACAATCGCTGCACCGCTTTCCGCCTTCAGCCCGTCATCCTCGGCCATATGCGCCTTGTTCTCTACGGCCACCAAACGCTGGCCCAGATCGCTCGCATAGAAATCGGCGGCATGATCCAGCAGATCGTCGCTCAGCGTTTCAGACAGGATATCCATCGCCATGCCGTGCATCAACTCGGTGTCAAAGACATCCCGCACCAGCCGCGACCATTCCGAGCCGAAATCCTCGCTTTGCAACCCCAACATCTCGGGCGCGGAATCGGCGGAGAGGCGAATGCTCTCCAACGCCACGTCAAAGCCGGTCACTTCCAAGAACCGCTCCAACGCGCCGCGCTCTGCCGCCCGTAGCGGCACGGCAAGGGCGACAAGCAGCATCATCGCCATGACGAAGGGGGCTGCGATCAATCTATTTTGGCGAAACATGGGCTGTCCTTTCGCGGAATTCTGCCTTTAAACTTAGGCTGTACCAGCCCCGGCGCAATGAAAATCCCCAAACTTTCCCTTGATGCGCAAAACCCCTCTTGCCACTGCCTGAAAAGGCGACTAAACGGGCCCCCCAGACCCCCGCGGAGAGGTGCCGGAGTGGTCGAACGGGGCGGTCTCGAAAACCGTTGAGCCTTCACGGGTTCCCAGGGTTCGAATCCCTGTCTCTCCGCCACTACCGCCTTGAGAGTAGTGACTTTTTATCCGATCGATAATGGATGACGATATGCTGAATATCGCTCACCCCCAGTAGGCGCTGGCGCGTTTTTCTAGCCCCTCGTATGCCCCTTCACAGCACCTCCGCCGCCAAGTGATCCCCACACCTCCAATTGATCCAGATCAATGCAGCTTCCCCGTCGCCGCCCCATACTGGCCTCGGTCACATGAGGAGCGCCGCTATGCAAAATACCACACTGACAGTCGTTCTCGGGGTCAACGCCCGGCCCGACCAGTTAGAGACCCTCGCGCGCGAGGCGCAGACCCATGGCGCCCATCTGATCGTTCTTCTGCTCAGCGAAACCGCTCCGGTTCCGGTCTATTCCATGGGCGTGGGAGAGCTCAGCACCTATTCCCTTCCCGCTGGCTGGCAGTCGGATGTGGAGGAGGCCCGCGCCGCGGTCGAACAGCAGCGCAAGGAATTCTCGCAGTATCTCAGCGACCAAGGTGCCAGCGCGGATGTCCGCGCGGTCTGTGGTGAAGCCACGGCCCTACGAAACACCGTCGCGCGGGCGGGGCTGACCTGTGATGCGGTGCTTATCGGGACGGACCTGCGCGAAGACGCGCGCTTGTTCGAAGACATCGTCCATGCCGCGCTGTTCGATTCCGCTGCCCCCGTCTTGCTGAACATATCGAACCCACAGGCGGCTCTGGCCCCGCAATCGGTCTTGGTGGCATGGAAAGCGGGCCTCCCAGCCAGGCGGGCGATCCGGGCGGCTCTGCCAAGCCTGCGGACCGCGCGGGAGGTGACTGTGGCGCTCTTCGATCCGGTCTCGATCTCTGCCTATGACGGGGAAAACCCCGGCACAGATGTCGCGGCATGGTTGACCCACCAAGGGTGCCACGTCGCGGTGCAGCAATATGCAAGCGGCGGAGAGGACATCGCTACCGCGATCGTGAAGCGCGCCAAGGAAACCGGCGCCGAGCTGATCGTCATGGGGGCCTATGACCACTCCCGCCTGCGCGAAAAGGTTTTTGGCGGCACGACCCGCAGCCTGATTGAACAAAGCGCCTTTCCCGTGCTTCTGTCGCACTAATGCCCGCTGATACAAAGGACCTGCTGCACATGCGCCCTTGTTTAACCGCCTTTGTCGGGCTGTCCTGCGCCCTTCTCGCTGCCTGTTCAGACGGGCCTTCCGAAGATGCCGACCGGGTCCGCGAAGGGCAGCGGGTCTATGCAAAGGAATGCGCCGCCTGCCACGGTGCGCGGGGCGAAGGGGCTGGCCCCATGTCGCTGCAGCTTGATGTTGTGCCGCCTGACTTGGCTGGGCTGAAACAGCGCAATGACGGGTATTTCCCGCGCGAATTTGTCAGCCGCTTTGTCATGGGCCAGCTTGCAAAAGACGATCCTGCCTCCCCGATGCCCGACTTTTCCGCCGTTGGGCTGCGCCATGTTTACCCCAATGGCGGCGCGGATGGGGAGGTGCTGGAAACCGATTTCGCCAATCTGCTCGATTATTTGGAAGCGATCCAGTGGTAGTGTAATGGAGATCTGGGGGCAGGCACCCGCCGCGGCCCTGAGCGTCACCCCCTCCATTGCGCCCAAGCCCTTAGCCGCGCTATCGCATGCCCTGCCCCGCCTCCCCACAAACGGACCCCGCGCATGAAAATCAACGATGAAAGCCCCGTTCTGCTGGCCCTTCTGGACGCCGCCGTTGACGCCATGGTGGTGGCGGATCGCGCGGGCAATATCCTGCGGGTGAACAAGGCCGCGGCGGCGCTTTTTGGCCATTCGGTCGAGGCGTTGGTGGGGAGAAACGTGCGTATGTTGATGCCGGGGGATATGGCCGTTCAACACGACGGCTTCCTGCGCCACCACCTTGATACCGGCGAGAAACGCATCATCGGCGTGGGCCGCGATGTCGAAGGGCTGCGCGCCAACGGCAGTGTTTTCCCGCTGCATCTTTCCGTGGGCCGTGCGGATATCTCTGGCGAGGTCGCCTTTGTCGGCATCATGCACGATCTGTCGCGCAGAAAGGCCGCCGAAGAGGCCACCGCCCGCTCGCAACGCATGGACGCCATCGGCCAGATGACCGGTGGCATCGCCCATGATTTCAACAACCTGCTGACGGTGGTGATTGGCAATCTGGAACTGCTGGAAATGTCGGAAACCTCTGCCAAAAGCGGCGCATTGATTTCCGACGCGCTTGAAGCCGCAGAGATCGGGGCGGACCTGACTTCTCGTCTGATGGTCTTTGCCCGCAAAAGCACGCTGAACGCCGCGGTGATCGACCTCAACGCCGAAGTCTCCAAGGCCGTGGCGATGCTCAAGCGTACCATCCATGGCCATATCGCGGTCGAGACGGCCTTTGCCGAGGACCTCTGGCAGGCCAAGGTGGACGCCACCCAACTCCAAACCGCCGTCTTGAACATCGCCCTCAATGCCCAAGATGCCATGCCCTCGGGCGGTAAGATCACCTTGGAAACCCGCAACATGCAGCTTGATGACACCTATGTCGCACAAGAGATCGGCATCGACATGGGCAACTACATCCGCCTGTCGATCGCCGATACGGGCGCAGGCATGTCCCCCGAAACCCGCACCCGCGCGATGGAGCCGTTCTTTTCGACCAAGCCGGTTGGTCAGGGCACGGGGCTGGGCCTGTCGATGGTTTACGGCTTCATCAAGCAATCCGGCGGGCATATCGCGATTTACAGCGAATTGGGCAAAGGCACGACGATCAGCCTCTATTTTCCGGCGCTTAAAGACAGCGCACGGGCGCGCCTCGTATTGAGTGAGGACCCCGAGCGGCACGCCGCCATCGGCACTGGCCTACGCGTGCTGCTGGTTGAGGATGATCCGATGGTGCTGCGTTTGTCCGAAACCCGGCTGAGAACGCTGGGATTCGACTGCGTTACGGCAACGACTGGCGATGCCGCTTGGGACATCCTGCAACGGCGCGACGACATCGATGTGGTCTTTACCGATCTGGTGATGCCCGGCGAACTTTCGGGCCATGCCTTGGCCAAACGGGTCGCGCAAGACATGCCCCACCTGCGGATATTGATCACCTCAGGCTTTTCCGAAAACGTCCTGCGCGGAGAGGAGGAGACCCATGCCTTCGCCATCCTGCGCAAACCCTACAGACAGGCGGATTTGGCCGAGGCATTCCGCAGCCTGCTGCAAGATTAATCCGCGCTTTCGGCAGGGCTTTCTGTCAGCACATAGCCGACCCCGCGCACCGTCTTGATCAACAGTGGACGGGCCGGATCACGCTCGACCTTTTTGCGCAGCCGCGCCACTTGGTTGTCGATTGTCCGGTCCAAAGGCGCCCAGTTCTGCCCGTCGGTCAGATCCATCAGCCGGTCGCGCGACAGCGGTTTCTTCGCGTGGGTTAGAAAGGCGGCCAAGAGTTTGAAATCAGCCGTGGTCAGATCACCCTCCTGCCCGTCACGGCCCAGCAGCAGCATCCGGTCGAGGTTGATCTTCAACCCATCGAGCGCGAGCCACGGGTCGTCGCTTTGCGGCGCAGGCGCGCCCGCCTCGCGTTTGCCACTGCGCCGCAGAACCGATTTCACACGGGCCAAAACTTCTCGCACATGGAACGGTTTGGTCAGATAGTCATCCGCGCCCAGTTCCAGCCCGACAACCCGGTCGATCACATCGTCTTTGCCCGTCACCATGAAGATCGGCACGTCATGGTCGCGCTGCAGCTCACGCGCGATGTCCAGCCCGTCTTCGGCGCCGAGGTTGAGATCCAAGGTCACCAGATCAAAGGCTTCCGCCGCAAAGGCCGCTTGCACGCTTTGCGCGTTATGCGCCTCGGTCACAAGGTAGCCATCGCTCTCAAGGCAGCGCCTCAGAAGCGTTCGGATCTTGGCATCGTCATCAACAACAAGGATTTTTTTCGCGGTCACGGCCATCACTCACAAAAGCTGCGCTTGTATAGTCCGCAACCCAAGCGAGCACCACCCGCAGCACCACCCCCTGCGACAAAGCGTTACAAACGGATACAACACCGCAGGTCTTGCTGCGACATACACCTGAGAATGTGACCGCGCCCCAGAAAGGACGATCGCATGTACGTGACGCTATCAAACGAGTTCACTCCCGCAGTCAAAGTGCCAGAGATACAGCTTTGCCCCCGCGCCCCCGCCGCGCAGACGCCTCGCAAGCGGCAGGCGGTCGGGACGCATCTGTTTCGCGAAGGCGACATCGCCCATCATATCTATGAGATCACCTCGGGTGTCTTTCGTCTGACCCGCGTGCTGGGCAACGGGCGGCGGCAGGTCATCGCCTTCGGCCTGCCGGGCGATATCATCGGCTTTCCCAATGGCGCGCTACATCACAGCGATTGCGAGGCGATCGAGGCGGCGGAGGTGATCGCACACCGCCGCCATTCGCTCGACGATTTCGGCGGAGACAACGACACGCATAAGCGGCTGTTGAACGCCGCCCTGCGTGAGATCTCGGCGATGCAGGATCACTTCATGATGCTGGCCCGCAAATCCGCAATGGAAAAACTCGCGTCCTTTCTGATCACGCTGGCGGAGCGCAACGGGCGGCCGATCGGCAATCACACCACCTGCGCCCTGCCCATGACACGCGGCGACATCGCCGATTTTCTGGGCCTGACAATCGAAACCGTCAGCCGCACCCTGACCCGCCTGCGCAAACAGAATATCATCGCGCTTGAAACCTCTCAGACGGTCCTGATCAAGGACATGGACGCGCTGATCTCGGCCTCGCAGGCCGCTGACTGAAAGCAATCTGCCACAGAACCAAAAGCGCGGGTTTCGGCCCACCCTTTGCGCTTCAGGCCGTTTTGTCCGGCCTAGGGTTCTGTCGGTCCTCGCCATTGGGCACCTCCCCATTCTCCAGCAAAATCCGCGCGGCGTCGCCTTCCAGATCATCGTATTGCCCATTGCGCAGCGTCCAAAGACAGGCCGCAAGACCGGCCGCGCCAAGGCAGATGGAGACGGGGATCAGAACGATCAGGATATTCATCGGCGCACCGCATTCAAAACCACGAGGATAGAGGAGGACGACATCACCGCCGCCGCCATCAGCGGGGTGGCAAAGCCCATGACCGCCACCGGGATCGCAACCGCATTGTAGGCCGCGGCCAAGGCCAAGTTCTGCCGGATGCGGCTGCGCGCCCGCCGCGCCAGACGCAACGTATCCTCCACCGCAGATAGATCACCGCCCAGCATCACCCCGTCCGAGGCGACCCGCGCCGCATCCAGTGCCGTGGCCGGGGCAAGGGACGCATGGGCCCCCGCAAGAGCCGCTGTGTCATTCAGCCCATCGCCCACCATCATCACCCGCCTGCCCTGCGCAGCCATATCGCGGACCAGATCGGCCTTATCCTCAGGCCGGACGGCGGCATGGACCGTTGCAATGCCCAATGTTCGGGCCAAGATAGCCGCCCGCTGCGCGGTATCGCCGGTGACCATGGCAACCTCCAGCCCCCGCTCTTGCAGCGCGCTGACCGCTTCTGCGGCACCGGCGCGGGGTGTTTCAATCAGCGGCAGGGGGATGCAACGGTCTGGCAGTTGCAGCTCTGGCCCATCCTGCCCCCGGCGCAAGGAAACCGGCGCGCCGTTCCACAGACCGTTGATCCCCTGCCCCGGCACCTCTCTCAATTCGCGCAACTCGCCGGGCATATGACCCTGCAGCGCCGCCGCCAGGGCGCGTGACGCCGGATGGTCCGACGCCTGCGCGAGGGCAAGTGCCACCGAAGCCGCGCGCGCATCAATAGCGGGCAGACGCGCCACGCCTTCAGTCAGCGTCCCGGTCTTGTCGAACAGAACCGTGTCGATCTCGGCCAAACGCTCCAGCGCCGTGGGGGATTTCAGCAGCACGCCCGCGCGGAATAAACGCCCCGTCATCGCCGCCGTCACCGCTGGAATGGCCAGTGCCAAGGCGCAGGGGCAAGTGATGATCAGCGTCGCCGTGGCCACCGCGATTGCCTGATAGAGTTCCCCCGTCAGCCCCCACCAGGCGACGAAAGCCGCCGCCGCCAGCCCATGCACCACCGGCGCATAAAGCCGCGCCGCGCGGTCCGCGATCCCGCTGTAGCGGTGCTTGCCGGTCTCAGCCACTTCGACCAGAGCCGCCAAACGGCGCAGGGTGCTGTCCTCGGCGCGGCGGGTGACGCGCAGGTTCAGCGGCGCGCCGAGGATCACCTCGCCCGCACAGATCGCCCCGCCCGCCGCTACGGCAACGGGGTCGGCCTCTCCGGTCAGGGCGGAGCGGTCCACCATCGCGGCCCCCAAGGCCATGCCGTCCACCGGCGCGCGGGCCCCGGCGGCAAGGGCGATGCGGTCGTCGGGCATCAAGGCGCTCACCTCCACCGTCTCACGGCCCTTTGCGGTCAGACGGGTGGCGCGCGGCAGTTCCAGCGCCGTCAATTCCGCCGCGGCAGAGCGCGCCGTCGCCCTTGCGCGGTGCTCAAGGTAGCGGCCCACCAGCAGGAAAAAGGTCAGCGACAGCGCCGCGTCGAACCATGTATGCGCCCCCGTGGCGGCAAAAGTTTCATAAAGTGAGGTGGCCGCCGCCAGCAGGATCGCCAGCGCAATCGGCACGTCCATGTTCATCCGCCCGGCCCTTAGGGCGACCCCTGCCGAGGCAAAGAACGGCACCGCGGAGAAGGCCAGAGCAGGCAGCGCGATGGCCGCGGAAACCCAGTGAAACATCTCTCGCGTTATTTCGCCCGCCCCGGACCAGACCGCGACGGAAACCGCCATCACGTTCATCATGGCAAAGCCCGCGACGGCGGCACGGGCCAGCAGACGGCGGCCTGTGTCATCCCCCGCCGGGCGCAGGGCGGTCGCATCCAACTCATGTGCCTCAAAGCCCGCCTCGTTCAACGCCTGAAGCGCCGCGCTGGCGTCATATCCGGGCATCAGGACGATCCGCACCCGCTTGGCCCCAAGGTTCACCCGCGCGGTTTTGACTGAGGGCATTCGGACCAAGACCCCCTCGACCCCCGCAATGCAGGCCGCGCAGCGGATCTGTGGCAAGGCGAGGTGAAGTGCCTTGTCGTTCTCCGCAACCCGCTGCGCTGCGGCCTCGGCCGAGGGGGCGGCTGCGACACAGCCCGGACAGGCGGCAACGGTCATGGGGTCACCCGCAACGAAATGCGGCGGCGAAAGAGCGTGCCATCGGCGGCGCGCATCTCGATCCGGAGGTTCCAGTTGCCAGCGCCTGCGGTGACCGGGGCCACCCATGCATGGCCATCCCACGCGAAGGCAGGCGTCATGTCGTCCGCCACAGTGGTCGCACGGCCCAGTGTCGCCGCGATGATCTCGGGCCGTACCACCGCCTCTCCAGCGTCCTGCACCGCCAAGCGCAGCGCGGTGGCGGTCAGATTTGTTTCAACCATCCAGCCCAAAGCCTCTTGCGCCGCGCGGTCCGTGTCGAAATTCTGCGAGGCGATGTAGCTCGACTCGGTTTCCTTGCCCGGAAAGGTGCGCACCGCGTTGAACGCAAGCGCGAGGTTCACCGCGATGATGATCGAAAAGCCGCCCACGAAGATCGCCAGCACATGCCAGCCTGTGAGGGGGCGTTGCCTTTGCAACTCTGCTGCGGTCATTGGCTGTCCTTTCCATTGAAAATCGTATCGCCAAAGGCCCGCTCGCCTGAGCGGATATCTTCGACCCAAAAACGCAGACCGCTGCGCGGCGCTGCGGCGACTTCGGTCTGCGGCGGGGCGATCACATAGACCCGTTGCAGGCGGGTGGTGTCGGCGGGCACAGCAACCACCGGATCAGGCGCCCCCTCGATGCTGAGGCCCAAGCCATGGTCCCCCGCGAGAGACAGCCGGAACGCCCGCGCCTCCCCATGTTTGTTGCGCAGACGGATGTCATAGGCGTTGCGGATCGATCCATCCGACAGGGTAACGAAGGTCGGGTTGCGCACCGGGGCGATGGTCATGTCGATCTCGGGCCGGATGAACAGGGCCACGACAAGCGCCACACCGATGGTGGCCCACGCGGCGGTGTAGATGAGCGTCCGAGGGCGGAAGACATGCTGCCAAAGCGGCTTGGGCTGCCACGGAGGCTGGATGGCCCCGGCGACATCCCCCGCCGGGGCTTCGCCAAGTCCCGCCACGGCGGCGCTCGCCTTGGGCGCAGTAGGCGGCTCATCATCCAACGCGAGGTAGTCGATCAGCCCGCGCGGGCGGCCGATCTTGGCCATCACATCGTCGCAGGCGTCGATGCAGAGCGCGCAGGTGATACATTCCATCTGCTGGCCTTCGCGGATGTCGATCCCCATCGGGCAGACCGCGACACAGGCGTTGCAATCGATGCAATCGCCCAAGACCTCTCCATCCCGCGATTGGCGGTCGCCTGCGGTGTTTTTGTCCAGCGCCGCGCCGTAGCGCGCCACCGCATTGCCGCTGCCGATCGCCTCTGCCGCCGCTTTCTGGCGCTTTACCCCGCCCTTGCCGCGCGGCTCCCCCCGCCATTTGCGGTAGCCGACGGTCAGCGTGCCGGGGTCCATCATCGCGCCTTGAATGCGGGGCCAAGGGCACATGTAGATGCAGACCTGTTCGCGCATGAAGCCGCCAAAGATAAAAGTCGTGGCGGTCAGCACGGCAATGGTGGCATAGGCGACGGGGGCGGCTTGCAGGGTCACTAGGTCGCGCGCCAGACTGGGCGCATCGGCAAAGTAAAAGACCCACGCCCCGCCCGTGGCCACCGCGATCAGTAGCCAGACCAGCCATTTCGCCCCCCGCAGCCGCGCCTTGCGCAGGCTCCACGGCGCGTTGTGCAAACGAATACGGGCGTTGCGGTCGCCCTCGATCCAGCGTTCGACGGTCATGAAGAGATCGGACCAGACGGTTTGCGGGCAGGCATAGCCGCACCAGACCCGACCCAGAGCGGAGGTGAACAAGAACAAGCCCAGCCCCGCCATGATCAGCAACCCGGCCACAAAGTAAAACTCATGCGGCCAAATCTCGATCCAGAAGAAATGGAAGCGCCGGTTGGCGAGATCAACCAGAACCGCTTGGTCCGGCAGGTTCGGCCCCCTGTCCCAGCGAATCCACGGGGTGACGTAATAGACCCCCAGCGTGAGGATCAGGATCACCCATTTTAACCGGCGAAAGAAGCCGCTCACCCGGCGGGGAAAAATCGGCTCTCGTGCGGCAAAAAGCGGGGGGGCGGCGTTGGACATCGGCGGTATGCTCCGGGGGTTACGTCTTGCGGCCTACACCCGCGGGGCGCAGGCCGTTTTGATCTGCATCAATCCGCAGATCATTTTGTCATACCTACTCAATCGGCGGCTGCACCCTCGGCATCGACCGCAGCCTCGCCCCCGCCCAGACCGTGGACATAGGCGGTCACAGCGCGCACCTCGGCCTCGCCCAGACGGGCCTGCCACGGCGGCATCACCCCCATGCGCGGCGTTTTGAGTTGCCGCAGGATCGCATCATGGCTGCCGCCGCGCAGCCAGATCGCATCGGCAAGGTTCGGCGCGCCCATCTCACGGTCGCCAAGGCCGCGTTCCCCATGGCAAGCGCTACAGTTGTCGGCAAAGACTTCCGCTCCCGCCCGCGCCGCGCCCGCGTCATGCTCAAGCCCCGACAGGCTGCGAACGAAATGCACGGTGGCGTCGAGATCGGCCTCTTCCATCCAGTCAAAGGGCGGCATTTCAGAGAAGCGCGCGTCGGGGTCATCTTCGTTACGGATACCGTGGCGCACTGTATAGGCGATATCCTCCATCGTGCCGCCCCAGAGCCAATCGTCGTCCAAAAGGTTGGGGTAGCCCGAGGCCACGACACCCCCCGCCCCCGCGCCGTGGCATTGCGAGCAATTGGCGGCAAAGACCGAGCGCCCGGCCTGCGTCGCGAAACGGTGCAGTTCTTCGTTGTCCTTCAGCACCGCCAGATCGACGGTCACGAGGCTCTGCGTCAGATCGGCGTTCGACAGGTCCACGCGGGCGATCTCGGCGGCGACTTCACCGCGGGTGGAATAGCCCAAAAGCCCCGCCGTAGCACCCGAGACCATCGGCCATGCGGGATAGAGGATGGTATAGATCACGCCCCAGACGACGGTGGCGTAAAAGGTCCAGAGCCACCAGCGCGGCAGGGGCGTGTTCAGCTCTTCGATCCCGTCCCAACTGTGGCCTGTGGTCTCGGTCCCGGTGGCGGGGTCGATCTTGCGATTGTCGGTCATGGCTGGGCTCCGTCATGGCGGGCTTGGTCAGGCTCTTCGTTGCGAAATGGGACGGCGGCGGCATCGTCGTGCAGGGCGCGCGCGCCGGGGCGGAAGGCCCAACCAATGACCCCGAGAAAGATCAACGTCAGGATCAGAAGCGCCCAGCTGTCTGCCAGTTCGCGCAGGAAAGAATAGGTGTCCATGGCAGGCTCCTCAGCGGGTGGCGTCGGGCACGAAGGTCGAGAAATCGACCAGCGTTCCGAGCATTTGCAGATAGGCGATCAGGCCATCCATTTCGCTGATGCCCGGCTGCCCGTCGAAGCTGCGCACCTGCGCGCCGGGGTAGCGTTGCAGCAGCCCGTCGTAGTCCCCCATGGGATCGGCCTGCACCCGGAAATCGCCGCTGACATTCGCGATCATCTCATCGCTATAGGGCACGCCGACCGTCCGGTGGGTCGCCACCAGATCGGTCACATCCTCAGGCTCAAGCTTGGCATCCATGAGAAAAGCGTATTTCGGCATCACGCTTTCCGGCACGACCGACTGCGGGTCCATCAGGTGATCGACATGCCACTCATCCGAATAGCGCCCGCCGACCCGCGCCAGATCCGGCCCGGTGCGTTTAGAGCCCCATTGGAACGGGTGGTCGTACATCGATTCCGCGGCAAGGCTGTAGTGGCCATAGCGTTCGGTCTCGTCGCGCATCGGGCGGATCATCTGGCTGTGGCAGACATAGCAGCCCTCGCGCACATAGATTTCCCGCCCCGCCAGTTCCAGCGGCGAATAGGGGCGCATGCCGTCGACCTCTTCGATGGTATTCTCCAGCCAAAAGAGCGGCGCGATTTCAACGATCCCGCCGATGCTGACCACCCCGAGCGAGGCAATCAGCAGCAGGGTCGCATTGCGCTCGAACCGCTGGTGAAAGGTGATCGTCTGCGTCTCGGGCGGCAGTTCGTTGGGGATTTTGCCCGTTTTCACGCCTTCGCTGGCGGTTACGACCTTGGGATCGTCAGCGGGGTCATAGTTCGGGCTGTGGGGGTTCTTGGCCATTGATCTTACTCCGCTGGCAGGGCGACGGTGACGGGGCGGGCTTGCGGGGCGCGGATGGTCATCCACATGTTCCAGACCATCACTGCACCGCCCGCGAGGTAGAGCACCCCGCCCAGACCTCGGACCACATACATCAGGAATTTGGCATCGACGGTGTCGGCAAAGCTGTTGACGAGGAAGCCATTGGCATCGACCTCACGCCACATCAGCCCCTCCATAATGCCTGAGACCCACATCGACGCCGCGTAGAGAACGATGCCAAGGGTCGCGAGCCAGAAGTGCAGGTTGATCGCCGCCATGGAGTGCATCTGCGCCCTACCCCAGAGCCGTGGCGTCAGGAAGTAAAGCGCGCCAAAGGTGATCAGCCCGTTCCATCCAAGCGCGCCGGAATGCACATGGCCGATGGTCCAGTCGGTGTAGTGGCTCAGCGAGTTTACCGCGCGGATCGACATCATCGGCCCTTCAAAGGTCGACATGCCGTAAAAGGCGAGCGAGGCGACGAACATGCGGATGATCGGATCGGTGCGGATCTTGTCCCACGCGCCTTCGAGCGTCATCAGACCGTTGATCATCCCGCCCCAACTGGGCATCCACAGGATGATCGAAAACACCATCCCCAGTGTCGCCGCCCAATCGGGCAAAGCGGTGTAATGCAGGTGATGCGGCCCAGCCCAGATATAAAGAAAGATCAGCGCCCAGAAGTGGATGATCGACAGCTTGTAGCTATAGACCGGGCGGCCAGCCTGCTTTGGCACGAAGTAATACATCATCCCAAGGAAACCGGCTGTCAGGAAGAAACCCACCGCGTTATGGCCATACCACCACTGCGTCATGGCATCCTGCACGCCCGCAAAGACCTGCACCGATTTCGAGCCCCAGATCGACACCGGGATGGCGAGGTTGTTGACCACATGCAGCATCGCCACGGTGATGATGAAGGCCAGAAAGAACCAATTGGCGACATAGATATGACGCTCGCGCCGCTTCAGGATCGTGCCGAAGAATACGGCGAGGTAGGTTAGCCAAACGATGGTCAGCCAGATGTCGACGTACCACTCCGGCTCGGCATATTCCTTGGACTGGGTGGCCCCCAGCAAATAGCCTGTCGCCGCCAGCACGATGAAAAGCTGATAGCCCCAAAAGACGAACCACGCCGCGTTCCCACCCCAGAGCCGCGCCGAAGAGGTGCGCTGCACGATGTAGAACGACGTGGCGATCAAGGCATTGCCCCCAAAGGCGAAAATCACCGCGCTGGTGTGCAGCGGGCGAAGCCGGCCAAAGTTCGCATAGGGCTGCGCCCATTCGATATTGAGGGCCGGAAAGGCGAGCTGAAAGGCGATGAAGGTACCGACCAGAAACCCCACCACGCCCCAAAAGGCGGTGGCAATCACGCCATAGCGGATCGGACCATCCATATAGCCCTGCGGCGCCATGGACACGGCAGGCCGTGCATCCTCAACAGGCATTCGGCGCAACTGCCAAAAGAACAACCCCGCCGCCACCAGCATGATCAGCAGGGCATGGACCATATAAGCCGGATCGCGCGCCCAATCCGCCCCGAGTGCTGCAAAAAACACTATAAGCGCAAGCACGATCAACTTGAGCGTATCGAACATATTCCGAATCCCTTCATCTTTGGGAGACGGATCGCATGCGGCTGAGACCACCGCTTTGATCTATGTCAAAGAGGGCGGCATAAGCCTGCGAAGGGCGCGATTTCTGGGCGGGCGCGGGGCCTAGCTTTTCGAGCGCGCCCCGCTGGGATCATACATCGGTTTCAGGCTCGCCTCGGCCTTGATCCGGCGGCCCGCGACGTCGATCTCATAGGTCGAGCCCAGCAGGTCGGGGACGCTTTCCCCTTCGCAGGGCACATAGCCCAGCCCGACCGCGCCGCCCAAGTGATGCCCGTAATTGCCCGAACTGAGATAGCCCGCGAGTTGCCCGTCCCGCAGGATCGGCTCGGCGTGATACAGCAGCGGCTCCGGGTCCGTCAGACGCAATTGCACCATTCGCAGGGTCAGCCCCGCCTCCTTCTTGCGCAACACCGCGTCGCGGCCAATGAAATCGGGCTTGTCGGTCTTCACCGCAAAGCCCAAGCCCGCCTCCAGCACATGGTCCTCGCAGGTGATGTCATGGCCGAAATGGCGAAACCCCTTTTCGATCCGACAACTGTCCATCGCGTGCAGCCCGCAGAGTTTCAGCCCATAGGCCGCGCCTGCGTCGATCAGCACCTCAAAGACATGGGCCGCCATTTCAGTGCTGACGTAAAGCTCCCAACCCAGTTCGCCCACGTATGACACGCGGTGCGCCCGGGCGAGCCCCATGCCGATCTCGATCTCCCGCGCCATGCTGAAGGGGTGCGTCTCGTTAGAGAAGTCATTGGGGGATATCGCCTGTAAAACCTCCCGCGCCTTTGGCCCCATAATGGCGAGGACCGCTTCGCCCGCCGTCACATCCGTGATCACAACAAGGCGCTCGCCCGCATGGCGGCGCAGCCATGTTTCATCCGCCAACCGCGTCGCGGCGGGGGTGACGACGAGATAGGCCGTTTCGCTGAGCCGCGTCACGGTGACATCCGCCTCGATCCCGCCCCGAGGGTTGAGGAATTGCGTATAGACAATCTTGCCCACCGGCACCGCCATCTGCGCACCGCAGATATGGTTCATGAAAGCCTCGGCCTCTGGCCCCTCGACCCGGATCTTGCCGAAGGACGACATATCATAAAGCCCGACGCCCGTGCGGATGGCGGCGTGTTCGGCGGCTTGATTGTCGAACCAGTTCTGCCGCCCCCAAGCGTAGCGGTATTCACGCTCTTGGCCGGCATCCGCAAACCAATTGGCCCGTTCCCAGCCCGCAAATTCGCCCATGACCGCGCCATGCTCCTGCAGATGTGCGTGCACCGGGCTGCGCCGGATGCCCCGCGCGGTCGCCTTTTGGCGATAGGGAAAGTGGTCGGCATAGAGCAGGCCCAGCGTTTCGGTCGACCGCGTCGCCAGATAGGTCTTATTGCCCTGAAACGGCTGCATTCGCGCGATGTCCACGTCACCCAGATCAAAGGGTTTTTGCCCGTCTTCCATCCATTGCGCCAGCGCCATGCCCGCGCCGCCCGCCGACTGAATCCCGATAGAGTTGAACCCGGCGGCGACCCAGACATTGTCCATCTCGGGGGCCTGACCGAGGTGATAGGCATCATCGGGGGTGAAACTTTCGGGACCATTGAAAAAGGTGTGTATCCCCGCGTCCGCCAGCAGTGGCAACCGTTTGACGGCCATCTCAAGGATCGGCTCGAAATGGTCGAAATCTTCGGGCAGTTGGTCAAACTCGAAACTCTCGGGGATGCCCTGCAGCGCCCATGGCTTGGCGACAGGCTCAAACGCACCAAGCAGGATTTTGCCCGCATCCTCTTTGTAATAGGCATATTCATCGGGGACACGCAGCACCGGCAATTCGCGCAAGGAGGGAATGGCTTCGGTGACGATATAGAAATGCTCACAAGCTTGCAGCGGCACGTTGCTGCCCAGCATCCGGCCCACGTCCCGCCCCCACATGCCTGCGCAATTGATGACATGCTCGGCCTCGATCTGCCCCGCGCTGCCATCCTCCCCGGCCCAATCTACTGCTGTGACCCTACGCCCCGCACGCACCACGCCGGTGGCCTTGATCCGCTCTGCCACGATCGCGCCACGCGCCCGCGCGCCCTTGGCCAACGCCAGTGCAATATTGGCCGGATCGCCCTGCCCGTCTTTCGGCAGATAGACCGCGCCGGTCATGCCTTCGGTCTCTACGTGGGGATACTTGGCGTGCACTTCCGCGGGGGTGATTTCCTCGACCTCCACGCCAAAGGCGCGGGCCATGGCGGCCTGACGCAGAATTTCCTCGCGCCGCGCAGGTGTCAGCGCGGCAGTGATCGACCCCACGCGCTTGAACCCCGTGGCGACCCCGGTTTCCGCCTCAAGCGCGCCGTAGAGTTCTTGGGAATATTTCGCCAGCCGCGTCATGTTCTGCGTCACGCGCAGCTGCGCGATCAGCCCTGCCGCGTGCCATGTGGTGCCAGAGGTCAGCTGTTTGCGTTCCAGCAACACGACATCGGTCCAGCCGAGCTTTGTCAGATGGTACGCGACCGAACAGCCGATCACGCCACCGCCGATGATGACGACGCGGGCTTTGGAAGGCAGTTGTACCATTTCAGACCTCCTGCGCGCGGATGCGGGTGTTTTCACTGTCCCAAAGCGGCGCGTCGGGCTGCACCGTGGCGCGGTAACTCTGGCCAAAGATTTCCACCGTGAGGTCCGTGCCCGGCACGGCAGCCTCGGCCTGAACCACCCCGAGGGCGATGGAGGCATCGACGCGGTAGCCATAGCCGCCGCTGGTCACTTCGCCCACAACCCGGCCCTTCAGGCGCAGTGTGGCCATCGCTGGCGCGTCTTGTGGATTGCCCTCAACGACCAACGTGACGAAGCGCCGCTGCGGCCCCGCCGCCCGTTCGGCAACCAGCGCCGCTTTGCCCGGAAACGCCTGCGGTTTCTCCAACCGGATGAACCGTTCCAACCCGGCCTCCAACAGGGTGTATTCCTGCGACAGGTCGCCTTTCCAGGTGCGGTAGCCTTTTTCAAGCCGCATGGAATTGAGCGCGAACATCCCGAAAGGCACGGCCCCACCCGCGATGACCGCATCATAGATCGCGGGCATATCCGAGGGCGCCGCGTGGATTTCCCAGCCCAACTCGCCTGCGAAACAGACCCGCGCAAGCAACGCGGGCTTGCCCTGCACAGATGCCTTTTGATGGCTGAGCCACGGCAATGCCAGATCGGCATCGGGAGCCAGTGGTGCCAAAAGCGCACGGGATTTCGGGCCACAGAGGATCAGGGTCGAGACTAGACCTGTTTGATCCGTCAGGCTGATCGCCCCCCCTTTGGGCAACGCATCGCGCAGCAGTTCAAAGTCATGCCATTGCGCGGGGGCGGCGGTGATCAGGGTGAATTCATCTTCCGCATGCCGCAGGATCGACATTTCGGTCAGCACCCGCCCCCGGCTGTCGGGGAAATAGCCCAGTGTCATCCGCCCCACTTTGGGCAGCGCGCCTGCAATTCGCCCCAGCAGCCAGTCCGCAGCGCCCGGTCCCGCCAGCGCAAAGCGTGAGAAACCGGGCAGGTCCAGCACGCCGACATGGTCGCGCACCGCCTCGACCTCCGCCCGGACCCGGACGGCCCATGGGCCAGCCCTGTCCCATGTCTGGGTCGCCTCTTCCGAGGTATCATCGCCGGGTTTCGCGAACCAATTCGCCCGTTCCCATCCGTTGTAGGCGCCCATCTGACCGCCCGCCGCGCGCAGGCGGTCTTGCAGCGGCGACAGTTTCTTATCGCGCCCCGCAGGCCATGCGTGATGCGGGAAATGCATCGCATATTCATGACCATAGGTCTCTAAAGCCTTGGCGAGGGTGAAGTCGTGATCGGCATGGGCAGTGAAGCGGCGCGGGTCGACATCCCACATGTCCCACTCTGTTTCACCCGCCATGATCCATTCGGCCATGACCTTGCCCGCGCCGCCGCCCTGCGCGATGCCGAAGGTAAAGCTATGCGCCTCAAAGGCATTTGGCACGCCGGCCATCGGGCCGAGCATCGGCAAGCCATCGGGCGCATAGGGGATCGGCCCGTTGATCACCCGCCCCACACCGCTTTGGCCCAAAAGCGGCATCCGCGCCATGGCGTCTTCGATATACCATTCCAGCCGGTCCAGATCATCGGGGTAGAGCTGAAAGCTGAAATCCTCGGGCATCGGATCGTCGGGGGTGATCCAATGGGCTTTGCAGTTGCGCTCATAGGGACCGAGGTTCAGACCGTTCTTGTCTTGCCGCAGGTAATAGGAACTGTCCACATCGCGGACCATCGGCATTTTGTGGCCCTTTTCGGCGGTCCATGCGGCCAGCTCGGGGATTTCTTCGGTCAGGAAATACTGATGGCTCATCACCACGGCAGGCACCCGGCGGCCGCCATGGGGGCGGAACCATTCGCCGACCCGCTGCGCGTAATAGCCGGCGGCGTTGACCACCTTCTCGCAGCGGATATCGCCCTTTTCGGTATGGACGATCCATTCGTCCCCATCGCGATCTATGCCGGTGGCGGGGGTAAAGCGGTGAATTTGCCCCCCTGCCTCCCGCGCGCCTTTGGCAAGGGCTTGGGTCAGTTGTGCCGGGTCGATGTCCCCATCCAAGGGGTCCCACAACCCGCCCGCAAGATCATGTAGCTCTATGAACGGATTATGCTCTTTCAGCTCGGCGGGGGTGCACATCTCCATCCCCAGCCCCTGCGCGCGGGCCATGGAGGCGACATGTTCAAACTCCTGCATCCGCTCACGGCTATGGGCCAAACGCAGCGCCCCGGTCACGTGGTAGTTGATCGGATAGCCCACCGCCTCGCCCAAGCCGCGGTACATCTCTAGCCCGTAGCGCTGCATGTTCATCACCGCCCATGAATTCGAGAAATTGGGGCAGTTGCCCGCCGCATGCCAAGTGGAGCCCGCGGTGAGTTCGTTCTTTTCAAGCAGGACGCAATCGGTCCAACCCGCGCGGGCAAGGTGGTAGAGGGTCGAGACCCCAACCACGCCGCCCCCGATGATCACGACCCGTGCCGTTGTCGGAAAATCAGCCACGTTCAGCTCCTCTCGCCAAGCACTGCCAAAGGCTGACCAAAGGCGCCCCCGGTCAGTTTGAAACCATTTGAATTGATGAAAGCCAGGTTCAGTAAACCGGCGGAGAGATCACCCAGACCACCACGGCGGGCACGTTGTAGGGATTGTCCCAAGTGTAATATTCGCCCCGAATGCGAAAGCTGTCGCCGGGGCAGACGGTAAAGCTGCGCTCTGCAATCTTCAGGTTCAACCGGCCCGAGATGACAAAGCCCACCTCCTGCGTTTCGCGCATGACGGGCGCCTCCAGCCCCGAATAGGCTGCAAAGGTCGAATGGATGACCTCGAAACTGTCGGTCAGATCGGGGGAAAGCAACTCTTCCGTCAACCCGTTGGCCGCACTTCCCATGGCCCGCCGTGCCCCGGCGCGCACAACATAGCCGCGTTCTTCGGGGGTCACTGTCGCTTCGCCAAAGAGCAGAGAGACCGGCACGTCCAAGATCTCGGCCATGCGTCGCAGATCTGAGATGGAGGGGGTCGAGATATCGCGTTCGACCTGACTGACCCAGCCAACGGAACGGTCCAACGCCTCGGCCATATCGGTCAGGGTCAGTCTGCGCCCCTTGCGGATCGCGCGTAAATCGGCCCCTAGTGAGCGTGGCGCCGTGGCCTCGGCCCCCTGCCTTTTCGCTCGGGTCATGTGAAAATATCCTCCATTTTTTCACTGCGGCGCGGAATTCGGCGTCTGGCAAGTGTTTCTCCTCGAAAGCGATGAACTGAGGCGGGCGGGGTTAAGACCGCCCCTTCCAAGGCACCAACAGCCGCTCGGCCTTGCGCATCAACATGTCGATGCCAAAACCGATGACGCCAATCAGGATGATCCCCATCAGTACGATGTCGGTCAGCTGGAATTTGGAAGCGACCATGATCATCATCCCAGCCCCCTTTTCGGCGGCCACCAGTTCGGCGGCCACCACCGTGCCCCAGCAGACGCCCATCGCCACCCGCGCCCCGGTAAAGATCTCGGGCAAAGAGTTCGGCACGATCACATGGCGCATGATTTGCGCCTTGGACGCGCCAAGCGAATAGGCCGCGTGGACCTTGGTGATATTCACCCCCGACACGCCCGACCGCGCAGCGATGGCCATGATCCATAGGGCCGCAAGGAACAGCAGGATGATCTTGCCCACCTCGCCGATGCCCGCCCAGATGATCACCAACGGAATCAGCGCAAGCGGCGGCACGGGGCGCATGAATTCGACAATCGGATCGAACCACCCGCGAAACCAGCCCGACAGGCCCATGGCATAGCCCAGCGGAATGCCCACCAGCGCCCCAAGGGCAAAGCCCACGACAACGCGGAAAAGCGAATAGCCCAGATGCTCCCACAGGGTGCTGTCCCGGTAACCTTGGCTGGAAATCTCACCCAACCGGGCGACCACGGCCTCAGGTGGCGGCAGCCAAATCGGCTCCATCTGCCAGCCCTTCGCAGGCTCAAAATTAAGCGTGCCCTTGGGCGACATGCCGACGCGGCCAAAGTCAGTCAGCACCTCCCCACCCGGCACGATCTCCTGGCCGTTCACCGCGACGACGCGGTGCCCGACATCGCGGCCCTTCTCGTCATTCTTATCGACGCGCAAAAGCCCCGACCGCCATGCGCCGATGGTGAAAGCGTCATTCTTGGCCCAGCCTTCGCCGGGATCGACCTGCGGCGTATCGGCATCTTCGCCCACGGGATGCACCAAGACGGTGATCGTCGCATCATCGCGGCTGCCGTCTTCGGCCTCTGCGGTATAGGTCAGCTCGGCCAGCCCCTCAAAAGGGCCGGGCGCATGCAAAAACCGGGGCAGCAGCGACGAGCCGGTAAAAGCGCCCCACAGCAAAAAGATCGTCAGGATCGAGATTACGCTGGCGGTGCGGTTCGAGGTGACAGCGCTTTCATCGCCAAAGGTGACGGTCTTGCGCGCAACAAATCCATTCGCAGTCTGGTCGACGGCAAGACGCACCAAAAAGAATGAGACGACAAAGATAACGATATAGATCAGTAGGATAACCATTATGCGTCCTCCGTCCGGCCCATAATCTCTTCTTCCATGTCCCAGATCATACCAAGGATCTCTTCGCGTCTTTCGGCGAATTCAGGGTGTTTCTTAACTTCGCGCAGATCATGGCCCACACCCAGATCGGCAAAGGGCAGACGGTATTCGCGGTGAATGCGCCCCGGACGCGGCGCCATGACCAAGAGCCGCTCGCCCAGCAGCAGCGCTTCTTCGACCGAATGGGTGATGAGGATGATGGTCTTGCCCGTCTCTTTCCAAAGCTTCAGCACAAGGCTTTGCATCTTTTCACGGGTCAGGGCATCAAGCGCGCCCAAAGGCTCATCCATCAGGATCACGTCAGGATCATTTGCCAGACAACGCGCCAGCGCCACCCGCTGCTGCATCCCGCCGGAAAGTTCGTAGATCGCCTTTTCCTTGAAGTCCCGCAGCCCGACGATATCGAGCAGGTGGTCGACCTCGGCCCCGTATTGCTTTTCGCTCTGCCCCTTCATCCGAGGGCCAAAACTCACGTTCTCGCGCACCGACATCCATTCAAACAGCGCACCCTGCTGAAAGACCATGCCCCGCTCTGCATCCGGCCCGGTCACGTTGTGGCCATTCAAAACGATCTCGCCCGAGGTTGGCGCAAGAAATCCCGCAACGATGTTCAGAAGCGTCGTCTTGCCACAGCCCGAGGGGCCCAGCACCGACATCAATTGGCCTTCGGCAAGGTCAAGCGATACGTTTTCAAGCGCCTGTACGTGACCGCCATTGGGCAGGTCGAACCGCATCGACAGATTTTCGATTTTTAGTCCCGACATGCCGCCCCGGTGCCCCCTGCTATTTTTGTAAGACCGCCCCCGCCTGCCCGGCTCTTCGGCTACAAAGAACCGGGCAAAGATTGGGGGCGGCCCCGTATTGAGCCGTCTTGGCTTACATCTCGCCTGCGGCCTGCAACGGACCGGTGTTGACCGCGTCGCCGTAGCTGTCGAGCGCCGCGTCGATCGCGCCCGCTTCGACAAAGACATCTGCGACGCCTTTCATGAACTCCTGCGCGCCACCCCCGAGCCATTTCTCTCCCATCTGGTCCTCAAGCGAGGGGAAGGTGAAGGTCGCGATCGTTTCCATCGTGGCGTCTTCGTCCATGCCGGCGTCCTTGGCGATCACGGGCAGCATCTTGGCTTGATTGGCCTCATCGGCCCACATCGCATTCGCCTCTGCCGTGACTTTCAGGAAAGCAGACACCGTATCGGAATTTTCAGCCACCCAAGACGCCGGACCAGAGGTCACGTCGAAAACGAGAATGCCCAGTTCTTCTTTTTCGGCGCCCGTCAAAAGGATATTGCCATGCTCCAGCATCCGCCGCAGAGAGCCGCCCCAGCCGCAGGCCATATCGACCGAACCCTGCGCGATGGCTGCAGCGCCATCAGGCGGCGCCATGTCCACCACATCAAGCGACCCAACATCGACGCCGAAGTGGCTCATTTGTTTGAGAAAACCGTAGTGCGCAGCAGTGCCGAGTGGCACGGCGACCTTCTTGCCTGCCAGTTCCGCGACGGAGGATTTATCGATCTCTAACTCCTCCCGGATCACGCAGTTATCATTCTCGGAATAGCTGACTGCGACATCAAGAATCTGAATATCTTGCCCCGCCGAGGTCGCCACCACGAAGGGCGGCACGCCTTGGCTTACCGACATATGCACATCGCCCGACGCCATCGCCGCCGACATGGCTGTGCCGGAGTCGAAGCTGACCCAATTCACACTGGTGCCAAGGGCTTCGTCATACATTCCTTCGGCCTTGGCATATTGGAACGGCATCGGCCATTCGAGGAAATACCCCACGGTCAAATCCTGCGCGGCAGATTGGGTGACACCCATCACAAGCAGGCTGGCGGCGGTGCCCATCAGTTTCACGGTCTTCATGATATTCTCCCTAGGTCTGTTATGGTCGCTTCTTCTAATTGAACGTCCCGTTCACATGTTTCGCGACCATCGGCCCCTGTCAGACATCAGGAAGGGCAAGCCCCGGGTCATGTGAAAAAACCCCTCGTGATTTCACGATACGGGTGGAATTGAACTTTTCAACAAAATTCTCACGCCGCAACGCAACATAATTTTCATGTTAAGAAGTCTGCGTAGAATTTAGCCGGGGGCACTTTTGCCCCTCGCAACGATAGGCGAGAGCTACGCGGTATTCCTAAACAGTAATTTAATTGTTTTGGCCGACCGTCAGACTCAACCTAATTGGAGAGGGAGTCTTAACCTGCCGAAATGCAGCCCCTTTGGGGCGATGGTGATCTTGACCCGCGCGGGGCGGGTCAAGTCTGTCGTGACGCTCTGAAAGCGCGCGTTTACCAGGAGGTGATAACAGTGCCCTGATAGCTTTCATCGATGAAGGCTTTGATTTCATCGGAATGATAGGCCTTGAGCAGTGTCTCAACCCATGCGGCTTCCTCATCGCCTTTACGCACGGCGATGACGTTCACATATGGGTTCTCGGCGCTTTCCATCGCGATGGAATCTTCCTTGGGGCTCAGACCCGAGGCAATCGCGTAGTTGGTATTGATCAAAGCCGCATCCAGATCGGCCAGCGACCGCGGCAGTTGGGCGGCATCAAGCTCTTTGAAGGACAGGTCCTTGGGGTTCTCGGTGATGTCGAGCACGGTCGGCACCAGACCTGCGGCCTCATCCACCTTGATCAGACCCAGTTCTTGCAGGACCAGCAGCGCGCGGCCACCGTTTGTGGGATCGTTCGGGATGCCGAATGTGGCCCCTTCTTCCAGATCGGCAAGCGCGGTGATCTTGTCCGAATAGACACCCATGGGGGTCGTGATGGTGTTGCCAACGACGCTCAACTCAAAGCCGCGGTCTTTCATCTGCGCTTCAAGATAGGGCACGTGCTGGAACGAGTTGGCCTGAATGTCGCCATCGGCCAGCGCTTGGTTCGGGACCACGTAGTCAGAGAATTCGACCACATCGATGTCCAAGCCCATCGGCTCGGCGATACGGGCGACCTCTTCCATGATCTCGGCGTGCTCGCCGGGGGAAACGCCGACTTTGATTTCCTCGGCGGCAAGACCGGTGGCCATCAGCGCCAGAACGGAGGTGAGTGTCGTAAGACGAAGCATAGTAGTCTCCTTAGATTGAGAGAGCGGGTGTAAGGCGCGGCCTATTGGCCGCCGCTTTTGGTGGCCCGTTTGTCCACGGCGCTGGCGATACGCTCGCCGATGGACTGCACAAGCTGTACCAAGACGATAAGAATGATCACGACGATTGCCATAACGTCAGGCATAAACCGTTGATATCCATATCGAATACCAAGGTCTCCCAGCCCTTCGCCCCCTACGGCCCCGACCATGGCGGAATAGCCAATCAGGCTGACAATCGCCAAGGTCAGGCCCAGCGTGATGCCGGGGAGCGCTTCGGGCAGCAGCACTTTGCGGATGATCTGCAGCGGGGTCGCACCCATCGCGCGGGCGGCTTCGATCAACCCGGAATCGACTTCACGGATCGCGTTTTCCACCAGACGCGCGATGAAGGGGACCGTCGCGATAGTCAGCGGCACAATGGCCGCCGTGGTGCCGATAGAGGTTCCGGCCACCATGCGGGTAAAGGGAATGATCGCCACAACGAGAATGATAAACGGAACGGAGCGCGTGGCGTTCACCACCAGCCCGAGCACCTTGTTCACCCAAGGCGCGGACAGCAGTTCCCCGCGTTGCGAGGTGGCCAGAAACAGCCCCAGCGGCAGGCCAAAGACCGTGCCAAGGATCGCGGATACCGCCACCATATAGAGCGTTTGCCCCGTCGCTTCGATCAAAAGGTTAATCAGATTAGCCGACATAGCCCAGCACCTCCGTCAGAAGCCCGTGTTGTTCCAAAAAGGCGCGCGCTTGGGCGGCCTGCGCCACCGGCAGAGACACCAGCAGGTTACCGAAGGGCCGGGTTCCGATCTCTTCGACAGCGCCCGCAAGGATATTGACCGGAATGCCCATATCCTGCGTCAACCGCGCCAACATCGGATCGGTGGCATGGGCGCCTGCAAAGGTGACGCGGATCACCTCTTCGCCGCCCGTTGCAGGGGCGGTTTGGGTCAGCCGTTCTTTGACGAAAGCAGGCAGGGTGACGCCGGTCACGCCCGAAAGGAAGGACCGCGTCGTCGCGTGTTGCGGCGCGGTGAAGATGTCATAGGTGGCCCCATGTTCGACGATCTGGCCTGCGTCGATCACCGCCACATGGCTCGCGATGTCGCGCACCACGGCCATCTCATGGGTGATCAGCAGGATCGTCAGCCCCAAATCGCGGTTGATGTCCTTCAAAAGCGACAGAACCGTTTGGGTGGTCTCAGGGTCCAGAGCTGAGGTCGCCTCATCCGAGAGCAACACTTTCGGCCCGGTGGCCAAGGCGCGCGCGATGCCGATCCGCTGCTTCTGGCCGCCCGAAAGCTCTGCCGGGTAGCGCCCCGCCTGCGCGCTTAGCCCGACCCGGTCGATAAGGTCCGCCACACGCGGTTTGATCTGCGCGCTCGGCATCCCGGCCACTTCGAGCGGCAGCGCAATATTGCCCGCCACGGTACGTGAAGACAGCAGGTTAAAGTGTTGAAAAATCATGCCAACGTCACGTCGGATCGCGCGCAACTTGCCGCCTTTGGCGGTGCTGACATCCTCACCGCCGACCAGCACGTTGCCGGTGGTCGGACGCTCCAACCCGTTGACCATGCGCAGCAAGGTCGATTTGCCCGCCCCCGAACGCCCGATGATCCCGGTGATTGAGCCCGGTGCCACGTCGAGGGATATCCCCTCAAGTGCATTCACGGTCGCCCCGCCTGCTTTGGTAAAGGCCTTGCCGACCTTGTCAAAGGCGATCGAGGCACCTTCTGTTGTGATATCAGTCATTTTCTGTCCGGGTCGGGGTGGGTTTCGAGTGGTGTCCCCTAGATAGAACCCCTGCCCCCGATGCAAGCCACGATCATGCATAGCTGCTTTGTTTTGCACACTTATCTCTTGCCGGGGCATTCGCCCCTTGTGCCGTCATCCGATGAGGATAATTATATTCACGAATCGGAATGAATGCGGGGAGGGCATAAGATGAAGGTCAATAGACGGACGGTGCTGGCAGGGATGGGCGCGGCGGCCCTTGTCCATGGCCCGCTGCGTGCCTTTGCCCTAACCTCTACCCAGATCGGTGGGTATGAGTTTGTCAGTGTGAGCGACGGCAATCTGCTGCTCCCGCGGAGTTTCTTCTTTGAAGGTTTGCCGCAGGAGGAACTGGCGCAGGTTTTGGCGCCCTTTGATCTCCCTCAGGACCAGTTGGCGCCGCCCTGCAACCTGACGCTTTTGCGCAATGACGACCGGGTGATCCTCTTCGACGCGGGCGCTGGCCCCGCCTTTATGCCATCGGCCGGATCGCTTTCAGAGAGCTTAGACGCGGCGGGCGTCGCCCCGGAGGCGGTGACCGACGTTGTCTTTACCCATGGCCACCCGGATCACCTTTGGGGCGTGCTGGACGATTTCGACGATCTGGTCTTTCCCAATGCGCGCTACCACATGGGTCAGGTCGAATGGGACTATTGGCGCGATCCGGCGACCGTGGAGACAATCGGCGCAGCCCGCGCCGCCTTTGCCGTCGGAGCCGCGCGGCGGTTGGCGGCGATCGAGGAACGGATGGCCCATTTCTCCGACGGCGATGAAGTACTCCCCGGCATCATGGCACAGGCGAGTTTCGGGCATACGCCCGGGCATATGTCGTTCCTGCTGGGCGGCCGCAGTGACGCGCTGATGATCGGCGGCGATGCCATCGGCAATCACCATCTCGCCTTCGCCCGGCCCGGCTGGGCCAGCGGATCGGACCAAGATCCCGAGCGCGGCGCTGAGACTCGGCAGCGGTTGCTGGACCGGCTGGCGGACGAACAGATCTGGCTGATGGGCTTTCACCTGCCGCAGGGCGGTCTGGGCCGGGTTGAACGCCATGGCGAGGGCTATCGTTTCGTCGGAGCCGCGCGATGAAGCGGTTCCTTTGCATCACCGCCCAACTGCTCGCCTAAAACACCACGACCGGTAGAAATTGCGGACAGATACCCCGGCTCGCCGCTCTACGACAAACCCTATGCGGGCGTCACCGGCGCGCGCTCTGCCGTCGGCGCGACCGCCCCGTAGACCTATGAAAACGCGAGCCATAACAACAACCTAAGCTTCATCGCGACCGGCGACGAGGTTGTTTCGCTGTATTTAATAGTCCCAGACTTCACTGTCATGTTTCGATAATCCTAGCCAAAGCGCTCGCAAGCACCAGTTCGGCCCCGCTTACCCTAAGGACCCGAGGGCGGATCACGCCCAGGCATAGGGTCGCATCAGAAAAAGGCAGCCGCTTCCAACTCCACCGTGATTACCCCGATGATCGCGCCGTTGGATGGTTCTGTAATGGGCATCGAAACACGGCTTTGATGCGCTTTGGAGCCTTCATCGATGGCCACTTGATCGATTACGAACATCCCCGATGGTGGCGTGAAACGATTGCTGTTCTTGGGCTTGCCGCCTTTGAAATAGACCGATGCGGTGCCGCTGGTGACCACGGTCAACCCATAGGCATCGAGCAGCGCCACTTCGGCAATCTGACCTTTGGCGCGGGCAATCTGCGCCGCTAAGAAAGCTGCGGCGACAGGGGCCTTTGCTTGGCTCGTCGGGGTGGCCTGCGCGGTCGCTGCGGCAGATGCGGCGGCCAAGACATTCATCTCACGGTGTCGCTGGTTCTGCTGCGCAATCGCGTCGACGATGCGGGCGTCATTGATCCAAGACAGCAAATCCCGGTCGATATAATCGTTCAGCGCCCAAGGCACTTCGGACGCGGTAACCTTGAGCCCGGAACACAGGATGAAGATGAGCGATACAAGTGGCAGGTGTCGAAGCATCGGGGAGCCCTCATGAGGTTGGCGGCGCGAAGACCGCGGGAGAGCTACACCCTAGCGTTCGATTGGTTTACGCCTCATGAACGGCGATGACCGCTTAAACCTCTTCGCCCTTAAACCCCGTTGCCACAACGAATTTCTCTGATGAATCCGGTCGGCTTGCGGGCGGTTTGATATTGGCGACCTTGGTGAAACGGCGCTTGAGCAGCTTTTGCAACTCGCCCTCCGCGCCCCCCGCCAGCACCTTGGCCACGAATGTGCCGCCTTCTTCCAAGACGTCGAAAGCGAAATAGGCCGCCGCCTCGCAGAGCGAAATGATGCGCAGGTGGTCGGTCTGCTTGTGCCCCGAAGAGGCCGCCGCCATGTCGGACATGACCACATCCGCCTTGCCGCCCAGCCATTCCTTTACCTTGAGGTCAGCGTCGTCTTCCATAAAGTCGAGCTGGTGCAGCTCGCACCCCGCGATCGGCTCCATCTCTTGCAGGTCGACGCCCAGAATGGTGCCCTGCGTCTTGCCCTTCTTCTCGCCCAGCACATTGCAGCGTTTAACCGCGACCTGACACCAACCGCCCGGCGCGGCGCCAAGGTCCACCACCCGTGCACCGGGGACAAGGAAACGATATTTATCGTCTAGTTCCATAATCTTATATGCCGCCCGCCCGCGATAGCCTTCGGCCTGCGCGCGTTTGACATATGGATCGTTCAACTGCCGCTGCAACCAGCGGGTGGAACTGAGCTTGCGCCCGCGTGCGGATTTCACCTTGACCTTGAGGTCACGCTGACCGCGCCCCGAGGTGTTCTTTCCGTCCGGTGTCTTGGCCATCAAAAGACCCCTTCTTCTAATACGCCATCGGCGCTCATCTGTGCATATAGCAGGCCTTCGCGCAGACCGCGATCCGCAACTGACAGCCTGTCGGTCGGCCAGCAGCGCATCAAGGCTTGCAGGATCGCGGCGCCCGACATGATCAGGGCGGCGCGGTCTTGGCCGATCCGCGGGTCCGCGCGCCGCCCGCCCGGCCCCATGGCGATATAAGAGTGGATCACCTTGTCGATCTGCGCGCTGGTCATGCTGAGGCCATCGACCTTGGTCCGGTCATAGCGTTTCAGGTTCAAGTGGCTTGCCGCCACGGTGGTCACGGTGCCCGAGGTGCCGACGATCTGAAACCGCTTTTGCGACTGGATCGTCTGATAGGGTGTGAAATCGGTGAGGTTCTCTTCGAAAAACCAGCTCATCAGGGCGAAACGCGCGGCGTCGTCTTCGACGTCAGAGAATTGGTCGCGCAGCGTCGCCACGCCCAGAGGCACGCTGATCCAATCCACCACCCGTGCGGCAGGCACATCAGATTTCGCCTGATAGAAGCCGCCCTGAAGCCGCATGATCGACCGGGCGCGATCCGCCCGAGGGACTTTGGAGATGTCGATCCAGACCAGCTCGGTCGAGCCGCCGCCGATGTCGACCACCAGCAGGTTCTCCGTCTTGCGGCTGACCAGCGGTGCGCAAGAGATCACGGCAAGTTGGGCTTCTTCCTCGGGGCGGATGATATCGAGCTTGAGACCCGTCTCGCGCTGGATACGGCGCATGAACTCTGCGCCGTTTTGCGCGCGGCGACAGGCTTCGGTCGCCACAAGCCGCATGTTTTGCACCTTATTGCGCCGCAACTTCTGCTGACAGATACGCAATGCTTGGATGGTGCGCGCCATCGATCCGCGCGACAAACGCCCGGTTTTTTCCAAACCGGCACCCAATTGTACCGATTTTGAGAAACTGTCCACCACATGGAAACCGCTGCCACGAGGCTGGGCGATCAACATGCGGCAGCTATTTGTACCCAGATCTAGGGCCGCATATAGCTCATTAGATCTGGGCGGAACTGGCGCGGGGCTCAGAGCCGGGATGTCTTTGTCGAGCGCACCCGCACCTTTGGGACGCTGTGGCGCCATGGTTACGCGCCTTTCATATCGAGTTGCCCCCAAGGTATTCCCTGCGCCGGGCCGGTGCAAGTGGTCGCAGTGCCTTGGGCCAATTTCCGCGGCGTCCTGCGCCATGCCCCAACTCTTCGGCATCTCAGGACCACCTCACAATCATCTTGAGAATAATGGGGGCGCAGGGCCCTCGTGATGGCCCGCCCGATGCGCTATCACGAGCCCCAAGTCGCGGATGGGTCGTGTTTCGTCGAAAAACGGCCCTGTCCTGACCGCGACGCTCGTTAGACAGGTTTAAACCGGAGGAATCGTCCCATGCCCGCAGTCACCATCGTTTACTGGCGCGATATCCCCGCTCAGGTGATCGTCGGCAAGGGCCGCCGTGGGTCGAAACGCCCCCTGCCCGAACGCTTTGAACAGGCGATCGACCGCGCGGCGATGAAGATCGGCGCCGGAGATTCCGACGCTTATCTGGCGGAATGGCGCAAGGCGGACCCCTTTGAGGTTGAAGGCGATCCCGATGCCATCGCCGACGCCGAAGCCGCCCGGATCGACGCGGAATACGACCGCGACCGGATTAAGCAACTGATTGACAACGACGGCTGGGCATAGCCTGCCAGCCCTATGATCAAGGACACGCTCATGGCACTTTTGAACTTCCGCAAAAAGGAAACACCGGCCCCGCAGGCGCCGGTGGCCGAAGTCGAGGCGCTGTTGAAAGATTATTCGATTGAGGTGATGCCCCGCACCGCCGAGAAGGTCGAAGATTTCCGCGCCCTGCTGCCGGAAGGCACCCGTGTCTATATCGCTCACATTGATGGCACGCCGATCGAGGATATGGTCGCCACCGCCGCACGGCTGAACGCCGATGGCTTCAACGTCATGCCGCATTTTCCGGCGCGCATCATCAAGGACCGCGCCACACTGGCCGATTGGATCGCCCGCTATCAAGGGGAAGCAAACGTGCGCCAAGCGCTGCTTTTGGCGGGCGGTGTTACCACTCCCGTAGGGGAATTCAGCGACTCCATGCAACTGATGGAGACGGGCTTGTTTGATGAGGCCGGTTTCACCCGGTTGCATGTGGCGGGCCACCCAGAAGGCAACCGCGACATTGACGCCGACGGTGGCCGACTGAATGTAGATGCGGCGATGAAATGGAAGAACGACTTTCAGTCTCGCACGGATGCCGAAATGGCCATTGCCACACAATTCGCCTTTGAAGCGCAGCCGATCATCGAATGGGCCGACAGCCTTAAAGCGGCGGGCATCACCCTGCCCATCCACATCGGCATCGCAGGCCCTGCCAAGCTGCAAACCTTGATTAAATTCGCCATCGCCTGTGGTGTCGGACCTTCACTGAAGGTGCTTCAAAAGCGCGCGATGGATGTCACCAAGCTGTTGTTGCCATATGAGCCGACAGATGTGATCAGCGAATTGGCCGCTTACAAAGCGGCGCATCCGGACTTCAACATCACTCATGTGCATCTTTTCCCGCTTGGCGGGATCAAGACCAGTGCCACATGGATCCAAGAAAACGGCGGCGCCTCTGGCGTACCCGCCGACGCAGCCTAAAGGAAGTTACATGACCAGAACCGTCATCGAATCCAAGACTAAGACCGCCGTCATCGGCTTTGACGAGCCGTTTTGCGTGATCGGAGAGCGGATCAACCCCACGGGCCGCAAGATCCTCAGCCAAGAGCTTGAGCAAGGCGATTTTTCCCGCGTCGAGGCCGACGCCATCGCACAGGTCGCCGCCGGAGCTACAGTTCTGGATGTGAACTCGGGCGCGGTTTTCTCCAATAAAATGGCCGAAGACCCCCGCTATGCCGACAACAACTTCGTCGAGCCGATGCTGATGCCGGAACTGATCAGAGTGGTGCAAAACGCCGTCGACGCGCCGATCTGTATCGACAGCTCTGTGCCTGGCGCGCTGGAGGCGGGGCTTGAGACCTGCGAAGGCCGCCCGCTGCTGAACTCCGTCACCGGAGAGGAAGAGCGGCTCGAACTCGTGCTGCCGTTGGTTAAGAAATACAATGTGCCAGTGGTGGCGATCTCTAACGATGACACCGGCATCTCCGAAGACCCGGACGTGCGCTTTGCCGTGGCGAAAAAGATCGTCGAACGCGCTGCAGATTTCGGCATCCCGGCGCATGATATCGTGGTCGATCCGCTGGTCATGCCAATCGGCGCAATGGCAACGGCGGGTCATCAGGTCTTTACCCTTGTGCGCCGCCTGCGTGAAGAGTTGGGCGTGAACACCACCTGCGGCGCGTCAAATATCTCGTTCGGACTGCCCAACCGTCACGGCATCAACAATGCTTTCCTGCCGATGGCGATGGGTGCTGGCATGACAAGCGCGATCATGAACCCGGTGGCCGTGCCGCTCAACGCAACCAAGATCGCCGAAAAGCGCGCCGAGATGGCGGCCGCGGGGATCATCCTGCCCGAAGAGATGGATGACGAGACCTTCGTGACGCTCTTCAATCTGGGATCGACCAAGCCCCGTCCGGGCAAGGAGATGGAGGCCATCCGCGCCGCCAACTTCCTCTTTGACCGTGACCCGCATGGCAGCGCATGGATCGAGTTCAACAAGGTCGCCCCCAAGGCCGGTCAAGAAGGCCGAGGCCGCGCGGGCCGCACCGGCGGTCGCCGCCGCCGCTGAGCCCGCTCGGAACGATGAAAGGCCCCGCCAGCATCGCTGCACGGGGCCTTTTGTTGTCGGCCTCCACGGAGAGCCGTTTTTTCCGATAGGCAAACGGCGGAAATCCGGCGCCATCCCGACGGCCCCTGCAAAATCTAGTCGGCCCGGTTCTGGCTCACGAGTTCTTGGATCGCGGCCATAACCGCCGCGACATGGTCGGCGTCCGCTGCGGCGCTATGCGGTTCATTAAAGCCGCCCATATCATTGTCGAAATACTTTCCCGAAGCCTTTGAAAAATCTTCCGAAAGCGCGGCACGGCAAAGGATGTCGGCGCCGATGCTCAGGTCATTTCCAGCAACGCCAAAGCCTTCCTTCACCATTTTGGACGCCAACAGCGACCCGGGATTCACCGCGATGAAGAGCGGGCCATCCTGATGCACGCGGGCCATTTCCTGAGTCCAGATCGTGATCGCCAATTTGCTCTGCGCATAGGCCGCCATATCGTCCAAGGTGCCGTTGCCCCGAAGAGCGGCCACATCCACCGGTGCCTGCGCAGCAGAGGAAAGGTTCACCACCCGGCCCGCTTTGGGCAGTACCGGCAGCAAGAGTTGAACCAGCAGATAGGGCGCTAATGTGTTGACCACAAAACGCGCGTCTAGCCCCGCTTCGGTGCGCGGATCGGGCAGTTTCAGGACACCTGCATTGTTGATCACCACGTCGATCTGGCTGTGATCGATGCGCAGCGCCTCTGCCAATGCCGCGACCTCATCTAGCTGCGACAGATCTGCACGGTAGGTCTGGGGGGTGCCGCCCACCTCTGCCGCTGCTGCGCTTAATTTTTCGGCGCTGCGCCCGTGCAGCAGAATAGTGTGCCCCTGCCCGCTAAGTTTCTTTGCCGTCAGCAGACCGATGCCGTCAGTCGCGCCGGTGATGAGGATGGTCTTGGTCATGGCTTTCTCCTTATCGAGGTCTCTGCGCGTCTCTGCGATGGCGCGGCATGCGGCGGTCGGGTGATCACCAACCGCCCAAAACCTGCTTGCCGATCACCCGCCCGCTTTCTTGCCGCAGATGGGCGGCGCGAAGGTTCTCTACATTTATCACGCCCGCATGTTCGGTCACGGTAGATTGCAACCTGCCCGCGTCGATCATCTGCGCGACCCGGTTCAACAGGTCGCGCTGCGCGGTCATGTCTTCGGTCTGGAACATCGACCTTGTGAACATAAACTCCCAATGCACGCTCAAAGCTTTGGGTTTCGCCGCTTTCATGTCCGGCGTCTCGGGGTCGTCGATCAATGCGATCTGGCCGCGCGGGGCAATGGCTTCGATAATGGCTGGCCAATGCATGTCCGTGGCCGTCAGCGCGGCAACATAGCTGGGCGCGAGGTTGAGATCGGCAAGCTGCGCCACCAGATCACCCCGGTGATCCACCACATGATCCGCCCCCATCTTGCGCACCCAGTCTTGGGTTTCCGGACGCGAGGCGGTGGCGATCACGGTCAATCCGGTCAGCGTCTTGGCCAATTGGATAAGGATCGACCCCACGCCCCCGGCCCCGCCAATCACCAAAAGCGCCTGCCCCTTACCGGCGCCTTCCGTCAGCCGGAAAGCATCGAACAACATTTCCCATGCGGTGATCGCGGTCAGCGGCAGACTGGCGGCCTCAACGAAATCGAGCGTTTCCGGCTTTCGCCCCACGATCCGGGCATCAACCGCGTGAAAAGTGGCGTTGGTGCCTGCACGGGTCACATCCCCGGCATAGAACACCGCATCCCCGATGGCGAAATCCGTAACCTCTGTGCCCAAGTCGACGACCACCCCCGCCGCGTCGAACCCCAAGACCTTTGGGCCGCCATCGGGGGCGGAAAGCGCGCGCAGCTTCACATCCACCGGATTGACAGAGATGCCCTTTACCTCAACCAAAAGATCGCCCGGCCCCGGCGTGGGTCGGTCGATTTCCAACGCCTCCAAAACCTCTGCCGCGCCGGTGGTGTTATAGCCGATGGCTTTCATTTCGATTGTCCTTCTTTCCGAATTACGTGGTTGGACAGAAGGTATCAGTTTGCCGGACTGTATAAACCGGGGCGAAACCGGATTGAGTTTATCGAAACGCAGGACAATGGGGACGCAAGGCGCCTGCGCGGTGCGCACTCCGCACAGGCTCCCAAGGTCAAAAGCTGTCGACTGCAGGGCGGTCAAACCGCATCAACTCATATCGCTGAGAGATATGGCGGAGGCGGTTTGACCTTTGCCCCCTCCACACGAAGGTATTCGTCACCGCAGAACGCTGCACTCACGCAAGGGGATCAAACCTTCCAAGCGACCCTCAGTATCAGAACCTTAGCGACAGGCATGACATGCCGCCGTCCAGTTTGGCGCATTCCGCATTACTGATCTCGACCACTTCAAAGCCTGCTTTCGTCAACATTTCCGCGGTGCGGGGGAAGCCCGCAGGACAGAGCACATATTGGTTAAACCGGATGCTATTGGCGGCGGCCTCTTCGCCCTCGGCGGTGTGCAACACGCGGTAGCCTTCGAAACAGCCCGAAGCGTCGAGCCGTTTGGTGCTGAGGATGGTGTCCCCGTCGAGCAACGAGCAATCGGTCTTGAAATGCAGCACGCCGGGCGGTGTAAAGACCTCGCGGAGGCTATAGCCCCAGTCCGAGACGATCTGCGTGAGCTCGGCCACGCCTTCGGCATCGGTACGGTCTGATCTGCCCACCAAGATCTCGCGCCCGGTGACCAGAATGTCGCCTCCTTCGATATGGCCGGGGCCTTCAATCTGGCGCAGGTCACTGTAAAGGGTGCTCAGGGTCGGTGCCATTTCGGCCACCTCTCCCATGCGGCTCGGTGCGCCGGGGCGCATCAGAACGGCCCCCTTTGGCAAACAAAGCGCGGTATCCTCAACAAAGACGGAATCGGGAAAGGCGTCCAGCGCGGGCAGTTCGATCACCTCAGCGCCGGTTTCTTTCAATGTGGCAACGTAATGCGCATGGGCCTTTTCCATCTGCGCAAGATCGGGGGTGCCGATGTCCTCGGCGCGCAGACCATCGACGATGCTGGCGGCGGGGCGACGGGTAACGGCGCGGGTGAATTCATAGGTGGGGTCTGTCATGTTATGCTCTCTTGTTTGCTTGCGCGGGGGTCGGCTGTGCCTGAATTGCAATGAGCGTCGGCCCGCCAGTCGCGGTGGCCGCGCGCAGCGCATCTGCAACGGCGCCGGCTTGCGTATCGCAGCGCCAGAAGGGCAAGCCGCAGGATTGTGCGACGGCGGCAAAGTCCGGCGGGGCCGGGTCACATCCGACGACGCTTACCCCCGCATCCTGCATGGAGGTGGCGATTTCTTGATAGCCGTGGTTGTTCCAGATGATGAAGCAAATCGACAGGTTTTCTTGCACCGCGCACATCAGTTCCGGCAGGCTGAACTGCGCGCCGCCATCGCCTGCAATGCAGATCACCGGCGTGTCGGGTGCCGCGAGCGCCGCCCCGATTGCAGCGGGGATGCCATAGCCAAGCGCGCCAAAGCCGGTGGCGGCGTTGAACCAGCCGCCGGGGCGATCGTGATCGTAATAAAGGTTGCCCGCATAGATTGGCTGGGCGGAATCGCCGACGATGATCGCCCCCGGAACGGCTCCGCGCAGTTCAGCGAGGGTGTCGCAAGCCGCACGCATCTCCGGGCCGATCTCTTCAAACGCCTCGCGGCGGGCCTTGGCCGCCCGCGCTGCCCCGTCTGGCGCGGCATCCCCGTCGACCGCGGCATTCAGCGCGTCAATTGCGAGAGCCGCATCGCCGTGGATCGACAGTTCGGCGGCATGGCGGGAAAGCTGTTCAGCGCAAATATCGACGCGGATGAGCCTTTGGATCTCGGGCATGGTGCCGCTGGCGTACATATCATAATCGGTCGGGCCCAATTCGGTGCCCAAGGCCAGCACCACGTCCGACTGCGCGATCAGTGCCCGCACGGCTTGCAGGCTGGGGCTGGCCGGAACGCCCAAAGGATGCTCGAACATTACGCCGCGGGCATTCACCGTTTGCACCACCGGCGCGCCTAGCTTTTCGGCGAGGATTTGCAGGGCATTCCCGGCTTTTCTAGCCCCGCCACCGGCAAGGATCAGGGGCGCCTTGCTCTGCGCCAGTATCGCAGCGGCTTTTGAGATTTGCTCGGCAGACGGAGGTGTCACAGAGGTGGCAGAAATAGAGGGCGCTTCGGCGGTATAGGGCGCGCCGGCCACGTCCAGCGGTATCTCAAGATGTGTGGGCCCCGGTCGGCCGGACTGGAACGGCTCAAAGACCCGGTCGAGCATGGGGGCCAATTCATCGGCGGTCTCAACCCGCTCGGAGATCAGCGCGACGGTCCGTGCCATCGCCCGCTGATCCGGTAGCTCGTGCAGATGCCCCCTGCCCTTGCCAAGGCTGGGCAGCGTGTTGACGCCAGAGATCACCAGCATCGGCACGGAATCCGCGCGCGCTTGCCCCATTGCGGTCAGCGTGTTGGTCAGCCCCGGCCCCGTGATGACAAAGGCAACACCGGGTTTGCCGGAGACCCGTGCATAGCCATCCGCCATGAAGCCCGCGCCCTGTTCGTGCCGAGGCGTCACATGGCGGATGCCCGAGGCCGCCAAGCCCCGGTAAAGCTCAATCGTGTGCACCCCGGGGATGCCAAAGACACAGTCGACACCGCGCTGTGAAAGCTGGGCGACCAGCGCCTCGCCGAGGCTGGTCATGCCGTTTCCAGCTGCAATTGCGCCGCGTGCTGGATGATCCGGTCACAGGCCGCATCAAAGGCCGCGTCGCCGGTCGTCAGCGCCACACGCACCCAAGCATCGAGCGTTTCCCCAAAGGACGCACCGGGCATGACCGCCACGCCAGCCTGCTCAAGCAGGTGCATGGCATAGTCGGTGCCGCTCATACCGGTGGCGGACACATCGATCATTGCAAACATGCCCGCATCCGGTTGGTGCACCTTCAACGGGCTTTCTTGCGACAGACGGCGGTGCAAACGCTCGGCGCGGGCGGCAAAGCGTTGTTTCATCCCTTCAGCCACGGGCGACCCCTCGCGCACCGCTTTTTCGGTCATGTCAGCGATAAAGGGCTGGTTGCCGAAAAGCATGGTCTCCGACAGCGGCAAGAGAGCCTCGGTAAAGGCTTCGGGGCCGATACACCAACCGCTGCGAAAGCCCGGTGCGGCGTGGGATTTTGAGATCGATGAGACGACGATGGTGCGGTCAGCCAGTTGCGGACGCCACAGCGGCGAGCAGAATTCAGAGGGGTCAAAGATCAGTTCTTCGTACACTTCATCAGAGATAATCCACAGATCATGGGCAATGGCCAGTTCACCAAGCGCGTCTATCTCCGCGCGGGTCAGGACCGCGCCGGTAGGATTATGCGGCGTGGTCAGCAAGATTGCCGTGGTCTGCGGGGTGATCCTTGCGGCGAGGTCATCCGCATGAAGGCGAAAGCCGTTTTCCGGGCGCAGCGGGACGGGCACCATCTCGGCACCGCTGGAGCGGATAACCCCTTCGTAAGTGGCATACATCGGATCGCCGACCAGAACTTGCTGCCCCGCCTCGGCCACGCCCAACAGCACGGCATAAAGCGCTGTCTGCGTGCCGGGAAAACACATGGCTTGGTCCGGCGTGATGCGACGGCCCGCGCGGTGCGAATATCGTTCGGCCAATGCAGCGCGCAGACCTGTCTCACCCCGACCGTCAGAATAACCAGTGCGGCCCCGGCGCATTGCATCGGCCGCCACATCCATAAGCGCGTCGGGTGTCGGCACGTCCGGCTCGCCGATGGTCAGCTCAATAATATCACGGCCCTGTGCGGCAAGCTCGCGGGCCTTTAGATGCACTTCCCATTTCGCGCCGCCAAGACCTGCTAGCCGTCGGGTGATATCTGTCGTTCTCATGTCTGTTGCCCTGCTTTTGTGAGGTCTATCCCGAGGAGTGCTCCGACGGAGCGAATTCCGATTTCTGAAAGCTCATCCGGCGCGAAAGCGCTCGGTAGAACACCGCCTTCCATCCACAATCCATCGATCACGGCGTTGCAGGCGATGGCCAAATGGCGCAGCTCTTGTGCTGTGCGGGGCTGACCCGCCTCGTTCAATACGGCTGCGATCAGCGCCTCAAGGCGGTTGCGGAAATTGTAATAGGTCCGTTTGTGACTTTCGCGCATCTGCGCGTCGTCATGGACCTTGGTCAGAAACCCCGCCCAAAGGCTGACCGACCCCGCGTCGACAACCGGCGGTGTCAGACTACCGACGACAAAGGCCGCCAACCGTGCCACCGGCGCGCTACAGTCGCCCCCCGCGAAAGCCGATGTCAGGTCGGTGAGCCGGTCCATGTGATGCTCATAGGCCGCGGTAATCAGGTCTTCTTTCGACGAAAAGTGGTGCCTAATCATACCCTGTGACACGTCAGCACGGGCCGCGATTGCCCGGACCGTCGCGGCCTGAACACCCTTTTCGGCGATCAGCGACAGAGTGGCCTTTATCAGGGCCTCTCTGCGGTGTTCCGCTGGCTCACGTTTGAATTTAGGCGTGCTGTCCGACACAGGCGATTTCCGAACCCCCTAATTATACACTTGCATGATTACGAAATACGGGCCTTACTACAAGACAGAAATTTGGGACACATCAAATGAGGGGCGCGGACGCTTTGCAAAGAGAGCCGATCAGAGCCACACAAGCAGCCGAAGACGCCAGTGCCGATAGCGCGGCGGAGAACGAGGCGATCAGAATTACCGACCTGCACAAATCCTTTGGCGCGTTGGAGGTTCTCAAAGGTGTCTCACTGACCGCGCAAAAGGGCGATGTTGTCGCCATCATCGGCGGCAGCGGGTCGGGCAAATCTACCTGCCTGCGCTGCATCAATTTCCTCGAAACCCCAAGTGCGGGTCAGATCATCGTCAACGGTGAAGAGATCAAGATGCGGCAAGACGGCTCCCCCGTTGACCGCCGCCAGATCGAGCGCATCCGAACCCGCCTTGGCATGGTGTTTCAGGCTTTCAACCTCTGGACCCACCGCACCCTGCTGGAAAACGTCATCGAGGTGCCGGTCCATGTTCTCAAAGTGCCGCGGGACGAGGCCATCAAGCGCGCACGGGTGCTGCTAGACCGGGTCGGACTGGGCGATAAGGCTGATACCTTCCCTGCTTTTCTATCGGGCGGCCAGCAGCAACGCGCGGCAATTGCCCGCGCCCTTGCGGTGGAACCCAGCGTGATGCTGTTTGACGAACCCACCAGCGCGCTTGACCCCGAGTTGGTGGGTGAGGTGCTCACGGTTATCCGCGATCTGGCCGCCGAAGGGCGCACCATGCTGCTTGTCACCCACGAGATGAAATTCGCGCGCGAGGTGGCGACGCATGTCGTCTACCTTTTTGAGGGGCGCATCGAAGAACAAGGCCCGCCGGAAGAGCTTTTCGGCAACCCTCAATCCGCCCGGCTGCGGCAGTTTTTGCAGACAGTCGGCTAAACCACCAAGAAAAAAACAGGGAGACTACCAATGACATTTAAGAAACTCATGACGAGTGCGATCGCGACAGCAGTGCTGAGCGCCGGTGCCGTGGCCGCCGAAGAGGTCAAAATCGGCATCGCAGCCGAACCCTACCCGCCCTTCGCCTCTCTCAATGCCTCCGGTGAATGGGAAGGCTGGGAAGTTGAGATCATCGAAGCGGTCTGCAAAGCGGCCGAGTTGGACTGTGTGATCACCCCCGTGGCTTGGGACGGCATCATCCCCTCGCTGACGGGCCAGCAGGTCGATGCGATCATGGCCTCCATGTCGATCACCGAAGAGCGTCAAAAAACGATCGATTTCTCTGATCCCTACTACAACACGCCCGCGGTGATCGTGGCGGATAAGTCGATGGACATCGAACCTACGGCCGAGTCGCTGTCCGGTAAGATCATCGGCATTCAAGCCTCAACCATCCACCAAGCCTATGCCAATGAATATTTCGGCGATGCGGCAGAGATCCGGGTCTATCAGACGCAGGACGAAGCCAATCAGGATCTGGTCTCGGGTCGGATTGATGCCACACAGGCGGACAGCATCGCCATGGCGGATTTCGTTAACTCCGACATCGGCACCTGCTGCGAGATCAAGGGATCGGTGGAGAATGACGAGGCCATCTTGGGCCAAGGTGTCGGCGCTGGCGTGCGCAAGGGCGATGACGCGCTGCGGGAAAGCCTGAACAAAGGCATCGCGCAGATACTCGAAGATGGCACCCACGAAGAGATCACCGGGCGCTATTTCGATACCAGCATCTACGCAGAGTAAGCGCCCATCGTGGAGATGATCTTCGAAACGCTCGGGCTTGCCGAGAGTGCGCAACTACTGTCCCTCAGCCCGCCGGGCTGGGGCGGCAACCTGTTGCGCGGGCTTGCGAACTCTCTGCAGATCGCATTTGGCGCCTTCGGGTTTGGTCTGCTGATCGGGCTCTTTGGGGCCTACGGCAAGCTCTATGGCGGGGTGGTCCTGCGCGACCTCCTCGCCGTTTATACGACTGTGATCCGGGCCGTGCCTGAATTGGTGCTGATCTTGATCCTCTATTACGTGGGCACCGATCTCATTAACAAAGTCTCAGGCGCCATGGGCTATGGCCGGGTCGAGATTAGCGGTGTCGTCGCCGGGATCTGGGTGCTCGGCGTGGTGCAGGGCGCCTATGCCACCGAGGTGCTGCGCGGCGCGATCCAAGCCGTGCCCGCGGGCCAGATTGAGGCCGCGCGCGCTTACGGGATGCCGCCGCTGATGCTGCTGCGCCGCGTGACGATCCCCGCGATGATGTCTTTTGCCACGCCGGGTCTTGCGAACCTGTGGCTAATTGCGACCAAAGATACCGCGCTTCTGGCCATCGTCGGCTTCAGCGAATTGACGCTGGAGACCCGACAGGCTGCCGCCAGCACGCGCGCCTATTTCACCTTCTTCCTCGCCGCGGGCGCGCTCTATTTGATTGTGACCCTATGTTCGGGCGCGGTCTTTGCGCGGATCGAAAAATGGGCGCGGCGCGGTCAGCCGTCGCTGAAAGGAGCGGGCCGATGATCCCCTTTCGCGCTCTGATGCAGCCCCACCGCATTGTCATGCTGGCGCTTTTGCTGGCTGTGGTCATCTGGTGTGCCGTGGCGCTGCGGTGGGATTGGATACCGGAATATGCCCCGCTGGCGTTGGAAGGGCTCTGGCGCACGATCTGGATATTGGTCGTCACCTGCGTGCTGGGTTTTCTCTTGGCCATTCCATTGGGGCTCGCGCAGGCCATCGGGCCTTGGTACCTGTCTGCCCCTGCCCGGATATTCTGCACCGTCATCCGTGGCACGCCTCTGCTCTTGCAGATCTGGCTGCTCTACTACGGCCTCGGCTCGCTTTTCCCGCAGATCCCTTGGATCCGCGGCAGTGAACTCTGGCCCTACCTGCGCCAAGCTTGGCCCTATGCGGTGCTGGCGCTGACGCTGTCTTATGCGGGCTATGAAGGCGAAGTTATGCGCGGCGCGTTTTCAAGTGTGAACAAAGGGCAACTTGAGGCTGCAAACGCCTTCGGCATGCCGCGTTTCACCATGTTCCGCCGCATCTGGCTGCCACAGGCGATCCGCAACGTGCTGCCAACGCTCGGTGGCGAAACCATCCTGCAACTCAAGGCCACACCTCTGGTCGCGACAATCACGGTGGTCGAGCTTTATGCCGTATCCTCGCGAGTGCGCTCGGACACGTTTATCGTCTATGAACCGCTGATCTTGCTGGCTGTGTTTTACATGATCATCGCCGGGGTCATCGCCTTGTTGTTCCGGCGGTTCGAGAACCAAGTGCCGGGATAGCGAAGGGCAACGGTTGGATGGGATCCAGCTTCTCAGACGAGATCGAGAACGCGATCAGTCCGCCCTCAAATCCATGGGCGTTGTGCCAAACTGGCCCTTGAAGGCGCGCGTCATAGCACTTGCGCTTTCGTAACCGCAGCGCGTCGCAATCTCAGAGATTGACAGGTTGGTCCCTTCGACCAAGCTTTTCGCAGCGATCAGGCGTCGGTGCCGATAGACTTGGCCCGGCGTCGCATTCAAACTGCGCGCGAACCGTCTTTGCAGGCTTTTGAGCGAACACCCCAAGTGCCGCGCAATGGTCGGAATTGGCACCGGCGCTTCGATAGTCTCATCCATAAGGACAAGCGCCCGAGACACCAGTTTGGACCGCCCCGATATGTTGTCGGGCTGCCCAAACGGCTGATCGCTTTGATGCAAGAAAAGCGACGCGACATCGAGCCGTGTGATCTCGCCGCAGTGCGCCCCGATCAACGTCAGGACCAGATCAAAGGAAGCCATGGCACCGCCGCAGGTGATCCGGTTGCCATCAATGACAAACCGCTCTTGCCGGGCATCTACCTGCGGAAATGTCTCTGAAAAGCTTTCGAAAAGATGCCCATGGATGGTCGCGGGCCTGTCGTCCAACAGCCCTGCAGCCGCCAGCAACCAGGCCCCCATATCGAGCCCCACCAGACATTTCGCATTCGCGCAAAGCCCCCGCAGCGCGGACAGCACCTGACTGCTGCTCAACGCAAGATGGCCATAGCTGGCGGTCACCATGAGGTAATCACAGGGGGGCTTTGTCGCGGTGGCCAATTCGGTCTGTACCAACATCCCGCTTGAAGACCGCACAAGCCCCCCCTCAAGCGAAAGCAGGCGCCAGTCATACCGCGCCTGCCCGGTGATGCTGTTCGCGGCGCGAAACGGCTCCAAAGTGTTGGCCAGACAATGGTTCGAAAAACCATCGAACAACAGAATGTCGATCTTAACCGTCTCGCCTGATGATTTTGTCTTTTCCTGCATGTTTCTGACTAGCACTGCACATATCCGCCGATCAATCCGGATAGTCTGCAGATAAAGCTAAAAGGAGACCAAGATGCCCCTGCAGATGACCCGTGAGGTCTTTATCACCTGCGCCGTGACCGGATCCGGCAGCAGCCAAGATCGGTCACCCCATGTTCCCCGCAGCCCAGAGCAGATCGCCAATTCGGCCATCGCCGCCGCCAAAGCGGGCGCGGCGATTGTGCATTGCCACGTGCGCGCCCCCGAGACCGGCGTGCCCTCACGCGATCCGAAACTCTACCGCGAAGTGACCGAACGCATCCGCGATGCCGAAGTCGACGTGGTCCTGAACCTGACCGCAGGCATGGGCGGCGACATCGTCTTTGGTCCGCCCTCCGCGCCGCTGCCGTTGAACGATGCCACCGATATGGTCAGCGCCGAAGAACGGCTGGCCCATATCGAAGACTGCCTGCCCGAAATATGCACCCTCGATTGCGGCACGATGAACTTTGCCGAAGCCGATTATGTGATGACCAACACGCCCGGCATGCTGACAACGATGGGCGCGCGGATGGAAGCGCTTGGCGTGAAGCCAGAGATCGAAGCCTTTGATACCGGCCACCTTTGGTATGCAAAACAACTGGTTAAAGACGGCGTGTTATCTTCGCCCGCGCTGGTGCAGCTTTGCATGGGCATCCCATGGGGGGCCCCCAATGACCTGAACACCTTCATGGCGATGGTCAACAATGTCCCCCACGACTGGAACTGGTCCGCGTTTTCGATTGGCCGTGACGAGATGCCCTATGTCGCCGCATCTGTTTTGGCAGGCGGGCATGTGCGCGTCGGGCTTGAGGATAACCTGTGGCTTGGAAAAGGCGAGCTTGCCACCAACGAGGCGCTTGTTTCGCGTGCCGTGTCGATCATCGAAAACATGGGGGCGACCATCATGGGCCCCGATGCCGTGCGCCAAAAACTGGGCCTGACAAAGCAGGCGCCACGATGACCAAAACAGCAGCAATCATCGGCGGTGGCGTCATTGGCGGCGGCTGGGCCGCGCGGTTTGCGTTGTCAGGCTGGAACGTCGCTATTTTCGACCCTGATCCCGAAGCCGAACGCAAAGTCAGCGAAGTCATGGCGAACGCGCGCCGGTCCCTGCCCGCCTTGTCCGAGGTCGCACTGCCGCCCGAAGGTCAGGTGAAAATCGTCCCCACATTGGCCGACGCCGTTGCAGAGGCCGACTGGATTCAGGAAAGCGCGCCGGAACGGCTTGAGATGAAGCACAAGATCTTCGCCGAAATTCAGTCCCACTGCCGCAAAGACGCGCTGATCGGCTCTTCAACCTCGGGCTTCAAACCGTCCGAACTGCAGCAAGGCGCGCTTCGCCCCGGCGAGATTTTCGTCGCACACCCGTTCAACCCGGTCTATTTGCTGCCGCTTATCGAACTGGTCGGTGACGATGCCACGACCACGCGCGCGCAGGAAGTGCTTACTGAAATCGGCATGAAGCCCCTGAAACTACGCAAGGAAATCGACGCGCATGTGGCTGATCGTTTTCTCGAAGCGGTCTGGCGCGAGGCGCTTTGGCTGATCAAGGACGGCATCGCCACGACCGAGGAAATCGATGACGCGATCCGGTTTGGCTTTGGCTTGCGTTGGGGTCAGATGGGCTTGTTCGAAACCTACCGCGTGGCGGGCGGCGAGGCCGGGATGGCCCATTTTATCGAACAGTTCGGGCCCTGCTTGCAGTGGCCTTGGACCAAGTTGATGGACGTGCCCGAACTGACCGATGATTTGGTACAGAAGATCGCCAGCCAATCGGACGCGCAATCCGGTGCCCATACGATCCGCGAGCTTGAACGCATTCGCGACGACAATCTGGTATCCATGATGCGGTCCCTGAAAGGCCGTGACTGGGGTGCAGGCGCATTGCTGAACGCGCATGACACCCGCCTTGAGGGCAAAGCCGACCCTGACTTTACCAAACCCATCATCACTGTTGCCCGCGCCATTCCAATCGATTGGACGGATTACAACGGGCACATGAACGAAAGCCGCTATGGGCAGCTGTGGTCAGATGCGGCCGACGCGCTCATGCGCATGATCGGGGCCGATGACGCCTATATCAAATCCGGCTTCAGCTACTTTACCGCCGATACCCACACCAAGTTCCGCAATGAATGCCATGCAGGCGACACAGTCACCGTTGTCACGACCATTCTTGAGGGTGCGGGTAAGAAGCTGCGGCTGTTCCACGAATTGAAAAACTCCGCTGGTGATGTGGTGGCGACCTGCAATCAGTTCCTGCTGCACGTCAGTCTGGAAACGCGCAAATCCTGCGACCCTGCGGCGCATGTCAGCGACGAGCTCGCCTCCATCATCGCGGCCCAAGCCGCCCTGCCCAAGCCGGAGCATAGCTGATGCATTTTGGATTGACCGAAGAACAAGGGATGATCGTTTCCACCGTGCGATCCTTCGTGGAAAACGAAATCTACCCCCACGAGGCTGAGGTGGAGCGCACTGGCGAGGTCCCCGATGACGTCGCGCAGGCGATCAAGCAAAAGACCATCGATCTTGGTTTCTATGCCTGCAACTTTCCCGAAAGCGTGGGTGGAGCCGGTCTGTCGCATCTTGAATTTGCGCTGGTTGAACGCGAATTGGGCCGCGGCTCTATGGCGTTGAACCATTTTTTCGGGCGGCCGCAGAATATCTTGATGGCCTGCAAGGACGATCAGATTGAACGCTATCTTTTCCCCGCCATTCGCGGCGAAAAGATGGATGCACTGGCCATGACCGAACCCGATGCAGGGTCCGATGTCCGCGGCATGAAATGCACAGCCAAACGCGATGGCGGTGACTGGGTTCTGAACGGAACCAAGCATTTCATCTCTGGCGCGGATCATGCGGATTTCCTGATCGTCTTTGTGGCAACCGGCGAAGACGACACGCCGCGCGGCCCCAAAAAGCGCATCACGACATTCCTGGTCGACCGCGGCACGCCCGGTTTCACCATTCGCGATGGCTACAAATCGGTCTCGCACCGTGGCTACAAGAACATGATCCTCGAATTTGACAACTGCCGCCTGCCGGATGCTCAGGTTCTGGGCGAGGTCGATGGCGGCTTTGCGGTGATGAACGAATGGCTTTACGCCACGCGGATCACGGTCGCTGCAATGTCTGTGGGCCGCGCACGACGTTGCTTTGACATGGCGTTGAATTACGCGGCTGAACGCAAGCAGTTTGGTCAGCAGATCGGCAAGTATCAGGGCATCAGCTTTCAGCTGGCCGACATGATCACCGAAATCGATGCGGCAGATCACCTGACATTGGCGGCGGCGTGGCGGCTGGATCAAGGCCTGCCTGCTAACCGCGAAATCGCCAGTGCAAAGCTCTACGCGTCGGAAATGCTGGCGCGGGTGACGGATGCCACCCTGCAAATCTTTGGCGGCATGGGCTTGATGGATGACTTCCCCATTGAACGGTTCTGGCGCGATGCGCGGGTCGAACGGATTTGGGATGGCACATCTGAAATCCAACGCCACATCATCAGCCGCGATCTATTGCGCCCCCTTGGCGCCTAGGACCAAGACATGAGTGATCTTGCGCGTCTCTTGCGACCACGTTCCATTGCCGTCGTCGGCGGTGGGGCGTGGTGCGACTCCGTGATCGAGCAGAACCAGAAGATCGGGTTCAAGGGTGATATCTGGCCCGTGCATCCCAAAAAAGACAGTGTTGGCGGCTTGCCGGCCTTCAAGACGCTTGCTGATTTACCAAACGCGCCGGATGCGACGTTCATCGGTGTAAACCGCAGCGCAACCATCGATCTGGTTGGCGAGCTGAACCAAATGGGAGCAGGTGGTGCCGTGTGTTTTGCCAGCGGGTTCAAAGAAACCGCCGACGGTGCGGATTTGAATGACCAATTGTTGGCCGCAGCAGGGGGAATGCCCATTCTGGGGCCGAATTGCTACGGGGTTCTGAATGCCGTGGATCAGGTGGCGCTTTGGCCGGATCAACATGGGCTGGTGCCCGTTGAACGCGGCGTGGCGATCTTGGCGCAGTCGTCCAACATCGCGATCAACCTCACGATGCAGCAACGCGGGTTGCCCATTGCCTATACCATCACCGCGGGCAATCAGGCCCAGCAAGGGCTTGCCAGCATCGCCCAAACTGTCATCCGCGACGACCGCGTGACGGCACTTGGCCTTTACATCGAAAGCTTTGGCGACATCGCGGATTTTGAAGAACTGGCGCGGCTGTCGCAGGCGCTCGGCAAACCGATTGTGGCGCTGAAGGTGGGCCGCTCGGAGGAATCGCAGCTGGCAACCATTTCGCACACCGCCTCGCTCGCAGGCAGCAGCGCGGGGTCAGATGCGGTACTGGCGCGGCTTAGCATTGCGCGGGTCGGCTCCCCCGCTGCGCTGCTTGAGACGTTAAAACTATTTCACTGCCATGGCCACCTGTCCGGGGGGCGCATTGCGTCGTTAAGCTGCTCAGGCGGCGAGGCAAGCGTCATGGCGGATACCGCCGCGCACTGTGGCCTGACTTTCCCCCCCCTGACATCTGCTCAAACAGATACGCTTTCCCAGCACCTCAGTTCGCTGGTCAATCTGACGAACCCCTTGGATTATCACACACAAATCTGGCGCGATAAGGCCGCCATGACAGCCGTGTTTGCGGCCATGACGGGCGATGATATCAACCTGACGCTCGTGGTGCTAGATTTCCCGCGCCTAGACAGCTGTGCCGCCGATGATTGGATGATTGCAATCGAGGCGATCGAGGAGGCAGCCCGGCAAACGGGCCGTCCCTTTGGGGTGGTTGGGTCCATCGTTGAAAACCTGCCCGAAGCGATTGCAAAACGCCTGCTTGGCGCGGGGATCGTGCCGCTGTGCGACTTTGGCACAGCCTGTGAAGCGATCAGCGCAGTTCGCGTGCCGACACCCCAAAATCACCAGCCCCTGCTATCTGCCCCCAGCTTCGCAACCACCACCACGGCCACCGAAGGCGATGCCAAACGGGCCCTTGCGGCATACGGCTTGGATATCCCAAAAAGCCGTGCAGGCATCGCCGTTGCAGATGTGATCGCTTGCGCCGAAAAGATCGGTTTTCCTGTGGTCTTGAAGGGTGAAGGGGTTGCCCATAAAACCGAAGCCGGCGCGGTAAAGCTGAACCTGACAGACGCCGAGCAAGTCGGCGGGGCGGCGCAGGCGATGCAGGCTGAAACCTTCCTTGTCGAAGAAATGGTCATTGGCACGGTCGCGGAGCTTTTGCTAGGCATCGTCGCGGACCCCGCCCATGGGTTTGTCCTGACATTGGCCGCGGGCGGCACTCTGACGGAAATTCTGGAGGACGGTCAATCCTTGCTGCTGCCCACCACGGACACAGATATTCGCCACGCCTTGGGCCGATTAAGAATACACCCCCTGTTGAGCGGCTATCGCGGTGGTGAGCCAGCCAACATAGATGCCATTGTTGACGCGGCCCTAAAGCTGCAAAACTTCGTCACCGACCACGCCGACGAAATTGCCGAAATCGAAATCAATCCCCTCATCTGTACAGAAGACCGCGCGATCATCGCCGATACGCTTTTGGTGAAAGGAACATTATGACAAGCCCCGTTAAAACGCGCCGAGAGGGGGCCGTGCTCGAAATCACTCTGGACCGCCCAAAGGCCAATGCCATTGATCTGCAAACCAGCCGTATCTTGGGCGATACCTTTGCCGCCTTTCGCGATGACCCTGATTTGCGCGTTGCGATTATCACAGGCGAAGGGTCGAAATTCTTCTGCCCCGGTTGGGATTTGAAAGCCGCCGCGGATGGCGACGAGGTGGATGGTGATTACGGCGTAGGCGGCTTTGGCGGCCTGCAAGAATTGCGCGACATGAACAAACCGGTGATCGCTGCGGTAAACGGTATTTGTTGTGGCGGCGGGCTTGAATTGGCGCTGTCGGCAGACGTTATCCTCGCGGCGGATCATGCAAGTTTCGCACTGCCCGAAATCACGTCCGGCACGGTGGCCGATGCGGCATCCATCAAATTGCCAAAACGCATCCCCTATCACATCGCAATGGAGATGCTGCTCACGGGCCGCTGGCTGGACGCCGAAGAAGCCAACCGCTGGGGGTTTGTGAACCACGTCCACGCGGCAGATGAACTGATGACGCAGGCCTGGGATATGGCCCGTCTATTGGCCTCGGGCCCGCCGCTCGTCTATGCCGCGATCAAGGAAATCGTGCGGGATGCTGAGGATAGCAACTTTCAGGACAGCATGAACCGGGTCACCAAACGCCAGCTAAAGACTGTCGATGTGCTTTATGGGTCGGAGGATAACGCCGAAGGTGCGCGGGCCTTTGCTGAAAAGCGGGACCCGGTCTGGAAAGGGCGCTAAGAGCGTCGCATCCGGGCTTTCACCGGCTCCCGCGGGGCTATAGGTCCCGCGCCACCGTAATGGCCCACCAACGAACGATTGAGCCGCGGCTTTCCTGCTCCCGGATGTGGACGACGGGATAAAATAGCCGGTCCCAAATCTTTCTAGCGTTTTCCATGAGATTGCACGCGGCTGGTGAGAAAAACATCCCAATTCACGGAGACGCAGTCAGAAATGTTAGCGCAAACCGTCACCCGTAACAGAAACGCAGATCAGTCGGATCGACTAAATGACTGGATTTAATGGCGGACCCTAGAGGATTCGAACCTCTGGCCTCTGCCTTCGGAGGGCAGCGCTCTATCCAGCTGAGCTAAGGGTCCACTAAGGGGCGGTATAGCCAGAGCGGGCCGCCCCTGCAATGGGAAATCCGGGTGAAAGGGCGGCGAAACTGAGCTTAGGCGAAAAGATCATGCGCCAATTCAAGTGCGTCAACCAATGTGTCGACCTCGGCGCGGGTGTTATACATGCCAAAGGACGCTCGGCAGGTGGCAGAAACCCCCAGATGCGTCATCAAAGGTGCCGCGCAATGGTGCCCGGCCCGCACCGCCACGCCCTTTTTGTCGAGCACGGTTGAAATGTCATGGGCATGGGCCGCGCCATCCAAGGTGAAGCTAAAGATCGCCGCCTTATCCGGTGTCGTGCCCTGAAGGTTAAGCCAGTTCAGACCGCTGAGACGGGACACGGCGTAGTCGCGCAGATCATCTTCATGGGCGGCAATCTTCTCCATCCCCAGGTCCATCATGAAATCCAGCGCCACGCCCAAGCCGATGGTGGCCACGATGCCGGGGGTGCCCGCCTCGAACATCATCGGCGGGTCGTTGTAGCTCACCGCGTCTTTGCTGACTTCGCGGATCATGTCGCCGCCCCCGATGAAGGGGCGCATTTCGGCCATCCGCTCGGACTTGATATAGATCGCGCCTGAGCCCGAGGGGCCGTAGAGTTTGTGCCCCGTGACGGCATAGAAATCACAGCCGATGTCTTGGACATCCACCGGCATATGCACCGCCCCCTGCGAGCCGTCGACCAGCACCGGAACGCCTTTTTCGTGCGCCGCTGCGGTGATGGATTTCACATCAACTTTGGTCCCCAAAACATTGGAAAGATGCGATATCGCAACCAGCTTGGTCTTTGGCCCGATGGCATCGATCACCGCCTGCGGGTCCAGCGCGCCGGTGGCGTCTACGTCGACCCATTTCAGCACCACGCCCTGCCGCTCGCGCAGGAAATGCCATGGCACGATATTTGCGTGGTGCTCCATCACCGACAGGACGATCTCATCACCGGCCTGCATCCGCGGCATGGCCCAGCCATAGGCCACGGTGTTGATCCCCATGGTGGCACCGGTGTTCAGCACGATTTCATCTTCTGATCCGGCATTGAGAAACCGTGCAACAGTCCCGCGCACGCTTTCATATTTGTCGGTCGCTAGATTAGAAAGGTAGTGCAAGCCACGGTGAACATTAGAGTATTCATTCGCGTAGGCTTGGGTGATCGCATCGATCACCACCTGCGGCTTCTGCGCTGATGCACCATTGTCGAGATAGACCAGCGGCTTGCCGTTCACCTCGCGGCCGAGGATCGGAAACTGCGCCCGGACAGCATCAACGTTGAACATGTTTCAAACTCCTTGGGCGGTCAGCCCGATCAAAGACAGCAGGAGGCCAAGACCCAGCAAGACCCCAAGCGCGGCCCCTGCCAGTACAGCGGCGGCATGGAAGAGCCCCGGCAGATGCAGCAGTTCGGCCACGAAATTCAGCAGGATCCAAAGACCCCAAAAAGTAACGACGAATGAAGCCAGCAGCGCCACCGGCGGCACAGCCAAGGTCAGCAGCAGGATCCCCAATTGCGCACAGAGCCGGAGCGCCTGCAACCAGACCACGGCCGCCAGAAGCGGGTCCGCCGCGCCCTGCCCGCCCAAGGCCCGGCCGACCCAAGACAGCGCATGAACATAAAGGACCATCAAACCGGCCAGCAGCGCAAAAAGCACCAGCGGCGATTGGAAATAACTCGGCAACGCCATGGCGGGCGGCGCGATCACGAACATCGCCGAGATCACCAGTGCGTTCAGCGCCGCGACCAAGGCGAGCGATGTCCATATCACCTCGCGGCCCAAAGGCAGGGCCGCGATCATCCGCGCTGCGGCGCGGGGGCTGCGCAGTGTGGTTTGCGCGAGTTGGATCAGGGCGGCGCTGTCCATCTCAGCCCCGCTGTGCCGCAAGCAGGCCTGCGATCCAGAACCAGAAGAACACGGCCAACCAGAGCACGCCGACGATCTGCGCCTGCACGCCCGGCCCGATAAAGCCAAGCGCGAGGCCCAGCAACAACAGGATCGGCGCGGAAGCGAGCAGCGACCAAACCAAGGTCAAGCGTACCGCGTAGCCAGTGAGCCGCTGCCCCGCGATGTGGCTGATCGCCCAGACCATCGCCGCCAGACCATAGAGCAGCATCGGCATCACGAAGATCCAGAAAAACGCGCTCCAATACTGCCGCACGGCCAGCGGTCCTTCGGGGTCAAGATGCGCCGCGCGGGCTTGATAAGGGGACAGGGCCACGAAAATCAGCAGCCCCGCCATGAGCGCGAACATCAGAACGCGCACCTCGTTACGGCCCTGCGCCAACAGCCCCGACATCACTTTGCCGGGGCCGCGATAGGTCGCAACGATATCGCTGGTGACAGCCATCAGCTGCTACGACGCTCCAACCACGAGCTGAGACGCCCGTTGATCTCTTCGCGCAGCCCTTCGGCTTCGATCTCTTCCACCGCTTCGGCAAGGAAGGCCAGTGTCAGAAGGTCGGTCGCCTCGGCATGAGACACGCCGCGGGCACGGAGGTAGAACAGCGCCTCTTCGTCGATCGCACCAGAGGTCGAGCCATGCGAACAGGCCACGTCATCAGCGTAGATCTCAAGCTCAGGCTTGGCGAGGAACTGGCTGTCGCCGTCCAGCAAAAGCGACTGGCTGATCTGATAGCCATCGGTCTTCTGCGCGCCTTCTTTAACGAGGATCTTGCCTTGGAACACGCCTATCGCACCGTTGCGCAGCACCTTCTTGAACACTTGACGGCTTTCGCAATTCACCGCGTCATGGGTGATGAAAACCGTGTCGTCATGATGGAAGTCACCATCGCCGACGCAGGCACCAGCCACATGGGCCGAGGCATCATCGCCGGTGAGCTCGATCACACATTCGTTGCGCGTCAGCGCGCCGTTCACGGTAACGGTGAAGCTCTTGAACAGCGACTCGCTGCCGAGACGGGTGAAGATATGTGTCGCGGCCCGACGCTCATGATCGCGGCCCTGTGCACGGACATGGTGGAAGCGCGCGGTGTCGGCCACTTCAACCTCCATCACGGTGTTGAAGCGCGCGGCAGCGGGGCCGTTCTCCAAAAGCGTCACTTCGGCGCCTTTTTCGAGCTTCACAACGTGGTGCAACATCGCATCCGAAGTCTCTGATTTATGGTTATAAACCAGATTGATCGGCTTGCTCACCTGACCGGTGACATGGATCAGCACCCCGTCACTCGCGAAGGCTGTATTCAGCGCTGCCAGCGGGCGTTGAACCGGTGTCTGGCCGTTCTTTTCCAGCGCACCATAGAGGTCACGCGCCCAATGCAGGTCGCTGTCCGCCGCCGCGAGCCGTTCGATGCTAACGCCTTCCAGCGACAGATCGTCGGAGGCTTCGGCGTCGAATTCACCGTCGACAAAGACGATACGCAGACGGTCGGTGTCGTCGAAAAGCGGCGCCTCGCCGTGATCGAAAATCGCGGCAGGCTGCGCCTCGGGTTGCGTCAGCGTGTCGGGGCGGGTGAACTTCCAATATTCATCCCGGCGTTGCGGCAGGCCCATGGCACGGAGCCGCGCCAGCGCGTCCTCGCGCGCCGCCTGGGCCCAACCACCCTGCGGCATGTTGAGCCGTGCGATCATCGCCTCGGTCGGGGTTTCTTGCAGTTTCGCTTCGGCCATTATGCCACCTCAGCGAGAATGTCTGCGTAGCCGTTGTTCTCGACCTCAAGGGCGAGCTCGGGGCCACCGGTCTTGATGATGCGACCGTCGTGCATGATGTGCACAACATCCGGTTTGATGTGGTCGAGAAGACGCTGGTAGTGCGTGATGACAAGGAAGCCACGGCCTTCGGTGCGCAGGGCGTTCACGCCTTCGGCGACGAGTTTCATGGCGTCAACGTCAAGACCCGAGTCAGTCTCGTCGAGGATGCACATCTTTGGCTCAAGCATGGCCATCTGCAGGATTTCGTTGCGTTTTTTCTCACCACCCGAGAAGCCCATGTTCACAGGCCGCTTCAGCATGTCGGCGTCGATCTTCAGATCCTTCGCCTTGGCGCGGATTTCCTTAAGGAAGTCTGCCGCCGACATTTCCTCTTCGCCGCGCGCTTTGCGCTGTGCGTTCACCGCGGTGCGCAGGAAGGTCATGTTGCCGACGCCGGGAATTTCAACGGGGTATTGGAAGGCAAGGAAAAGGCCCGCCGCGGCGCGCTCTTCGGGCTCCAAGTCCAGCAGGTCTTCGCCTTCGAGCGTGGCGGAGCCTTCGGTGACCTCGTAGCCATCCTTGCCCGAGAGCACGTAGCTCAACGTCGACTTGCCCGAGCCGTTCGGCCCCATGATGGCGTGTACTTTGCCAGCTTCGACTTCCAGATCGACGCCTTTGAGGATCTGCTTGTCCTCTTCTTCCAGTTTCACCTGCAGGTTCTTGATGCTCAGCATTTCGGTCTCCTTCTGGCGCGCCTTGCGCCGCAATTCATGCTATTTCAGTGCTATATCAGGGGCTTGCCCCTGCGTGTTAAAGGTCATGCCGCCCCCTCATGGGCACAGAGCGCGGCGGGAAAGTGTTCGATCAGCGCCGCGCGGCAGGCAGCAATGCCGTCGTAATAGGCCAGCGGCGCATCGGGTTTGCGGGCCACCGGAATATCGGCCAGCGCAATCGGCGCGCGCATGTCGCGGCCTACAGAAGCGGCGTAGTCGTGGAACTTGAGCCGCCCCTGACCCTCGGGCGCCACCCATGTGCTGGCCACGCCGTAAGCATCCGCCGTGATCAGCCCATGCAGTGACGAGGCAAAGACATGGGCGCAGGATGCGATGGCGGCGCAGACATGCTCTACCGGGTCTCGCGGATCGATCAGCACATAGGCGCTGTCGGAGGCCACGAGGTCCAGCAGTTCGGGGGCATCGGCGAGCGTATGATGCGGCACGATGCCGATCTTGTCGCCGCGCGGTGCATCGCTTGGCAGAACCTCGTTCACCAGAAGCCCGGGATCACCGAAAGCGTCAGTCTCCACCCCCAAAAGCGCCGCGGTCACCGGACCGCGCAGCAATGCGATCTCGATGTTTTTCAAGAACGCACGGCCCCCTGCGGGACGCAGCAGACCGCTGCCCCATATCACCGGCTTGGCCCCGTCGCGCGGCGTGTCGAAATTGCGCCGCACGATTTGCAAAAGCGAGCCAAGACCAAAGACATCCGCCTCGTCCACCGACGCATGGGCCACCCGCCGCCCTGAGACATGGCTCAGGATCAGCGGGCTCAGCGCATCGCCGAAATTCGGCTGCGCCTTCCACCAATGCAGGCGGAGGGGGGTATGCGCCGCAGCAAGGCTCATCAGCCGACGGAGCCTTCAAGCGAAATAGCCACCAGCGCTTGCGCTTCCATGGCGAACTCCATCGGCAGGGCTTGCAGCACGTCCTTGCAGAAACCGTTCACAACCAGCGCCACGGCCTCTTCCTCGTCCATCCCGCGCGAGCGGCAGTAGAACATTTGATCGTCGTCCACCTTGGAGGTGGTCGCCTCATGCTCGACCCGGCTGCTGTTATTCTTGACCTCGATGTAAGGCACAGTATGCGCCCCACATTCCGAGCCGATCAGCAGGCTGTCACACTGCGTATAGTTGCGCGATTCCTTGGCCTTGGGGTGCATCGAGACGAGGCCCCGGTAGGTGTTCTGCGCCTTGCCCGCCGATATGCCCTTGGACACGATGCGCGACTTGGTGCGCTTGCCGAGATGGATCATCTTGGTGCCGGTGTCGGCCTGCTGCATGTTGTTGGCGATGGCGATGGAGTAAAACTCGCCTTGGCTGTCATCACCGCGCAGGATGCAAGAGGGGTATTTCCACGTCACGGCAGAGCCGGTCTCGACCTGTGTCCACATCACCTTGGCGCGGTCGCCGCGGCAGTCGGCGCGTTTGGTCACGAAGTTGTAGATGCCGCCCTTGCCGTCCTCGTCACCGGGGTACCAGTTTTGAACGGTGGAATATTTCACCTCAGCATCTTCTTCGATGATGATCTCAACGACGGCGGCGTGCAACTGCGACTCGTCACGCTGTGGCGCGGTGCAGCCTTCGAGGTAGGACACGTAAGAGCCCTTGTCGGCGATGATCAGCGTCCGCTCGAACTGGCCGGTGTTTTCGGCGTTGATGCGGAAGTAGGTCGACAGCTCCATCGGGCAGCGCACGCCCGGCGGCACGTAGACAAAGGAACCATCAGAAAAGACAGCGGAGTTCAGCGTCGCGTAGAAGTTGTCCGATACGGGCACAACCGAGCCGAGGTACTTCTTCACCAGTTCGGGATGCTCGCGGATCGCTTCGGAGATCGAACAGAAGATCACGCCAGCCTTTTTCAGTTCCTCTTGAAAGGTCGTCCCGACCGAAACGGAGTCAAAGACCGCGTCGACAGCCACTTTGCGGCCCTCGGCAGGGGCGTCTTCGGCCCCTTCGACACCGGCAAGGATCATCTGCTCTTTCAGCGGGATGCCCAGTTTCTTGTAGGTGTCCAGCAGCTTGGGGTCCACGTCATCAAGCGACTTGGGCTTTTCGGCCATGCTTTTCGGACGGGCGTAGTAATACTGGTCCTGAAAGTCGATCTCGGGGTAATCGACCATCGCCCAGTCGGGCTCTTTCTTGGTCAACCAACGATCATAAGCCGCGAGGCGCCATTCAAGCATCCACTCCGGCTCTTCGTTCTTTTCCGAGATCAGCCGCACGATGTCCGGCGTCAGCCCCTTGGGGGCGTATTCCATCTCAATGTCGGTGGACCAGCCGTATTTGTATTTGCCGCCGACTTCGCGCACGGCATCCACGGTTTCCTGGTCGACGCCTTCCTTGACGCCATCATTCTCTTTCAGGGTCATATTTTCCAAGGTTTCAGTTCCTTTCCGTGGCGGCGCTCAGGCGGCCCGCGTTTCGTGCTTTTTCAGTTTGGCGGTCCAGCTTGTGGCGAACCGCAGGATATCTTCCCGGGTGGTGTTCAGGCCCAGCGACACCCGGATCGCGCTGGCGGCCTGTGTTTCATCAAAGCCCATGGCGCGCAACACGGCACTGGCGCGGACCTTGCCGCTGGAACAGGCCGATCCCGCCGAAATGGCAAAACCAGCGAGGTCCATCTGCATCACCTGGGTCTCGCCCTTCCAGCCGGGCGTAATGATGCATGAAGTGTTGGGCAGGCGCGCAGCGCCTTTCCCTACAAAAATAGTAAGACTTGTGGCATCCGCAAGGGTCGCTTCCAACAAATCACGCTGTTCGGCCACCTCTTCCCACCGCCCCGCAGACAGGTCTGCCGCCGCCGCTTCTGCCGCTGCGCCAAAACCTGCGATGGCGGGGATATTTTCGGTCCCCGAGCGGCGCCCCATTTCTTGCCCGCCGCCGCGCAAAAGCGCGTGTTCGGCCAGATCAATGCCGCGCTTGACGATCAGCGCACCGATACCCTTGGGCCCGCCCAGCTTATGCGCCGATACGAGAATGAAATCCGCCCCCGACGTAGCCATTTTGAACCGCGTTTTGCCAAGGGACTGTACCGCATCGACCAACACATAGGGGCTGCTCTCCATCGCCCAGCACTGCTGGGCCAAGGGCATGGTTTGTTGCAGCACCCCGGTTTCGCTGTTGGCAGCCTGAAGAGCGACCAGATCAGCGCCCGCCGCAGCGGTCAGATCACCATCCCAAACACCATGCGCGTCGACGCCCAAACGATCCGCCTGCCCCCATGAGAGCACCGCGTCATGTTCCACGGCGGATGTCACCATCCGCGCACCCATCGCAGCCGCAAGCGCCGCCGCCTCTGTTGCACCGGAGGTAAAAATCACATCGACAGGATCACAACCCACAAGCCCCGCCACCTGCACCCGCGCGCGTTCAACCACAGCCTTGGCCGCACGGCCCTCAGCATGGACCGAGGACGGGTTGCCAGGCAGATCCATCGCCGCGATCATCGCCGTGCGCGCCTCCGCCCGCAGCGGTGTGGTCGCGTTATGGTCCAGGTAGACCCGCATCCTTCATCCTTTTCCAAATACCGCGGGGGTCCGGGGGCAGCGCCCCCGAAATCCCACATCGCCACCCGCGCAGGCCACAGCGGCCAAAGCGCGTTTGCTGCCCAAAACCACCCTCACGTTTCATCCACCACGGCAAAGAGTGTCGGCACCGCCGGACAGGGGGCCAGTTCGTTATCCACCACATCCGACAGGCGGGTCTGGTGCAAGAAGACATAGACATGCGCGCTCAAGCCCTGCCAAAGCCGGTTGGTCAGCGATTGCGCTCGGCTGCCCGAAAGCCCGCCCGAGGCACCTGCCCCCTTGTGCATCGCATCCACCGTCTCATCCACCGCGGCAAGCACATCGACCACGCGAATATCCGTAGCCGGGCGCGCCAAACGGTAGCCCCCGCCCGGCCCCCGGACAGAGGTTACCAGCTCGGCCCGCCGCAGTTTGACGAACAACTGTTCGAGATAGGGCAAAGACACCGACTGTCGCTCGGCAATGTCACCCAGTGACACCAACGTCCCCGCAGGCTGTAGGGCAATATCGGCCAAAGCGACCATCGCGTAGCGCCCTTTGGTGGATAGCTTCATCGTCTTACCCTCACTCGCCGTGCCATTTGATTGACGTGGGCGGCTTAAATGCCTAAGTCCAAAGACTGATCCACGCGACACTGCGCGGAACCAGATTAGAACCGTTCTAAGGTGGCCTAGCGAATTCGTCAACTATTCGCGGCGATCTTTGAACCCCCAGACAGGGACACCCATGCCCGAGGTTATTTTTCCCGGACCCGAAGGCCGCCTTGAAGGCCGCTACCACCCCCAAAAAGAACGTGACGCCCCGATTGCCATCGTGCTGCATCCGCATCCACAGTTCGGCGGCACGATGAATCACAAGGTCGTCTATAACCTGCACTATGCGTTCTACAACATGGGTTTCACCGTGTTGCGCTTTAACTTCCGCGGCGTGGGCCGCAGTCAGGGTGAATACGACCAAGGCATCGGCGAATTGTCCGACGCGGCCTCGGCGCTTGATTACCTGCAATCGATGAACAACAACTCCAAACATTGCTGGGTTGCGGGTTTCTCGTTTGGTGCGTGGATCGGCATGCAACTGCTGATGCGCCGGCCAGAGATCACCGGCTTTATCTCGGTCTCGCCGCCCGCGAATATGTATGACTTTTCGTTTCTCGCGCCCTGCCCGGCCTCTGGTCTGGTCATCAACGGCACCGCCGACCGCGTGGCACCGCCTGCTGACACGACCAATCTGGTCAACAAGCTGCATGAGCAAAAAGGCATCACGATCACCCATCAGGAGATCGAAGGCGCCGGGCACTTCTTTGAAGAGCCGCATATGGACACGCTGATCACCTCGACCAGCGACTATGTGAAACGCCGCCTGACGGAATCCACCCGCTAATGGCGGACGCGGTCGTCCTCCAACTGGCCAACAAGCTTGCCGAGGAATGTCTCGCCGTGCAGGCCGAGACCGGTGAGGAGCGGCTGTTTATCGAAGTTGGCGAGGTGCTTGGCGCCTCGTCACAAACGCTCGAAGAGGCCTTTTTGACGGCGATCCGAACGCGGATGGCCAATGACAAGGCCCGCGGTTTTCTTGCCCGCAAACTGCGCGATCATCGCGGCAAGGCCGGCGCATGACCGAGCGGCTCGACCAGCAGATCGCCTTTCTCAATGAGGCCGACAAGCTCAAGACAATCCTGCGCGGCACCACGCTGTGCGATGCAAGCCGGGCGGAAAACTCGGCCGAACATTCATGGCATTTGACGCTCTACGCGCTGGTTCTGGCCGATCAGGCCGGTCCAGAGGTGAACATCAACCGCGTCATCAAGATGCTGATCCTGCACGATCTTGTTGAGATCGACGCGGGCGACAATCCGATCTTCGGCGACTATGACGCCGCTGAAATGGAAGCGCAGGAACAAATCGCCGCCGACCGCATCTTTGGCCTGCTGCCCGCCGATCTGCGGGTCGCATTGCGCAGCATCTGGGAAGAGTTCGAAGCCGCCGAGAGCCCTTCGGCCCGCTTTGCCAAATCGCTCGACCGGTTCCAGCCCCCGATGCAAAACCTCGCCTCGGGCGGGGGCAGCTGGACCGATTACAACGTCTAGGAAGCGCAGATCGAAGAGAAGGTTGGCCGCAAGATCGCCATCGGCGCCCCTGCGCTTTGGTCCTACGCCCGGGCCCGTATCAGCAGCTTTTTCGCCGGGGTCGGCGCCTGACCGCGAGCTTCGGCATACCATGGTATACGATCTTTCTCTTTGGCCCCCGATAGGCTAAAGCACGGATAAATACATTCTCAACCAAAGGAATTCGTCATGTCGAAGATTAAGGTAGAAAACCCCATCGTCGAACTCGACGGCGATGAGATGACCCGGATCATCTGGGATTTCATTAAGAAAAAGCTGATTACCCCCTATCTTGACGTTGACCTGAAGTATTACGACCTTGGCATGGAAGTGCGGGACGAGACCGATGACCAGATCACCGTCGACGCGGCCCATGCGATCCGCGAGCATGGCGTCGGCGTGAAATGCGCCACCATCACCCCCGATGAGGCGCGGGTCGAAGAGTTTGGCCTCAAGCGCATGTACCGCAGCCCCAACGGCACCATCCGCAACATTCTGGGCGGCGTCATCTTTCGCGAGCCGATCATCTGCCGCAACGTGCCGCGCCTTGTGCCGGGTTGGACCCAGCCGATCGTCGTGGGCCGTCATGCCTTTGGCGACCAGTACCGCGCCACCGATTTCCGTTTTCCCGGCAAGGGCAAGCTGACGATCAAGTTCGTCGGTGACGATGGGGAGACGATCGAGAAGGAAGTCTTCGACGCGCCGTCCGCCGGTGTCACCATGGCGATGTACAACCTCGACGATTCGATTCGTGACTTTGCGCGCGCTTCTTTCAACTACGGTCTGAACCGCGGCTGGCCGGTGTATCTGTCGACCAAAAACACAATCCTCAAAGCCTATGACGGACGCTTCAAGGACCTGTTCCAAGAGATTTTCGACGAAGAGTTCGCCGAGGACTTCAAGAAAAAGAACATCTGGTACGAACACCGCCTGATCGACGACATGGTCGCCTCGGCGATGAAATGGTCGGGCGGCTATGTCTGGGCCTGCAAGAACTACGACGGCGACGTGCAATCCGACACCGTGGCGCAGGGCTTTGGCTCGCTCGGGCTGATGACCTCTCAGTTGATGACCCCGGATGGCAAAATCGTGGAGGCCGAAGCCGCGCATGGCACCGTGACGCGCCACTACCGTCAGCACCAAAAGGGCGAAGAGACTTCGACCAACTCCATCGCCTCGATCTATGCTTGGACGGGCGGATTGAAGCACCGCGGCAAGCTGGACGATAACACGGCGCTGATCAATTTCGCCGAGACACTTGAGAAGGTTGTCGTGGACACGGTGGAATCGGGCTTCATGACCAAGGACCTTGCCCTGTTGGTGGGGCCGGATCAGGGCTGGCTGACGACCATGGGCTTCTTGGAGAAGGTGGACGAGAACCTGAACAAGGCGTTGGCTGGCTGAACTGGCCGGATTTGCGCTAAATGCGACGGGCCGCAGCGATGCGGCCCTTTTCTATTTTTGCGATCGCGCTTGCCACCCGGCCCGGAACCAAGCCGCATGCGCCGCGCCATCGCCTGCCCGCCCGTCACGCCGGAGGCGTGCCGCTATATATGGGCGCACATATGGTGCGACCGGGTAGGCGATTTGGCAAGGCTGGGTGCGACCACGCGGAAGCACATCACCGCTGAGCAATAAAGTGGCACGAGGCACCATCTGATCGCCGACCCACGGGCAGGCGTTGGCCCTCAGCCCCTACTGCCCCCGGTTGTGCGTCCGGGCATAAAGCTTGGCGATAATCCCGCTCGCTGTCTTCTCGAACAGGCAGGGGATCAGCGCATGCACCAGCGCCGCACCCGCCGCCGCGAACAGCAGGCCCGAGAACTTAAGCGCGAAGGCCATATGCTCGAAAAACGTCTCCTCCACCTTTGCGGGATGGTCGAGAAAGATACGTGCGATCATGGGAAACTCCTGTCTTTACCTTTGCAGCACCCTAACCCAACCCTTTTGTGACGTTTTCTCAAATCCCACCCCGCAACCGCTTGCCGCTGAGAGGATTTCCCACCAAACTCCCAAAATGACGACACTTGATGACATTGACCGCCGCATATTGGTCGAACTGCAACGCGACGCCAGCCAATCGCTCGAAGCGCTTGGTGCCGCTGTCCACCTTTCGCGCAACGCCTGCTGGCGCCGCATCCGCACGCTCGAGAAGGCAGGCGTGATCAAAAACCGCGTCACGCTCTTGGACGCCGCGAAACTTGACCTCGGCCTCAGCGTCTTCATTCAGGTGCGCACCAACGCCCATGCGCCCGATTGGTTGGACAAGTTCTCAAAGGCCACACAGGCCATGCCCGAAATTCTTGGCGTCTACCGGATGACCGGTGATCTGGACTATTTGATCCGGGCGCGGGTTCGGGATATGGCGGGGTATGATCGCCTTTATCAGGACCTGATCCGCCGGGTGCCGCTGTCGGATGTTTCGGCCAGTTTCGTGATGGAGGAGATCAAAGAAACCACCGAACTCCCCCTTTGAAGAAGGCGCGCCCCCATGCATTATCTGTGGCTCATCATCGCCGTGGTGGCGGAAACCCTTGGCACGACCGCGGTGCAGGCCTCGCATCAATTCACCCGGCTCTGGCCCTCGGTGGCGGTGGTGGTTTTCTACATGATCTCTTTCTACTGCATGTCGCTGGCGCTAAAGGTCATGCCGGTCGGAATCGTCTATGCCTTTTGGGCGGGCCTCGGGATCGTGCTGATCGCGCTGATCGGCTTCGTGCTTTTCGGCCAACGGCTGGACCTGCCCGCAGTCCTTGGCCTTTTGCTGATCATCAGCGGCATTCTGGTCATCCATCTCTTCTCGAACAGCGCCACCCATTAAGGCCGCAGCGGCGGCACAGGTTCGCGCAGTAACAGGCACAGCGCGCCATTAGGGCTAGCAATTGCAGTCGGGGCGCGGTATGGGCGGCGCAATTATACGCGCAGCTTCAGGTTGGCGCGTCCCTCCCCTATCCAAAGGCTGACTTAATGGACCTGCGCAACATCGCAATCATCGCTCACGTCGACCACGGCAAAACGACGCTGGTAGACGAGCTTCTGAAACAATCCGGCACCTACCGCGAAAACCAGGCGACCACCGAACGCGCCATGGACAGCAACGATCTGGAGCGCGAGCGCGGCATCACCATTTTCGCCAAGCCGACCTCGGTCGTGTGGAACAACACCCGCATCAACATCGTCGACACCCCCGGCCACGCCGACTTTGGCGGCGAAGTCGAGCGTATTCTGTCGATGGTTGACGGTGTGGTCCTGCTGGTCGACGCCGCCGAAGGCCCGATGCCACAGACCAAATTCGTGACCTCCAAAGCGCTGAAACTGGGCCTGCGCCCGATCGTTGTGCTGAACAAAGTTGACAAGCCCGATGCCGAGCCTGACCGCGCGCTTGACGAATGCTTTGACCTTTTCGCCAGCTTGGATGCCACCGACGAGCAGCTTGAATTCCCGCATATGTATGCCTCGGGCCGTTCCGGCTGGGCGGATGCCGAACTCGACGGGCCGCGCAAAGACCTGAACGCGCTGTTTGATCTGATCCTTGAGCATGTCCCTGCCCCCAAGCAGATCGAGAACGCCGACAAACCCTTCACCATGCTGGCCACCACGCTTGGCGGTGACCCCTTCCTGGGCCGATTGCTGACCGGCCGTGTGGAAACCGGCACGTTGAAAGCTGGCCAGACACTCAAAGCCATGTCGCGTGATGGCACCCTGATCGAGAACTTCCGCTGCACCAAAATCCTCGCCTTCCGCGGGCTGGAGCAGACCGCCATCGACGTGGCCGAAGCCGGTGACATCGTCTCTATCGCGGGCATGACCAAGGCGACCGTGGCCGACACGCTGGCCGATGCCTCCGTGAACGAGGCGATCCCCGCCCAGCCGATCGACCCGCCGACCATCACAGTGACCTTTGGCATCAACGACAGCCCACTGGCGGGCCGTGACGGCAAAAAAGTGCAGTCGCGCGTGATCCGTGAGCGCCTGATGAAGGAAGCCGAATCCAACGTCGCGATCAAAATTTCGGACACACCGGGCGGCGACGCCTTTGAAGTGGCCGGTCGTGGCGAATTGCAGATGGGCGTTCTGATCGAAAACATGCGCCGCGAAGGTTTTGAGCTTTCGATCTCTCGCCCGCAGGTTCTCTTCCAAGAGATCGACGGCGTCCGCCATGAGCCCATCGAAGAAGCCACCATCGACGTGGATGACGAATACTCCGGCGCGGTCATCGAAAAGATCACCGGCACCCGCAAGGGTGAACTGGTCGAGATGAAACCAGCCGGTGCGGGCAAGACCCGCATCATCGCCCATGTCCCCTCGCGCGGGCTGATCGGCTACCACGGCGAATTCCTGACCGACACGCGCGGCACGGGCGTCATCAACCGCGTCTTCCACTCTTGGGCACCGCACAAAGGCACGATTCCGGGCCGTCGCGCGGGCGTTCTGATCTCCATGGAAAACGGCTCCTCGGTCGCTTTCGCCCTGTGGAACCTCGAAGAGCGTGGCAAGATGATGATCGGCGCACAGGCTGACGTTTACACCGGCATGATCATCGGTGAGCACAGCCGCGAAAACGATCTTGAAGTGAACCCGCTGAAGGGCAAAAAGCTAACCAACGTGCGCGCCTCAGGCACCGACGAAGCGGTACGTTTGACCACGCCGATGACGCTGAGCCTTGAAGAAGCCATCGCCTATATCGACGACGATGAGCTTGTTGAAGTGACACCGAACGCGGTCCGCCTGCGCAAGCGTTACCTCGACCCGCATGAGCGCAAGCGCATGGCGAAAGCCAGCTAAGCCACGACTTTTACAAAATAAAAAAGGCAGCGCATCCCAGGATGCGCTGCCGTTTTCACATCTGACGCCGGAAAAGCCGCAGGCCTTACCGATCGCTTTCCTCTCTGTCGATATGCCCGCGTTTCGCCAGACTGAGCGCGGCCAAAAGGCAAAGGATGGCCCAAGCCCCCCCCCCAAGCCAGCCAGCCGCCACATCCGTTGGCCAATGCACCCCCATATAGACACGGCTGATCCCAACGAGCAGCGTGAGCAAGACGGCAACCGCCAGCGTATAGACCTTGAGTACCCGGCGCGTCTGCGCTCGCGCCACCATCGCCCCTAGCGTGAGGTAAGCGACAGCCGCCATCATCGAATGCCCCGAAGGAAAGCTCGCCGTGTGGACCAATGACCCATGCGGCACAAGGTCGGGGCGCGGCCGGTCAAAGAACTCCTTGGCGATACTGCTCAAGACGATCCCCCCGCCAACAGTCGCAAAGATGTAGAGCGCGGTAGACCACCGCCGCTGCAACAAGAAAAAGAGCGAGACCACAACGGTCGTCAGCACCAACACTGCAACACCGCCCAAGGCTGTCAGGTCACGCCCGATCTCTTCCACCCACCACGGGCCGATGGGATCCGACAGATCGCCCGGCGTGCGCAGGAACAATAGGATGTCACGGTCAAGATTGCTGGTGCTGCCTGCCACGACCTCTTCGGTGAGTTCGGCCAAGGTCCAGACGGCGATGACCGAAAGGCCCATCAGGGCCAAAGTGGTCACCTCCACGTGGCTGCGGCACCATTGGGCGAAAGCGGATAGTCGGTTGAGGTTCATATGGGTCAACCGCCGTTCGGGGCGAAGGTTCCCCCATCAACGCAAGACGCCCCACCTGCTATTCAGGCGGGGCGCTTTCCAATCATTCCTCGGTTTCGACGATCATCAATTCGCGTTCGGACGCACCGCGCGCATGGCTCAACGCAGCCTGATAAGCTTCAGAATGGTAACATTTTTCCGCTGTTTCAACATCGGGGAAACGCGCCACGACATTGCGCGGCCGTTCCTTGCCCTCAAGCTGAACGAAACGCCCGCCCCGCGCGATGAACTTGCCGCCATGGGCCGCAATGGCCTCAGTGGCGCTGGCGGCGTATTTCTTATATGCCTCTTCGTCGGTGACGGTGACATGTGCAATCCAGAGTGCGCCCATGGGCCTTATCCTTTCAAGATGTTTTCAGCCGCGGCAATCGCCGCTTCTGCATTCTCTGCCGAGGCACCACCGCCCTGAGCCATGTCGGGCCGACCACCGCCGCCCTTACCGCCCAATTCGGACACCGCCGCTTTGACCATGTCGACTGCCGAAACACGATCTGTCAAATCCTGTGTCACGCCGCCCGCGACCGCGGCCTTGCCCCCGGTATCGGCGATCAGCAGAACCGCGCCAGAGCCCAGCTTGGCCTTATGCTCATCCACCAGACCGGGCAGGTCTTTGCCTGTGATACCGCTGAGGACTTGGCCAATGAATTTGACGCCATTCACCTCACGCGCTTCGGGTGCGGCCGCACCGCCGCCCGACATCGCCAATTCGCGCCGCAGCTGCGCCACTTCGTTGGACAGGCTCCGGCGTTCGTCAAGCAGGGCGCGCACCCGTTCGGGCACGTCGCTGGTCGCTGTTTTCAACTCTGCCGCAACCCGGCTCAGCGCCGCTTCTTGCTCCCGCAGCCAAGCCAGAGCTTCGGTCCCGGTCAGCGCCTCGATCCGGCGCACCCCCGCGCTGCTGGCACTGTCCCCCAGCAGAACAAAAGCGCCAATATCCCCAGTCTGACGCACATGGGTACCGCCGCAAAGCTCAAGGGAATAGGTCGATTTGTCGCTTCCCTTGCCGGAACCTTCCAATTGACCCATCGAGACGACACGCACCTCATCACCATATTTCTCACCAAAAAGCGCCTGCGCCCCCATGGCCCGCGCGTCATCCGGCGTCATGATCCGCGTCTCCACCGGCGTGTTCTGGCGGATATAGTCATTCACCTCGCGCTCGACTTGGGTCAATTCCTCCTGCGACAGCCCCTTGGCATGCGAGAAATCAAACCGCAGACGGTCATGCGCGTTAAGCGAACCACGCTGCGACACATGATCCCCAAGCGCGTTGCGCAGCGCCTCATGCAGCAAGTGCGTGGCCGAATGGTTGGCCCGGATGGCACTGCGCCGCAAACGATCGACCTCAAGAACAGCCGTTTGACCCGGTTTGACCTCGCCTTCGACCACATGGCCGAAATGCACAAAGACACCTGCAGATTTGCGTGTGTCGGTCACATTCACGATACCGGTTTGCGTGCGGATCACCCCGGTGTCGCCGACCTGCCCGCCGCTTTCCGCATAAAACGGCGTCTGGTTCAGCGCGACCTGCACATCACTGCCCACAGCGGCAGCATCCACCTGATCACTGCCTTGCACCAAGGCCACGATCTGCCCCTCGGCGCTTTCGGTGTCATAGCCTAAAAACTCGGTCACGCCGCTTTTGTCGGCCACGTCGAACCAGACGGTGGCATCCGCAGCCTCACCCGACCCAGCCCAAGCCGCACGGGCTTTCGCTTTCTGCGCCGCCATTGCGGTGTCGAACCCGTCGGTATCCACCGCGCGCCCTTTTTCGCGCAGCGCATCCTGCGTTAGATCAAGCGGGAAACCGTAGGTATCATAAAGCTTAAACGCCGCCTCCCCCGGCAGTGTGGCCCCCTCAGGCAGTCCACTCAATTCATCATCCAGCAGCTTCAAACCGCGATCAAGCGTCTGGCGGAAACGGGTTTCCTCCAGCAACAACGTCTCACGGATGAGCGATTGTGCCTGACCCAATTCAGGGTAAGCCGCGCCCATCTGCTGCACCAATGATGGTACCAGTTGATGCATTAAAGGGTCCTTAACGCCGAGCAAATGCGCGTGGCGCATCGCGCGTCGCATAATCCGACGTAGCACATAGCCCCGGCCCTCGTTCGAAGGCATCACCCCATCCGCAATCAGGAAAGAGGTCGACCGCAAATGGTCGGCAATCACCCGGTGATGGGTCTTTCCTGGCCCATCGGGATCGGTCGAAGACGCATGTGCGCTGGCCTCAATCAGGTTGCGCATCAAGTCCGTGGCATAGTTGTCATTCGTGCCTTGCAACAGCGCCGCCACCCGCTCGATCCCCATGCCGGTATCGATCGACTGGTTGGGCAGCGGCTGGCGCGTCCCATCTTCGAACTGCTCGTATTGCATGAAAACGAGGTTCCAGATCTCAACGAAACGGTCCCCGTCTTCTTCGGGCGATCCCGGAGGACCGCCCCAGATGTGGTCCCCGTGATCGTAGAAAATCTCGGTGCAGGGTCCGCAGGGGCCTGTTGGACCAGCGGACCAGAAGTTATCATCCGTCGCGATGCGAATGATGCGTTCATCCGGCAGGCCAGTGTGCGCCTTCCAAATTTTAACCGCTTCTTCATCCGTATGGTACACCGTGACCAAAAGCCGGTTCGGGTCGATGCCGAACTCTTTGGTCAATAGGTCCCAAGCAAAGGGGATCGCCTCGGCCTTAAAGTAGTCGCCAAAGCTGAAGTTGCCCAGCATCTCGAAAAACGTGTGGTGCCGCGCGGTATAGCCCACGTTGTCGAGGTCATTGTGCTTGCCGCCCGCCCGCACACATTTCTGCGCCGACGTAGCGCGGCTGTATTCGCGTGTTTCCACCCCGGTAAAAAGGTTCTTAAACTGCACCATACCGGCAGCGGTGAACATCAGTGTCGGGTCGTTGCGCGGCACCAGCGGGCTGGAGGGCACGATCTGATGCCCCTGCGCATCGAAATAATTCAGAAAAGTTGAGCGAATTTCATTCAGCGTCTTCATGGGCGAGGCCTTCCGGGGCAGATTTGATCGATCCCAAATACCCCTCAGCCTCGGCGCTGTCCACCGTTCCTGCCCATGAAAAAGGGGCGCAGCCCAAGGCCACGCCCCCGTTGCAGTGTCTTAATACCCAAAGCGTGTTTACGCTTCGAGAATATCCGCGTCATCGCCGCCGGACCCTTCGAAGTCCAATCCATGGGCTGCGCGGATCTTATCCTCAATCTCCGACGCCATAGCGGTGTTTTGCTTCAGGAAGTTCTTCGCGTTCTCGCGCCCCTGCCCGATCCGCTCATCCCCATAGCTGAACCATGAGCCCGATTTATCGACCACGCCAGCTTTGACGCCAAGATCAAGCAACTCGCCCATCTTGGAGATGCCTTCGCCATACATGATGTCGAACTCGACCTGCTTGAACGGCGGCGCGACTTTGTTTTTAACGATCTTCACCTTTGTCGCGTTGCCGACAACCTCATCACGGTCTTTCAGCGCGCCGATGCGGCGAATGTCGAGCCGGACAGAGGAGTAGAATTTCAGCGCGTTACCGCCCGTTGTAGTCTCGGGTGACCCGAACATAACGCCGATTTTCATCCGAATTTGGTTAATGAAAATGACCATACAGTTCGACCGGCTGATTGAGCCCGTCAGCTTACGCATGGCTTGAGACATCAAACGGGCCTGAACCCCTACGCTGCTGTCGCCCATCTCACCTTCAAGCTCGGACTTCGGCGTCAGAGCCGCGACTGAGTCGACGATAACCATGTTGACCGCGCCAGATCGCACAAGAGTGTCGGTGATCTCCAAGGCTTGTTCGCCCGTGTCGGGCTGCGAAATAAGCAACTCGTCAATGTCCACGCCAAGCTTTTTCGCATACTGCGGATCAAGCGCGTGTTCCGCATCGACAAAGGCGCAGACGCCGCCAGCTTTCTGCTGCTCCGCGACGCAGTGCAGGGTCAAAGTTGTCTTACCCGAGGATTCCGGGCCATAAATTTCAATGATACGCCCCATCGGCAGACCGCCAATGCCAAGCGCGATATCAAGGCCCAGCGAGCCTGTGGAGCTGGCTTTGATGTCCTGGATCGCCCCTTCGGCGCCCAGCTTCATGATCGACCCTTTGCCGAACTGACGTTCGATCTGGGCCAGCGCGCTGTCGAGCGCCTTTTGCTTTTCTGCGGTTTTCTTGCTGTCCATTGTCAAAAGATCTGCCGTTGCCATTAGGTTCATCCCTTAGTGTCACAGTGGCGCACCGGCGGCAATCGCCTGCACGCTGTGTCGCTTATGTTCTTCTAATGTTCCATATGAGGGTAAATGAAGAACATTTCAATGATTTTGTTTGTCCTTTAAGTTTTCTAGGGAATGGTAAAGAAATGGTTTACCCGACATAGATGTGACCATGTGCAGCTTGGGATAAGACGCGAGTGATTGTTTTTTTCAAAGAACGGCTGGCCTTTCTGTCAGTGCCCAAAACCGGAACCACCGCCTATGAAAAGGCGCTCGCGCCCCGCGCGGACATGGTGATCTCCGATCCCCCTATGCTGAAACACGCGCCCGTCTATCGGTATAATCGGTTTGTTCGACCGATGTTCCTTAAAGTCTGCGATGCCGAGCTTGAACTTATGGCCGTCATGCGCGAGCCGATTTCTTGGCTTGGCAGTTGGTACCGCTATCGGCGGCGCCCTTTCATGGAGGGTAGGCCCAACAACACCTTTGGGGTTACTTTTGACGAATTTGTGCTCGCCTATATGAAAGGCGACAAGCCGGGTTTTGCCGATGTTGGAAGCCAGTTGAAGTTTATGGAGACCCAACCGAACGGCACCGGCATCACCCACCACTTCCGCTATGAAGATCAGGCCCGGCTGCGTAGTTTTTTGGAAGAGCGGCTCGACGTGACTCTGTCCTTGGGGCAAGAAAATGTATCGCCCAAGATGGAATTGGCGCTTTCCCCAAACGTCGAAAAACGCTTTCGCCGGAAATTCGCGGCGGAACTTGAGCTTTACGAGTCGATCCCTTAGCCCTGCCCCCAGCTTAGTGTAACTGGTTATGTACCGTATTGGTCAGATCGGTCAGGGAGAAGGGTTTGGGCAAAAAAACCGAGTTGGGAATTTTCGACTGTTCCTGCCCGAAATTGTCCTCTGCATAGCCAGAAACGAAAACGACCCGCACGTCCGGTCGTTGTTTCAAAGCTTGGCGCACCCAGCTTGGCCCGTCCATGCCGGGCATGACGACATCCGTTACAAAGACGTCGATATCCAGTTCTTGATCTTCGAGCATCTTCAGTGCGGCTTCGGCGGATTCCGCTTCAAGCACCGTGTAGCCGCGCAGGCGTAGGGCACGGCTGGCAAATGCCCGAACCGGCGCTTCATCTTCGACCAGCAGGATTACCCCATCGGAACGCTGCAGTGGGCCCTGATCGGGCTGCGAGGCGGTCTTTCGAGAAACCGTATGCGGCTGCCCCTCAAGCACGGGAAAGTACAGAGTAAAACAAGTTCCACGCCCCAACTCACTGTCGATAAAGATAAACCCGCCCGTCTGTTTGACGATCCCATAGGCGGTGGAGAGGCCAAGGCCGGTCCCCTCGCCTGTGCGTTTGGTAGTGAAAAACGGCTCAAACACTTTTTGCAGCTTATCTTTCGGGATGCCGGTGCCATCGTCGTGGACCTGCACTGTGACATAGCGCCCGGCGGGAACGCTGACCCGGTCCCGCTCGAGTGGTTGGTCGAGTGTTGTCACCTCCGTCAGGATGCGAATTTCACCCCCGGCGGGCATCGCATCGCGGGCATTGACAACGAGGTTCATTAACACCTGCTCCAACTGGCGTTTATCCGCACGGATCGGCGCAAGGACCGGGTCATGGCTTAAGGTTAGCGTTACCTTCTCGCCCACCAGACGGTTCAGCAAATGGGTAAGGTCGGCCAAGGTATCGCGCATGTCCAGCGTTTCGGGCCGGAGGGTTTGTTTGCGGGAGAAGGCGAGGAGCTGCCCCACCAGCGCCGCTGCCCGATTGGCGTTCTGATTAATCTGGACCAGATCGCTGAAATCCGGATCGCCTTGGTCATGGCGCAGCAAGAGGAGGTCGCAATGGCCGGAAATTGCGGTCAGAAGGTTGTTGAAATCATGCGCCACACCGCCGGCTAGCTGACCAATGGCTTGCATTTTTTGGCTCTGCACGAATTGCGCCTCTAGCGATTTCAGTTCGGTCGCGTCTTGTAGCACCGCGATCAGGGCGGCCTCTCCGCCTTCGGATATCCGGTTCAGCGAGACCTGTACGAAAATCTCCTGATCCGTGCGGGTCAGCCTGAGAAATTCGGATTTCTGCACCAATCGCCCTGCGAGACTGTCATTCAACCAGTCTGAGATAGAACGACCCAGCCCCTCCATTAGCTGTGAAAGATGCGCGCCGCGTCGCAGGGAGACGCCGAGCAGTTTGGCCGCCATTCGGTTGAACGCCAATACGGTCCCATCTGGCCCCAGCTTGATCATCGGCACGGGGAGGTCTTGAAAAGTTTCCCATCCCAATTCACTGGCTGAGACACCCCCATCGGGCGGGGGCAAAAGGTAAAGTGCACGGCGGTTGGCACCGGCGTCGACTTCGGCCACCAATACCTGACGGTTGCCTTGCGCGGTGGATATTTCCGTCACGGTTCCCGAGGTCAATGGCAGGGCGTTGAACAGTCGGTCCATGGACTTCACCCGGTCCCCGACGAACATTCGAGCCGCCTCGTTCATGAAAAGGATCGTCCCGCCCCGACCGACCATGACCATCGGCAAGGCCATGCTATCTTGGGTGGCACGGGGTCCCGCGCGGGCTGGTGCCGGTTCGATCCGCCAAAGCAAGCGGTCAGCCGACACATGGTGTACGGATATGCGCACCGGGCCGACGCGGGTGATCACTTCTTCCCGTGCGTTGCCGCTTGCCGTGGCACGGGACTGCAGTCGGTAGAGAAGACCCACGGGGTTGGAGAAATGCGTTCGCAGGGCCTGCGCGAGGGTCTCTCCGCTGCCGTCGCCAAACTGCTTCTGAGCCGCTTCATTGCGGTAAATAACTTGTCGGTCGATCAACGCGATAAAGCTGGGCGTGCCGTCATTTGCGATGAAATCGGCGACCCCGTCGGTGCTGGCTTGGTTCAACGTCCGCGCCCGCAGGCGGAGGGCCATGTAACCAATTGAAATCAAGCCGAGCGTGACCGCCGCTGCGGTAAGGCCAAGCTTCAACGACGCCTCGGCGCTGCGCTGCGCGAGCGCACCGGTGGCCACGGCCATCGCCCCAAGCAGCCATAGCCGCGTGAGCCCGGCCTGCCCGCCAACCCCTGAATCCCCGACGCCCTGCTGCACGCAATTCCCCTAACAACCGAATCATAGGACTATTACGTGCGAGAGAAGTTAAGCAGGCTTTAACCCTAGAGCACTTGCACGCATTGGTTGATTATGGGGAAAACTACTCGCGCGTCAACTGTGCTGAGAAAAAGCCGTCGCCCTCGGCAGTCACGTCATAACGGTCCATCCGGGCGATTTTCCAGCCCGGGTGACGGGCCAAAAATGCCTCAACCCGCGCCTCATTTTCCTCTCGGAAAAGCGAGCATGTGGCATAGGCCAAAACGCCGTTAGGTTGCGTAAGTGCCACTGCGGTATCGAGAATTTGGTCTTGAATGGCAGTCAGTTCAGCCAGCCGGTCGGGGGTCAGGGTCCACTTCCCCTCTGCCGCGCGGCGCCATGCGCCAGACCCCGAACAGGGCGCGTCGCAGAGAACGAGGTCATAGGGCGCGCCAGCTTCGGCTTTTTCGGTATCGGCCAGGGAAATCTCAACACCCGCGCGCGCGGCGCGGGGGGAAAGGTCGCTCATCCGACGCGGGTCGATGTCATGGGCCGTGATCTCGCGCGTGGCGTCCATGGCCAGAGCCAAGGCCTTGCCACCGCCCCCGGCGCAGTAGTCCAGTACCCGCCCCCCCAGCGGCAGGGCGGCCACGACTGCTTGGCTCGCCGCGTCCTGCAATTCCACGTAGCCATCTGCAAAGGCGGAGGAATTTCGGATCCGGCGTTGCCCCTCAATTACGGTTAGCGCGGCATCGGCAAGCGGGTTGGCTCGGGTTTGAACGCCCTCCTCCGCCAGCAATTCCTGCGCGGCAGGCACCGCGATCCGCGCCGTGTTGACCCGCAGACAGATCGGCCCGCGTTCCTGAAGCGCCATGGCTGCGGCATCCGCCTTTTCCCCGAGCGCCGCGTCGAACAAGGGCAGCAGCCAATCGGGCAGGTTCAACCTTGTGGCGCGGTCTTCGGGCGCTTGTGGGAAAGCACGTTCCGCGTCGCTCAACGGCGTGGGCGCGTGCCCCTCGCCCGTGAACAGCGCCTCAAGATCAGCCCCTTGCCCGTGCAGCACACCGATCATCAGGGCACGGCCCGTATCCCCGCCGCCGTAATGGGCCGCCGTCCGTTTCTGGCGCAGCACGTCAAAGACATGATCCCGCACGGCGGCCCGGTCTTTGGAGCCTGCAAAACGGCTTTGCCGCGCCCAACGGGTCAGCGCCTGTTCGGCGGCCAGCCCCCCGGCGATCGCATCCAAAACTTCTATCGCAGCCGATACGCGCGCGCCCGGGGTCATGGCATCTTCCTTAGGTAAAGAACGGCTTTTAAGCCGTTGCTTTTATGGGTTAACCGATACGGTAGTTCGGGCTTTCGCGGGTGATCTGCACGTCATGCACGTGGCTTTCCTTCAGCCCCGCGCCGGTGATCTTCACAAAGCTACAGTTGCGGCGCATCTCACCAACCGTGGCGCATCCGGTATAGCCCATCGCCGCGCGCAAACCGCCCACAAGCTGGTGGAGCACATTGCCCGCGCTGCCTTTGTAGGGCACCTGACCTTCGATACCCTCGGGCACCAGTTTGTCAGAGGCGGCATCTTTTTGGAAATACCGGTCCGCCGAGCCGCGCGCCATGGCGCCCATGCTGCCCATGCCACGGTAGCTTTTGAAGCTACGGCCTTGATAAAGAACGACTTCACCGGGGCTTTCGTCGGTGCCTGCGATCATGCTTCCGACCATGGCGCAAGAGGCACCAGCGGCAATCGCCTTGGCGAAATCGCCGGAGAACTTGATGCCACCGTCGGCGATGATCGGCACGTCACCGGCGGCGGCCACGCAATCCATAATGGCGGTTAATTGCGGCACGCCCACGCCCGCGACCATCCGCGTGGTGCAGATGGAGCCGGGGCCGATGCCTACTTTCACAGCATCCGCGCCCGCGTCGATCAATGCGCGGGTGGCGGCACCGGTGGCGACGTTGCCCGCGACGACCTGCACATCGCCGAAGTGCTTTTTGGCACGGGTCACCGCATGGGCCACGCCTTCGGAATGGCCATGTGCCGTGTCGATCACGATCATATCGACGCCCGCATCGACCAGCGCCTCAGAACGCTCGAAACCCGCGTCGCCCACGGTGGTCGCCGCAGCCACGCGCAGCCGGCCCAGATCGTCTTTGCAGGCGGTCGGGTTCAGCACGGCCTGTTCGGTGTCGCGCAGGGTCAAAAGCCCGGTGAGCACGCCGCTGGCATCGGTGACCAACAGTTTCTCGATCCGGCGGGATTTCATCAGGCTGATCGCCTCGTCCCGGTCGGCAGGCTCTTGCAAGATCGCCAGCCGCTCGGAGGTCATCATCACCGACACCGGCGTGCGGTCGTCAGAGGCGAAGCGCATGTCACGGTTGGTCACGATGCCCAGCACGCGGCCATTTTCATCCACCACCGGGAAACCCGTCACGCGGTAGCGTTCTTGCAGCGCCTTGGCATCCGCCAACGTCTGGTCGGGGCGCAGGGTGATCGGGTTGTAGACGATGCCGGATTCAAAGCGTTTGACCCGGCGCACTTCGCGGGCCTGCTCTTCGATCGTGAGGTTGCGGTGCACCACCCCCATGCCCCCGGCCTGCGCCAGCGCAATCGCCATACGGCTTTCGGTCACCGTATCCATGGCCGAGCTGAGCAGCGGGATATTGAGCGCGATGCTCTGCGTGACGCGGGTTCTTGTATCTGCGGTAGATGGCAACACAGAAGACGCCGCGGGAACCAGCAGTACGTCATCAAAGGTCAGGGCCTCACGAATCTCCATTTAACACCTCGGGTCTGGATGGGTTCATTTGGCGGTTTCCTATTTCACGGATGGCAGGGATTGGAAAGGCCTATTCCCCCGCGTAAGGCATGAACATGGAATGACGTAGGCGCGGCACGAATTGCCGCCCCGCATCTTTCCCCCGCCGCGCGGAACGCTATGGTGGCGCAAAGAAACAAAGGACGGCCCCGATGAGCAGTGATCCCCTCGTGATTTTCACGCCCTCTGGCAAGAGAGGGCGCTTTCCCAAAGGCACACCGGTGCTGACCGCTGCACGGCAGTTGGGCGTTGACTTGGACTCGGTCTGTGGTGGGCGCGGCATCTGTTCGAAATGTCAGGTCTCGCCCGGCTACGGGCAGTTTTCCAAACATGGCGTTACCGTCGCACCTGACGCGCTGAGCGACTGGAACGCGGTCGAGGAACGCTATGACGAAAAGCGCGGCCTGAAAGAGGGCCGCCGTCTGGGCTGTCAGGCCACGGTGCAGGGCGACGTGGTGATTGACGTGCCGCCAGAGAGCCAAGTGCACAAACAGGTCGTGCGCAAACGCGCCGAGGCGCGGGAGATCGTGCTGAACCCATCGGTAAAACTGTTCTACGTCGAGGTGACAGAGCCCGACATGCACGAACCCTCGGGCGATCTGGAGCGCCTGCGCACCGCGCTGGCCGAACAGTGGGAACTGGAGAAAGTCACCGCCGATTTGCACATACTGCAAATGATGCAGCCGGTCCTGCGCAAGGGCGCGTGGAAGGTGACCGTCGCCGTGCATCTGGGCGATCAAGAGAACGCGGCCCGGATCATGAACATTTGGCCGGGATATTATGAAGGAACGGTCTACGGGCTGGCGGTCGATCTTGGCTCCACCACCATCGCGGCGCATCTGTGTGATCTGCAATCCGGAGAGGTCATGGCCTCCTCCGGGGTCATGAACCCGCAGATCCGGTTTGGCGAAGACCTGATGAGCCGCGTCAGCTATTCGATGATGAACCCCGACGGCGCGCAGGAGATGACCCGCGCGGTGCGCGAGGGGATGAGCACGCTATTTACCCAGATCGCGACCGAAGGGAATGTCGCGCCGGACCTGATCGTCGATGCGGTCTTTGTCTGCAACCCGGTGATGCACCACCTGCTGCTCGGCATTGACCCCTTTGAGTTGGGCCAAGCGCCCTTCGCGCTGGCGACGTCCGGCGCGCTGCGCCTGCGGGCAGAAGACTTGGATCTGAACATCCACCCCTCCGCCCGCGTCTATCTGCTGCCTTGTATTGCGGGCCATGTGGGCGCAGATGCCGCCGCCGTTGCCCTGTCAGAGGCGCCGGAAAAATCGGATGATTTGATGCTGGTGGTCGATGTGGGCACCAATGCGGAAATCCTGCTGGGCAACAAGGAAAAGGTGTTGGCCTGTTCCTCTCCCACCGGGCCTGCTTTCGAGGGTGCGCAGATCAGCTCGGGCCAACGCGCGGCACCGGGGGCGATTGAGCGGGTCGAGATCGACCCCGAGACAAAAGTGGCGCGGTTCAAGGTGATCGGCTGCGACCTTTGGTCCGATGAGGAAGGCTTTGAAGAGGCCGTCGCGAGCACTGGGATCACCGGCATCTGCGGCTCGGGCATCATCGAGATGGTCGCAGAGATGCGCATTCACGGCATCGTCGACGCGCCGGGGCTGATCGGCAGCGCCGAGCAGACAGGCTCGGCGTCGGTTTTCGCCGATGGGCGCACCAACAGCTATCTGGTCTACGACGGCACCGAAAAGGGCGGCCCAAAGATCACGGTGACCAACCGCGACATCCGCGAAATCCAAATGGCCAAGGCGGCGCTCTACTCCGGGGCCCGTCTGTTGATGGACAAATTCGGCGTCGACAAAGTCGACCGGGTGGTGCTGGCCGGGGCCTTTGGCGCCCATATCAGCCCCAAACACGCGATGGTGCTGGGCATGATCCCCGACGCCCCGCTCGAAAAGGTCACCAGCGCGGGCAATGCCGCAGGCACCGGTGCGCGGATTGCCCTGCTCAACACCGATGCGCGGGCTGAGATTGAGGCGACTGTGCGCGCCATCCACAAGATCGAGACCGCCGTCGAACCACGCTTTCAAGAGCATTTCGTCAATGCTTCTGCCATTCCCAATGCAGTGGAACCCTTCCCCATTCTCAACAGCCTCGTCGCCCTGCCGGACGTGACCTTTAATACCGGCGGCGGCGGCACAGGCGGCGCCGGGGGCGAGCGCGGCGGACGCCGTCGCAGAAGAAAGGCCACGTGATGAGCACGCCCGACAACAACGATCAGGTCGAATTCTGGAGCGCGGCGGCGGGCCGAAAATGGGCCGCGCGGCAGGCGGAGCTGGATATCCTCATGCAGCCGGTGCTTGACGGCGTGCTGGCCCGCGCCGAACTGACGCCGAAGCTGCGCGTGCTGGATATCGGCTGTGGGGCGGGTGCTGGCTGTCTTGCGGCGGCCAATGCGGTGGGCGATGAGGGCGCGGTGCTGGGCGTCGATGTCTCTGCCCCGCTTCTGGACCTCGCGCGGCAGCGTGCCGCCGCCCTGCCCCAAGTGGCCTTTCACCATGGCGACGCGACCGAGCTTGAACTTGAGCCCGCCTACGACCGGCTGATCTCGCGCTTTGGGGTGATGTTCTTTGCGGATCCGGTGCTAAGCTTTACGCGGATGGCCGCGCAACTCAGCCCCGGTGCAAAGCTTAGCTTTGCCGCTTGGGGGCAGATCCCCGAAAATCCTTTCTTTACCCTGCCCGCCCGCGCGGCCCGTGCCACCATCGGTGCCATGCCCAAAAGCGACCCCGACGCGCCCGGCCCTTTTGCCTTTCGTGACCCCGAACGTGTTGTCTCGATCCTCGCGGCAGCGGGCTTTGCCGATATCGCATGCAAGGTGACCCAACTTGACCTCACCCCCGCAGGCACGGTCGATGACCTTGCCCAGCAGATGTGTGACATTGGCCCGGCCAGCGGCGCGATCACCCATTTTGACGCCAACCCCGACCAAGTCGCCGAGTTGCGGCAGACCATTGCCGATGCCCTGCGGCCCTACGCGCAAAACGGCCCCCTGCGCCTGCCCGCCGAAATCAATTTCGTCACCGCGACGAAACCCTGACTTGACCTTCCCCGGCGCGCCGATTATCCCAACCTCAGCGCGCGGGTATGGTGAAAAGGTATCACGGCAGCTTCCCAAGCTTTAGTTACGAGTTCGATTCTCGTTACCCGCTCCACGCTAGTCTCCCCTCCTAAGCCGACCATGGATGATCGCGGCCAAGGCGCGCGAACTTACCTAGGGTCACCCACGAAAAGCCCATTCTGGTCCGAATTTCGCCATGATTGCCCGCAAAAGTAGCAATCAGCAGGGAAGTAACTTACGCGCAAATGGCCCAACGAAGTCAGATGCGCTGGCAGGCAAAGGAAAAAAGCGTGGCAAACGCGTTCAGGGACTACGCAACATCCAAGGCGTATATCATCGTCAATTTCATCGTGCTGTGCTGCGTCGCTGGCATCAGCTATTCGATCGTCAAATTGGATTACGAACAACATATCGCCAGCATCCGTCAGGATGCGCGGCAGACGCTGCATGAAGTCAGCAATCAGGTGCAGCACCAGTTCCAAGAAACCATTCTGGTGACAAAGAACATCGAGAATATTCTGCTGTCCGGCGAAGCCTTCAAAGACAAGAAAATCGAACTTCTGGTCAAAGAGCTGCGGGATCGGAACCCCGGCATTCAGGCCTTCGCCCTCGCCCCTGATCTCAAGATCACCCATAGCTATCCCAAAACCCCGAACGCCGGGGTTATCGGACTGGAATATAAGAACATTCCGACGCAGCTTTCAGGTGTGGCAAACGCCTACCGCCGCCAGAGCCCAACCATCGAAGGGCCGCTGAACCTCGTTCAAGGCGGCAAGGGCTATATCATGCACTACCCGGTGTTCGAGCGCCCCATCGGCCTTGGCGCGCCGCGCTTTTGGGGGGTGATGTCCATCGTGTTCCAGCCTGACCGGCTGTTTGAACTGCATCAAAACCCGCATCAAGCCGCTGACTATATCTATAGCCTGCGCGCCTTCCCGACAGGTGTCATGCCGGACGATATTGCGCCCGCGACCATCGACCCCGCAGCGCCCGTCCGCACCCGGTTCGAGCTTTTGGGCAAGACATGGGAGGCCACGGCAAGCCTTGCCAACGGCCTGCCTCCTTATGCTCCGCAAAGCCCCTACCTCGTGGCTTTCGCTCTGATCGCGACCATCGCACTGATGGCGGGGCTCTGGGCCTTCCGCCGGGTCACGCTGAAAAAGCAAGAGGCCCATGCGCTTTTGGCCGAGGGCATCGGTTCCATCCAAGAGGGTTTCATCGCCTTTGACGAGAAAGAACGCCTGGTCACCGTCAACAGCAAGTTTCTTGAGTATCACCCTGAAATCGCTGACCTTCTGATCCCCGGAAAAACCATCGAGGAGCTTTTGCGCAATTGGGTCGCGCGGCATCAGCACCCCGAAAATGTCGAAGACCGTGAGGCATGGATTGCCAAGCGCCTTGGGCGGTTCCGCAATCCCACCGGCGCCTTTATTCTTGAGGTGTCCGACAACTTCTGGCTCAAAGTCACGGAATCGCGCACGCCGCATGGCTATACCGTGGGCATCTGGACCGATGTGACGGCTGAGAAACGCGCGTTGGACGCGGCCAAGGCGGCAGATCGCGAGAAAACCGAATTCCTCAACAACGTCAGCCATGAGCTGCGCACCCCGCTTACCGTGATCTCGGGCCGGGCGACCTTCTTGCAACATGCCGAGAAACTGCCTCAGGCCCGGCGCTTGCAGACCGCTTTGAACAACAGCGCGAACGCCACGCCCGATATCCGCCACAGCGTGGACGAATTCCAGAACTTCGTCTCGGACCAAGCGGGCGGTATCGCGGGATCGTCCAAACATATGCTGCGTCTCGTCGAAGACCTGCTGGATTGGACCAAAGTCGCGCGCGGCAAGATGGAGCTTGATCTGCAAGAAATCGAAACCAGCGAGATCGCCCGCTCGGTCGCCGATGACCTGCGCCCGGATGCCGAGGCCAAGGGGCTGACGCTTACCTATGAGGATAACGGCACAGCCAGTGCCAACGCCGATCCGGTCCGCCTGCGGCAGATCCTCTACAATCTCATCTCAAACGCGATCAAATTCACCCGCACCGGCAACATCCACCTCAAGATGCATCAGACCGCAGAGGAGATCACCTTTGCCGTGACAGACACGGGCTGCGGCATTTCCGAGGACAATCTCGCACGCGTTTTCCTGCGGTTTCAGCAGGTTGACGGCTCCATGTCACGCGAGAACGGCGGCTTGGGTCTGGGGCTGGCGATTGCCGAGCAACTGGCCACTCTGCATGGCGGCAGCCTGTCATTGGAAAGCAAGATCGACGTGGGCAGCACCTTCCGGCTGACCCTGCCCCGGCCCGTGGCCGACAGCGAGATGCGCCGCTCAGCCTGACGCCAAACGCGGTTAAAAACGCCCCGGCCCAGATCAGACCGGGGCGGCCTACCTCAGCTTTCGCCCTGCATCAACACATCACCGAAACGGTCCCGTAGATCGCGTTTAAGCACTTTGCCGGTCGCATTGCGCGGCAGGGCCTCAGCAAAGACCACGCGATCCGGCACCTGCCATTTGGCGATCTGGTCTTCAAAGACCTTGAGGATATCCGCTTCTGACGGATCGGCCCCTTCGGCCTTTACCGCGATTAGAACCGGGCGCTCATCCCATTTGGGATGGGTCGCACCAATCACGGCGGCATCGGCCAGATCGGGATGGGCGATGGCGATATTCTCTAGCTCGACCGAGCTGATCCATTCGCCGCCCGACTTGATGATGTCCTTGGCCCGGTCTCGGATGGTGATATATCCGTCCTTGTCCATCGTCGCGATATCGCCGGTGTCGAACCAGCCATCGCGCAGGGTGCTGTCGCGGTCGGATTGATAATAGGCGTCCAAAATCCAATGCCCGCGCGTGACCAGCGCACCTTGGGTTTCGCCGTCATGGGGCAGCGGCTTGCCTTCGTCGTCCCAAATCTCAAGCTCAACACCAAAGACCGGGCGGCCTTGGTTCTCGCGCAGTTTATGCTGTGCGTCTTCGGGCAATTCACCATGTTTTGCCAAGGGTTTGTTGACGCTGCCCACCGGCGACATCTCGGTCATGCCCCAAGCGTGGATCGTTTCAACGCCATAGTTTTCGCGGAAGGTCTTGATCATCGACGGTGGACAGGCCGAGCCTCCGACCACCGTGCGCTCAAGGCTCGTGAGCTCGCTGCCCGACTTCTTGGCCGCCGCCAACAGCCCCTGCCAGATCGTCGGCACGCCAAGCGCCAAGGAAACACGGTAGGTGTCGATCAGGCCAACCAGCGACGCCCCATCAAGGTTCGGCCCCGGCAGTACCATCCGCGCGCCGGTCATGGCGCTGGCATAGGGGCAGCCCCAAGCGTTGACGTGGAACATGGGCACCACCGCCATGACGATATCCCGCGCAGAGATGGCAATGCTGTCGGCCATGTTGATGCCGAAGGAATGCAGCACGGTCGAGCGGTGAGAATAGAGCACGCCCTTGGGGTTGCCCGTGGTGCCGGAGGTGTAGCACAGGCTCGACGCGGTGTTCTCATCCAGATTGGGCCAGTCGAAACCGGCATTTCCTGAGGCCACCAACTCGTCGTAGAAGATCAGCCCCGGCAGCGCCTCGGCGGCCTCGGCATCAGGGCCGGACATCAACACGAGATACTTGAGATGCTCCAGCTTGTCGCGGATCGCGGCGACCAGCGGCACGAAGGTCTTGTCGATGAACAGCACCTCATCCGCCGCGTGATTGAGGATGTAGATGAGTTGATCGGCGAAAAGACGGGGGTTGATCGTATGGCAGACAAAGCCCGCGCCGGAGGTGCCAAAGTAGATCTCCAAATGCCGGCGGTTGTTCCACGCGATGGTCCCGCAGCGCGCCTGCGGTGACAGCCCCAAATCGGTCAGGGCCGAGCCCAAGCGCCGCGCGTTCTCGGCCACCTTGCCCCAGTTGGTTTCATCAACCCCGCCCGTGGTCGAAACCGAGATGATCTCCCCCTCGGGGTGGTAGCGTTCGGCATGGGCAATCAAGCTTGAGATCAGCAGCGGCTGCGACATCATTTGGCCAAGCATAATGGGGATCCTCCAATCATTTGCTTTGAGACTGTCCAAAGGTCAGGGCAGTTGCAAGCCTTCCCCTCCGGCAAGTCGAAATCGGCAACGATAGGCAGCAGAATGGCCCGCGCAGGCGGGGTTTGCCTGCGCGGTTTTTCAATCAACTTTGGAAGCAGTTCCTAGCCGCGATACTGGTGGATATAGCCGATCAACCCGGCGGTAGAGCCATCCTTGCCCTCGGCAGAAACCTCTCCTTCGACCAGCGGCTGGAGCGACTTGGCCAATTCCTTGCCCAGTTCCACGCCCCATTGGTCGAAAGAGTTGATGCCAAGGATCACCCCTTCGACAAAGACGCGGTGCTCATAAAGCGCGATGATCTGGCCCAGCGTTAAAGGATCGAGCGTTTCATAGGCCAGCGTGGTCGAGGGCCGATTGCCGGGGAAAACACGGTGGCGGGCTTGGCGCTCAAGCTCATCGCCCGAAAGCCCCGCGTCGCGCATGATGGCCTGCGCTTCTTCCAAAGACCGCCCGCGCATCAGCGCTTCGGATTGGGCGAGGCAATTGGCGATCAACAGGTCATGGTGATGCTGCAAGTCAGGCTCATGCCCCTTGGCCGCGACCAGAAACTCGCAAGGAATCACACGGGTGCCTTGGTGGATCAACTGATAGAAAGCATGCTGCCCATTGGTACCTGCCGCCCCCCAGACCACCGGGCCGGTGTGGCGCGGGCTGTCAGAGCCGTCCATCTGCACGCCCTTGCCGTTCGATTCCATCTCAAGCTGTTGCAGGTAGTCGGGCAGCATCTCAAGGCGTTGATCATAGGGCAGCACCGCACGGGTGGCATGGCCGCAGATTTGGTTGTGCCAGATGCCCACCAGCGCCAGAAGGATCGGCATATTCTCAGCCGGTTCGGCACCGCAGAAATGGCGGTCCATCTCCTGCGCGCCGCGCAGAAAGCTGTCAAAGGCCTTGGGGCCAATGGTGATCATCAGCGAAAGGCCAATGGGCCCCCAGACGGAATAGCGCCCGCCGACCCAATCCTCAAAGCCGAAGACCTGCGCGGGGTCGACCCCAAACTCGGCGGTCTTTTCATCAGCGGTGCTGAGGGCTGCGAATTGCGCAGCCGGGTCACCGCCATGGTCCTGCATCCACGCCCGCGCGGTGCGCGCGTTGGTCATGGTCTCAATGGTGGTAAAGGTCTTGGAAGCGACGATCACCAAGGTCGTCTTGGCATCCAGCCCCCGCAGCGTATCGGCGATATGCGCGCCATCGACGTTGGAGACGAAATGGCAGCGCGGCCCATCGTGATAGGGCGTCAGTGCGCGGGTTGCCATGGCGGGGCCAAGGTCCGAGCCGCCGATGCCGATATTGACCACATCCGTGATGTCGCCGCCGCGCACCTGATCGGCAAAGCTGCGCATCCGCGCCAGCGTGTCGCGGACCTGCGGCATGACATCTTCGCCCGCCACCTCGACCGGCCCGCCATCAAGGTTGCGCAGAGCCGTGTGCAATACTGCGCGGCCTTCGGTTTCATTGATCGGCGCGCCCGCGAACATCGCATCGCGACGCTCAGTGACCTTGGCGTTTTCTACCAGCTGCAACAGCGCCGCGCGGGCACCAGCGTCAATATTGGTCTTTGCGTAGTCAAACAGCATGTGCTGCGTGCGGAGCGAGAAATCCTCGGCGCGGTTCGGGTCATCGAACAGCGCGGTTATCTTGCGGTCCGCCACGGCGTTTTGCCGCTCTTGAAGGTCTTGCCAAATGCTCATCATGCCGCCCAGTAAACTTCAGTTTCATCCAGCACCGCTGCGATCGGCGCCTCATCGGGGGAAAGCCCCTGCGCGCGCTCAAGGGCGGCGCGTTTCTCTTCCCCGAAAATCACGAGATGTTTGTTCAGCGCCCCATCCAAGACATGCGCAGGAAGCGTGACCCGCGCGGTGGGCTGCCCCTCGGGGTAGACCGGGCACAGCAGTGGCGCATCAGCCGCCAAGGCGTCAGGCAGACCGGGGTCGCCGGGGAAAAGCGATGCAGTATGCATGTCATCGCCCATGCCAAGCAGCAGCACAGAGATCGGCATATGGCTGGCCAGACTGGGGGCCACGGCCTCTGCCCCTTCGCCCGGCGACAGACCAGCACGGAAAAAGGGGATGAACCGCGCCGCGGCAGCGCGGTCGTTCAACAAATGCTCGCGCACCAAACGCGCGTTCGACAGCGGATCATGCTCATCGACCCAGCGTTCATCGGTCAGCATCACATCCACGCGCTCCCAATCCAGATCGGTGGCACTGAGCATTTCAAAGATCGGCCCGGGGGTAGAGCCGCCCGGCACCGCGAAAGACACGCGGTCATTGCCCGAAAGCGCCGATTTCAGCTTGCCCGCCAGTTTGTTGGCGACATTCATCACCAGCATTTCGCGGTCCGCATATTCGATGATGTTCATGGGGATACCTTTCGCCATTCACGGCCATCGCGCCGCATCATTTCTGTCGCATCCGTCGGCCCGGCAGAGCCGCTGTCGTAGGGTTTGGGCACGTCGTGACGCGCCTCCCAGCCTTGGATGATCGGATCGGTCCAGGCCCAGGCGGCCTCGACCTCGTCGTCGCGCATGAACAATGTCTGGTTGCCCCGGATCACGTCCATGATAAGCCGCTCATAGGCATCGACCTGATCGCCCCCATCGGGGCCGAGCGCCTCGGCGAATGTCATGTCGAGCGGCACATCAACCAGACGCATGCCCCCCGGGCCCGGTTCCTTGATCGTCACGCCAAGGGTGATGCCTTCGTTCGGTTGCAGGCGGATCGACAGCACATTGCGGTGGCGGCCTGCGTCTTCGGCAAAGATCGAATGGGGCGTGTCCTTGAAAACCACAGTGATTTCGCTGGATCGCGCCACCATGCGTTTGCCGGTGCGCAGATAAAACGGCGTGCCATGCCAGCGCCAATTGCTGATATGGGCCTTGAGCGCCACAAAACTCTCGGTCCGCGAGCGCGGGTTGTCGACGGCGTCGCGGTAGCTTGGCGCCTCTTCTTCATTGCCCTCTTCGGCCTCGTACTGACCGCGAACCAGATGATGCGGCAACACCGGGTCGATCGCGCGGATCACTTTCAGCTTTTCGTCGCGCACCGCATCCGGATCAAACCGCGCGGGCGGCTCCATCGCGATCAGGCACAAAAGCTGCATCAGGTGGTTCTGCACCATGTCCCGCATGGCACCGGATTTGTCGTAGTATTCCCCACGCCCGCCGACGCCAACAGTCTCGGCCACGGTGATTTGGATGTGATCGACATATTGGCGGTTCCACAGAGGCTCGAACAGCATATTGCCGAAACGCACGGCCATGAGGTTTTGCACCGTCTCTTTGCCGAGATAGTGATCGATGCGGTAGATCTGCTGCTCTTTAAAATAGGTGGCCAATGTCGCGTTGAGCGCGCGCGCACTCTCCAGATCGCGGCCAAAGGGTTTTTCGACGACAATCCGACATTCCGCGCCCGCCATGCCCCATTGCTGCAAGCGTTCAGCCAAATCGCCAAAGAGCCCCGGCGCGACGGAGAAATAGTAGACCTCAATCCGGTCTTTCCCGGACATCAACTCCTGTAGCTCACGCCAGCCGGTCTCCCCCCGTGCGTCGATGGCGACGTAATCGAGCTTGGCCAGAAAGGCATCGAGGTTATCGCAGGCGTCTTTGCCCCCAAATTCGCTGATCGCCTCTGACACCATCTCGCGGTAGCCTTCGGCGTCCATTTCGGTGCGCGCGGCACCGATGATCCGCGCCTCTTCGGGCATTTGGCCCGCGCAATAACGGCGGTAGAGACCGGGCAAAATCTTGCGCCGGGCCAGATCTCCGGTGCCGCCAAAGATGACCAGATCGAAAGGGTCGACAGGGATAACACGCGAAACCATTGATCAATCCTTGTCTGTGCGAGATAGCAGAGTTAGCGCAAACATACTTATTTTTACCCAGTTCACAAGACTGTGCGCCCCGCGGCTTGGACTTTTAGGCAGGGTCGCAATAGCTTACCACAACTGGATAGGAACACACGGGATCACGCAAGGACCAATCATGAAAGATACTGCGCAAGCAAACGAGGGCAAGTTCCTGAACCCGGCGGTGACCGCCAAGGGGGAACCGCGCGCCACCGTCGCTCTGCGCGGGGCGGAAACGCTTTGGTTCAACACGGGCACCCTGTGCAATATCGAATGTGTGAACTGCTACATCGCCTCCAGCCCCAAGAATGACGCGCTGGTCTATATCACCGCCGAAGAGGTGCGCGACTACCTCGACCAGATCGTCGAGCGCGACTGGCCGGTGCGCGAAATCGCCTTTACCGGGGGCGAGCCCTTCATGAACCCGCAGATGATCGAGATCACCGAAACCTCACTGGCGCGCGGCTATGAGGTGTTGATCCTCACCAACGCTATGCGCCCGATGATGCGCAAATCGGTGCAAGACGGTCTGTTGCGGCTGCGCGATGCCTTTCCCGGCAAGATGACCTTTCGTATCTCCGTCGATCACTACCGCCGCGATCTGCATGACGCGGAGCGCGGTGAAGGGGCTTTTGACAAGACGCTGCTGGGCATGGAATGGCTGCGCGACAATGGGTTCCGCATGGCCGTGGCCGGGCGCTCGATCTTTGCCGATAGCGATGCCGATAGCCGCGCGGGCTATGCCGCCTTTTACGCAGAGCACGGCTTTGACATCGACGCCCAAGACCCCGGCATGACCGTACTTTTCCCAGAGATGGACGAAACCGTTGAAGTTCCAGAGATTACCACCGCCTGCTGGGGCATCTTGGATATTTCGCCAAATGCGGTGATGTGCTCTTCCTCTCGTATGGTGGTCAAACGCAAAGGCGCTGAGAAGCCTGCCGTGCTGGCCTGCACCCTGCTGCCCTACGACCCGGAGTTCGAGCTTGGCACGACCTTGGCCGAGGCGGAGCGTGATGTGGCATTGAACCACCCGCACTGTGCAAAGTTCTGTGTCTTGGGCGGGGCGAGCTGTTCGGCCTGACGCCCCTGCCCTTTGGATGGCTGCCTTTTGGCTTAATGTAGCGTGAACTCGCCCACTTGGTTCAGCCACTCACCGGGACCGATCAGCTTGCGATGGGTGAAACGGACCGAATGCAGCGGCCCATCTAGTTCCGCGCGCCAGAATTCGACGAATTCGAACAGACGCGGATGGTCTGGCGCGATGTCGTAATCCTGCCAGATATAGCTATTCAGCACATGACTATAGTCGGGCATATGATAAAAGAACTCTGCCGTGGTTAGCCCGTAACCTTTCAGCATCATTTCGGTTTCACTGCGGGGCATGTTGCGCCTCCTTTGCTGCCTCTGTATGACAAGTTTGCGCGGTGAGAATTACTTTTCAATGAAAACAGCATGTTGGCACTTGAGCTAGAGTGCTGCCAGTGCGTTTCGGCCACAGCCATTGCACCTGATATGCCCCGTCTGCTATAGAAAACCCCAAGATATAGAACCATAAAAATGGTGGGCAAGATACGTGACCGATACGCCGGATACCCCTGAAAACGCAGACAAAAAGCCCATCTTTCACGGGCCGTCGGTAACCATCGAACACGAAATGCGCACGTCCTATCTGGACTACGCGATGAGCGTGATCGTCAGCCGCGCGATTCCCGATCTGCGCGATGGCCTGAAACCGGTGCACCGCCGCATCCTTTATGCGATGCATGAGACCGGCAACACTCATGAAAAAGCCTACCGCAAATCTGCCCGCCCGGTGGGCGATGTCATGGGCCAGTACCACCCGCATGGCGATAGTGCGATTTATGATGCGCTGGTGCGGATGGCGCAGGATTTCTCCATGTCGCTGCCGCTCTTGGACGGTCAGGGCAACTTCGGCTCGATGGACGGGGATAACCCGGCGGCAATGCGCTACACCGAGGTGCGCATGGACAAGCCTGCCGCCTATCTTTTGGCGGACATAGACAAGGAAACCGTTGATTTCCAAGACAACTACGACGGCAAGCAGCAGGAACCGACTGTCCTGCCCGCGCGCTTTCCCAACATGCTGGTCAATGGCGCGGGCGGTATCGCCGTCGGTATGGCGACCAACATCCCGCCGCACAACCTTGGTGAGGTGATCGACGCTTGCCTCGCGCTGATTGACGATCCGGACCTCACCTCTGAACAGTTGATTGACTACGTCCCCGGCCCCGATTTCCCGACAGGCGGCATCATGCTGGGCCGTTCCGGCGCACGCAAAGCCTACCTTGAGGGGCGTGGCAGCGTGGTGATCCGCGCCAAGACGCGGGTCGAAGAAATCCGCAAAGACCGTTGGGCCATCGTCATCGACGAGATCCCCTATCAGGTCAACAAAGCCACGATGATCGAAAAGATCGCCGAACAGGTCCGCGATAAGAAGATTGACGGCATCGCCCACGTTCAAGACGAAAGCGACCGCAACGGCGTGCGCGTGGTGGTCGAGCTGAAACGCGACGCGACTGCCGAAGTGGTAATGAACCAGCTTTACCGATTCACGCCGATGCAGACCTATTTCGGCTGCAACATGCTGGCCCTGAACGGGGGCCGCCCCGAACAGCTGACGCTGCGCAAGTTCCTCAGCTACTTCATCGACTTCCGCGAGGAAGTTGTCGCCCGCCGCACCGCCTATCTGCTGCGCAAGGCACGTGAACGCAGCCACATCCTTTGTGGTTTGGCCGTGGCCGTCACCAACATCGACGAGGTTGTCGCCACCATCCGCGCCTCTGCCGACGCGGCCGAGGCACGCGAAAAGCTGATGACCCGTCGCTGGCCCGCCGAAGACATCTTGCCCTATATCGCGTTGATCGACGATCCGACCCATACCGCGAATGACGATGGCACCTATAACCTTTCCGAGGCGCAGGCCCGCGCGATTCTTGAACTGCGTCTGCAGCGCCTGACCCAGATCGGCGTCAAGGAAGTCACCGACGAGCTGGAAGAGTTGGCCGGTAAGATCAAGGAATACCTCGAAATTCTCGGCTCCCGTGAGCGCATCCTCGGCATCATCTCGGACGAGCTGCGCGAGGTGCGCGAGCAATTCGCCGTGCCGCGCCGGACAGAGATCGTCGACTGGTCGGGCGACATGGACGACGAAGACCTCATTGCGCGCGAGGATATGGTCGTGACCGTGACTTCCGGCGGCTACATCAAACGCACGCCGCTGGCCGACTTCCGCGCGCAGCGTCGGGGCGGCAAGGGTGTTTCGGGCATGCAGACCAAGGAAGAGGATGTCGTCACCAACCTCTTCGTTGCCAATACCCATACGCAGCTTTTGTTCTTCACCACCGATGGCATGGTCTACAAGCTGAAGACATGGCGGCTGCCGCAGGGGGCCCGCACCGCCAAGGGCAAGGCCATCGTCAACATTCTGCCCATCCCCGCCGGGGTCTCCATCGCCGCGATTATGCCCGTGGACCGGGATGAGAAGGATTGGGACGACCTACAGGTGATCTTTGCCACCTCCGCCGGGACAGTGCGGCGCAACAAGCTGTCGGATTTCACCAATGTGAAGTCCAACGGCAAGATCGCGATGAAGTTCGAAGGCGAACACGAGGGCACCACGCTGATCAACGCGCGCATCGCCTCGAACGACGATGACGTGATGCTGGTCACCGACGCAGGCCGGGCAATCCGCTTCCCGGCGACCGACGTGCGCGTCTTCAATTCGCGCAACTCCGTCGGCGTGCGCGGCATCCGTTTGGGCGAAGATGACAACCTCGTCTCCATGTCCGTGATCCGGCACTTCGAGGCTAGCTCGGAAGAACGTGTCGCCTATCTTAAACAGCGCCGCTTGATGGCCGGGCTGACCGATGACGACAGCAGCGACGACGAGGAAGAGCAGGTACAAGCCGGGCAGCTCAGCACCGAACGCTATGCCGAAATGTCGGCAGCCGAAGATCTGATCCTGACGATCACCGCAAAGGGCGCGGGCAAGGTTTCCTCGGCTCATGATTACCCGGTCCGCGGCCGCGGCGGCATGGGTGTGACTGCTTGGACCAAGGCCATGGCCCATGGCCCTATCGTCGCCTGTTTCCCGGTGGAAATGTCCGATCAGGTGATGCTTGCGACCTCCAAAGGCCAGTCGATCCGCGTCCCGGTTGAGGGGATTTCTTTCCGCTCGCGCAGTGCAGGCGGTGTGAAGGTGTTCAGCACTGGCAAGAACGAAGAAGTCGTCAGCGTCGCTTGGATCGCCGATCAGGGCAACGAAGAAGACGAAGCCGAAGAAGGAAGCAGCGCCGCCGAATAATCGGCGGCCGCTCCGCCCCCTGCGCAAAACGTGGGGGGCGTTTTTTTTCGACAGACTATCCAGCAATAAAAAAACCCCCGCGCTATCAGCGCGGGGGTTTTTCCATCTTAAGCTTTCGTTAAGACTTAGTTGGTAGTCGTTGTTGTAGTCGAAGAGGACGAGCCCGACGCAATCGCAATCAGGACCAGAGCCGCACCGGCTGCAGCAGCGCCGCCACCCAGGCCAGCGCCCGCTTCGAAGAGACCAGCGCCATCAGCACGAACGCAAACACGCGCGGTGTTGCCGTCAACTGTTACTGGGTTCGGCTTACAGTTGTAGATGATGCCGTTAGCGCCCTGAACCTGAAGCGAATAGACGCTATCGTCCGATGCGCCAAGAACAGCTGCCTGTGTTGTCGTCTGGGCGAAAGCAGCACCCGAAAGAGCGATAGTCGCCGCCACCGTTGCAAGAATTTTCACGTCTAGGTACTCCTGTATCTCGTCAAATTTTAAACTCACTGCACCATCGCATATAAACGTGGGCAGCGCAAAGGCGAAATGTTAAGGCATAGTTAAGAACCAAAGCAGTGCCCGCTGTTTAAGCAACCCCGTCAACGCTCAATTGTTCCCGGTCTTGCATGCTTAAATATTGTACAAATCTTTGAACTTATTCTCCAGATAAGTCAGCAAAGGCGCCTCCGTCGGCGACTTTCCGCAAGCCCGCGCGATCACCTCTCGCGGCCCGTAGAGCCCGCCGTGCTGCTGCACCTTCTCGCGAAGCCATGCGGTGGCCGCGCTTGTATCTCCTTTTGCCAAGGCGTCATCAAGGTCAGGTACCGATTTCCGCAGCGCCTCATGAAGGCATCCCGCATAGACATTGCCGAGGCTGTAGGTTGGGAAATACCCCAATAGTCCGACGGACCAATGGACATCCTGCAAGACCCCGTTTGAGGGACGGTCAACCGCGTAGCCGAAATCGGCCTCGAACCGATCGTTCCATGCGGCCTCCAACCCGTCGACCTGCAGATCGCCCGACATCAGCGCCCGTTCAAGGTCGAACCGCAGCAGGACGTGAAGGTTATATTGCAGCTCGTCAGCCTCGGTCCGGATGAAGCCATCCGACACGCGGTTGACGATTCTGTAAAATGTCTCGGCATCCGGCACGCCAAAGTCGCCGTAGACAGCCGTCATCTCGCCATAGAGCCATCCGGTGAAGGCGCGGCTGCGGCCAATTTGATTCTCATAGATTCGGCTTTGGCTTTCATGCACCCCCATCGACACGCCCCGCCCTAGTGGGGTCAGCAGGTAGGCGCTGTCGATTCCCTGTTCATAGGCGGCGTGGCCAACCTCATGCACGGTGGAGTAAAAGCAGTTGAACGGGTCAAGCGCATTGGTCCTTGTGGTGATCCGGACGTCCAAACCCGAGCCCGATGAGAAAGGATGCACCGCCTTGTCGATCCGCCCGGTGGCCAGATCATAGCCAAAGCGCCGCGCCAGTTTGGCGGTCAGGGTCATCTGCGCCGCTTCGTCGAAAACCCCTTCAAGCACCGGCGGCGCTTCGGCCTCCCGCACGGCGGCGCGCAGTTCGGACAACTTTGGGCGCAGCGCGCCGAACATGGCTTCGAGGTCCGCCGCCGTGGTGCCGGGCTCATAGTCTTCTAGCATCGCGTCGTAGATACCGATATCGCGCCCCTCGGCCAGCGCGGCCCCCTCTTCCCGTTTGAGGGCGATCACTTCTTTCAAGGTCGGGGCGAAGGCCGCGAAATCGTCGGCGGCACGGGCCTCGGCCCATGTGCCTTGGGCGGCGGAGGTGACGCGGGCGATCCGCGCCGCCAGATCGGCGGGGACACGGGTCGCACGGTCAAAATCGCGTTTGATGTGGCGCAGATTGGCCTGACCCACCGCGTCCAGACCCGCCGTTTCGATACGGCCCAGCCAATCGGCGATACGCGGGTCGATCCTGCGGGCGTGCAGCACGCTTTCCATCGCCGCCATCTCCTCGCCCCGCTGGGGCGCGGCGCCGCGGGGCATGACCGTTTCTTGGTCCCAGCCGAGCCGCCCCGCGACCTGCGCCAACGCTTCGGTCTCGCGCTGAAAGGCCATCAAATCGTCATATGCAGTCATGTCTCAGCCTCTCAGCGATGTGGCGACGGGATAGGCCGCAAGGAAACGCGCCCGCAGGATCAACACCCAGAGCAGAACGGCAAGCGCCTGATGCGCCAGCGCCAGATGCACCGGAGCGGCATAAAGCACCGTGGTGATGCCCAGAACCACCTGCAAGGCCAGCGCCGCCATCACCGCATTAAACGCAAAGCGCGTCCGCGCATGGGCCGAACGGCGACCGCGCAGCCAGACGACCACGCCGAATGCAAAGAGCAGATAGCCCGCCATCCGGTGCATGAATTGCACCAGCCCGGGATTTTCAAAGAAGTTGCGCCATGTGGGCGTGATATCGAAAGCCTCTGGCGGGAAGAACTGCCCCTGCATCAGCGGCCAATCGACGAAATAGCGCCCTGCATCAATGCCCGCGACCAAGGCACCCAGCAGGATCTGCAACGCTGCGAAATGCAACAAGCCGGTGGCCATGCCGAACTGCTTGGCCTCCTTGGCGCGGCGGGCCTGAATCAGGTCGCGTTCGCTGCGGCCCAACAAGAGCACATACCATGTGATAAATCCGAGGATGACAAAGGCGAGGCCGAGATGGGTCGCCAAACGGTAAGAGGCCACATCCGTCACCCCCTGCCCGCTGGTCACCCCCGAGGCGACCATCCACCAGCCAATCGCCCCCTGCGCGCCGCCCAATGCACCGATGAAAAGCAGGCGCTTGTTCCAGCCTACAGGAATTTGACGCCGAAGCAGGAAGTAGAGAAAGCCCAAAACCCAGACGAGGCCAATCACCCGGCCAAGTTGCCGATGCCCCCATTCCCACCAATAGATGCTTTTGAAATCAGAGAGTTCCATCCACGAGTTCTGGACCTGAAACTCGTCGATCTGCTTGTATTTATTGAACTCAGACTGCCACTCGGCCTCAGTCATCGGTGGCAGGGCACCGGTTACGGGGCGCCATTCGGTGATGCTAAGCCCAGAGTCGGTCAGCCGCGTCAGCCCGCCCACGGCGATCATGACAAAGACCAGCGCGAAGAGGATCATCAGCCAAATCCGGATCGGGCCGCGTGCGCCGCCACGGCCCTTGTCGATGCCGCCGGTTTGCACCGGGGCACGGCTGGGTTGGTCGGTGCCGACCTCTTCGAAAAGTTTGCGTTTTTCCGCCATGGCGCGCCTCATTTTCCGTTTGGATGCAGTGGTATGCCATGGGCGGGGAAAGGTCTAGCGGGGTGAGTTATGTTGCCGCATGTGCCGAGGGCCATCGCCTGCCCGAGGGGTGGCGAACCGACGGGTCCCGTCATGCCACTTTATGGTTCAAGCTTGGTGCATCTAATCTAAGGCGCGGCACATTTTGGCAAAATCGCCTCCCCGTGGGGCGGGCAGGCGATGGCCCGGCGCCTGTGGCCTGATTCCGGGCCGGGGGCTTCGCTCAGCCCTTCTCTTTCCACCGGACCATTTGCCGCAGAACGCCATGCAGCATCTGCACATCCGCTCGGGTCAGCGGCATCCGCGACCACATGTTGCGCAGGTTCAGCTTCATCGACGCCGTTTTGTGCTCGGGGTAGAAGAACCCCGCCTCTTCCAACCGTTCCTCGTAATGCCGCGCCAGATGGTCGACCTCGGCCCCTTTGGCCCAGTCGGTGCCCGCCATCTCGGTCACCTCATGCGTCACTTCGCCCTGTGCGCGCATCCATTCATAGGACATCAAAAGCACACATTGCGCGAGGTTGAGCGAGGCGAATTTCGGGTTCACCGGAACCGAGACGATGGCGTTTGCCTGCGCGATATCCTCATTCTCAAGCCCGGCCCGCTCTGGCCCAAAAAGCACCGCAACCCGTTGGCCCGCCGCGATCTTTTCCGCGGCCAGCCGCATCGCCGCTTCGGGGCTGTAGACCGGCTTGGTCAGGTCGCGGCCGCGCGCGGTGGTGGCAAAGGTAAAATCGCAATCGCTGAGCGCGCCCGGCAGATCGTCGCAATGCTGCGCCTCATCCAACAGCCGCCCTGCGCCCGAGGCCATGGCCACGGCAGATTGGCTAGGCCAGCCGTCGCGCGGGGCCACGACGCGCATGTGATCAAGGCCGAAATTCCACATCGCGCGCGCCGCGGCGCCGATGTTCTCGCCCATCTGTGGGCGGACAAGCACGATGGCCGGGATCGGCGCAGGCTGGACGGAGTAGGATGTTGTCTGGGTCATGCGCGCCTCATAGCCCCTGCGCCGCACCACCGCAAGAAAGCCCGCGCCACAGACGCATATCCGTTTTCTTTTGCAGCGCCTTGCGCTAGTCAGACCTCCAGACCCGAGCAGGGCCCCAGACCCGATTAAGGACAATGACCATGGACGCGCCAGAACAGCCGCAGATTTACCTTATCACCCCACCCGAAGTTGAGCTGAGCCAATTCCCCGCGCAACTGGCCGCCGTGCTGGACGCGCATCCGGTCGCCTGTGTGCGGATGGCGCTATCAACCCGCGACGAAGACCGTCTGTCGCGCGCAGGTGACGCGCTGCGCGAAGTGACCCATGCGCGCGATGTGGCCTTGGTGATCTCGGATCACCTGCTGATGGTCGAAAAGCTCGGCCTTGACGGGGTACACCTGAGCGATGCCGCGCGCACCGTGCGCCATGCCCGCAAAGAACTGGGCGAAGATGCGATCGTCGGTTCTTTCTGCGGCACATCGCGGCACGAAGGGATGGCCGCTGGCGAAGCCGGGGCCGATTACGTCAGCTTTGGCCCCACCCAAGCCAGCACGCTTGGCGACGGAAGCTTTGCCGAAGCCGAATTGTTTCAATGGTGGTCCGAAGTGATCGAAGTGCCCGTCGTCGCCGAGGGCGCGCTGGACATCAATATGATCCGCGCCCTTGCCCCCCGGACCGACTTTTTCGGCATCGGGACCGAGATTTGGGACAAGGACGATCCGGTGGCCGAACTCGCCACCCTGATCGCCGCCATGCAGGGCTAAGCGGCCCTTGGGGCAGCCCGGTTAAGGGCTGCCCGCGTGCTTACAGAAATACCCGTTCGATGAACCAATAGGCCCCGACCGCCGCGATGACGCAGGAGGCGGGCACCGCGATGGCCCGGCGATACCAAACGCGCTTCATCGCCCAGCCGACCAGCACGAAGGCGATGGCGATCACCGCAAGCTGGCCCAGTTCCACCCCGATATTAAAGCCAATAAGCGCCGGGACGAATTGCCCCGCAGGCAGGCCAAAGTCCCCCAGCACCGAGGCAAAGCCGAGCCCGTGCAGCAGGCCGAAGCCAAAGATCACCAAGGGCCGCCAACGGTTCAGCGCAGAGTGAAAGATATTCTCGACCGCGACATAGGTGATCGACGCGGCGATCAGCGGCTCGACAATGGCACCGGGCACGTTGACCCAGCCCAGAGCACCAAGCGCAAGCGTGACCGTATGAGCCAGCGTGAAGGCGGTAACCTGCCAGATCAAAGGGCGCAGACGGGTCGACAGGAAGAACAGGCCCAAAACGAAAAGGATATGATCCAACCCTTTGGGCAGGATGTGGTCGAAACCGACCGGGATATAGCTGACGAAGGCTTGCCAACCGCTTTGCGCATCGCCGCCCGAGAGCGCGATCTCGGGGCTCGTCTCGCCGCCCGCCAGATAGCCGGTATAGGGGTCTTCCACCCCCTGCTGGCGCAGGACCAATGCGCCCGCGCCATCAGGCCAGGTCACCTGCACCTGCTCGGCTCCTGCGGGCACTGCCGCCTCCAGCCGCCAAAGACTGTCGCGCGGCAGTTCGGCGTCGATCCCCTCGGGCACCTCGATCATCACACTTTCCAAAGGCACGGCCGCGCCATTCACGCTGAGCAATGGCAGGCTGTTCCAGTTCGGCAGAAGCTCGGGCGCACGGGCCGCGATACGCGCGGCGGGCAGGCTGCGCAGCGCATCGTAATCGCCTGCATTCTCGGCATTGTCGGTGTCTTCGACAGTGTCGAGGTCGATCCCCGCCAGCAGGGCTTCGAGGTTAATCTCAAGCGCCAGCACCGCGCGCCCTTCGGCGACGGTCAGGTCCGCGATTGTCGGTTTGACCTCATGCGCCTGTACCGCAGCGCCTATGGAAAATACCATCGCGCTTGACATTAGCCCAAGCAATGCCAGCTTGGTTCTTAACAAAATGAAAGTTCGCTTCATGAAACTGACCCAGTTGTCCGCTATTATTTTCAGTATCTTACCGGCATTACCTGCCGTTGCCCATGAATACTGGCTGTCGCCGCTGAACTATCAAGTGGAAAGCGGTGAAAAGATCGCAGCCCATTTTCGCAATGGCGAAGAGTTTGTCGGATCGACCTTTCCCTATCTCCCCAACCGGCTCAATCGTTTTGAGATCGTGGTAGAGGGACAGGCCTATAATCTCTCTCCCCGTGCGGGCGACAACCCGGCACTGCAGGTCCCCGCACCGGGCCGGGATGGTCTGGTCGTTGTACTGGCCGAAACCACCCCCTCAAAGGTGATCTATGAGGAATGGGAGAAGTTCCTCTCATTTGCGGAACACAAAGATTTCCCAAAAGCCGAAGCCGATCACAGCGCCAACGGCTGGTCGCAGGAAAAAGTCGTGGAGAGCTATACACGCCACGTCAAAACACTGATCGCCACAGGTACGGGCGTTGGAGACGACGCCCCCACCGGCATGACCACCGAGTTTGTCGCCCTGACGAATCCCTATGACGCGGATTTTGACGGTCAGATGAAAGTCGCGCTTTTCTATCAGGATGAACCCCGCGCCGATGCCCAGATTGAGGTATTCGACCGCGCGCCGGATGACAGCGTGACCATCTCGCTCCACCGCACCGACGCGGCGGGCGAAGCGGTTATTCCAGTCACCGCAGGCCACGAATACCTCTTTGACGCCGTGGTGCTGCGCCCGGCAGCAGCGGCGCAAACGGGTGCCGGATACGATCCAGATCAGCCGGTCTGGGAAACGCTCTGGGCGGCGCTGACATTTGCGGTGCCACAATAACGCCGCTTGCGCGTGGGCAGATTTGGCGGCTAGAAGCGCCGCATGACAAAGACAGCTGACATCCTGTGCATTGGCTCCGTTCTTTGGGACGTGATCGGCCGCTCTGAAAACGCCATGCGCCAAGGCTCTGACATGCCGGGGCGCATCACCCGTTTGCCGGGCGGCGTGGCGCTGAACATCGGCATGGCCCTTGCGCGCTTTGGGCTGACACCCGCGCTGCTGTCCGCCGTGGGCCGCGATGCGGAGGGGGATGAGCTGATCGCCGCCTGCGCCCTGCGCGGATTGATCACCGATCACGTCTACCGCTCAGACGACCTGCCGACCGACCGCTATATGGCCGTCGAAGGGTCCAACGGGTTGATTGCCGCGATTGCCGATGCCCATTCGCTGGAAGCTGCGGGGGATAAAATTCTGCGCCCGCTGGAGGATGGCAGCCTGCCCGCCCCTTACGAAGGCGCCGTGGCGCTGGATGGCAACCTCACCGTCGAATTGCTCGCCCGGATGGCGCAAAGCCCGCTGTTGGCAAAGGCCGATCTGCGCGTGGCCCCCGCCTCTCCCGGCAAGGCGCTGCGGCTGACGCCTTTCCTTAAAGCGGGGCGCGGCACGCTTTATGTAAACCTCGAAGAAGCCGGGCTGCTGTGTCAGGCCAGCTTTGACGATTCCCCCTCCGCCGCCCGCGCTCTGCTGGCCCGCGGCGCGCGCCGTGCCGTGGTGACAGATGGCGGCAACCCCGCCACCGTGGGTCAAGGCGATGATATCATCACCCTCACCCCGCCCTCGGTCCATGTGGCCCGCGTGACGGGCGCAGGCGACACATTCATGGCCGCCCATGTGGCTGCCGAACTTGGCGGTGCCGTCGCGCAACCCGCCCTCAAGGCCGCACTTGACGCTGCTGCCCTTTACGTTTCCGGAGAGACCAAGATATGACCACCGCCCCTTCCGCCCTGCCCCTGACCTTCAGCGCCGAAGTGGCCAAGGCCCGCGAAAGCGGCGCACCGATCGTGGCGTTGGAAAGCACCATCATCACCCATGGCATGCCCTATCCGCAAAACCTCGAAGTGGCGCGGCAGGTTGAGCAGGACATCCGCGATGCCGAGGCCGTGCCTGCAACCATCGCCGTGATCCGTGGCGCGTTGCACATCGGTTTGGACGACGACCAGCTTAGCGATCTGGCGCAGGCCAAAGACGTGGCGAAACTTTCGCGCGCTGACATGGCCGTCTGCATCGCGTCGGGCGGCACAGGCGCCACCACTGTCGCCGCCACCATGATCGCCGCCAATCTTGCGGGCATCGAAGTCTTCGCCACCGGCGGCATCGGCGGCGTGCACAAAGGCGCGGAAGACAGCTTTGACATCTCCGCCGACCTGATGGAATTGGCGCAGACCCCCGTCACCGTGATCGCCGCGGGTGCCAAAGCCATTCTGGACGTCCCGAAAACGCTGGAAGTACTTGAGACCCAAGGCGTGCCGGTCATCACCGTGGGGCAAGACAGCTTCCCCGCCTTCTGGAGCGCAGGCTCCGAACTGCAATCGCCGTTGCGCCTTGACGATGCCGCAGCCCTTGCCAAAGCCCACCGCACCCGCGCCGCCATGGGGCTGCCCGGCGGGCAGCTTGTGGCCAATCCGATCCCCGCGGATGAGGAAATTCCTGCCGCCGAACTGGCCCCGATCATCGCGCAGGCCCAATCCGAGGCCGATGCGCAGGGTGTTAGCGGCAAGGGCGTGACCCCCTTCCTGCTGCAGCGTATTTTCGAACTGACCGAAGGCCGTTCGCTCACCGCCAATATCGCATTGGTGCGCAACAATGCCCGGCTGGGGGCCAAGATCGCCGCAAACCTCGTCAACCTGCCGCGCTAAAGGCGAAAAACACCGTCGAGCCATTGCCGGGCCGGGGCATACGCCTTAGCTATGTTGCGATTAACTCTTCGGAAAACGGCGCAGATGAACACACCTTTTGATCCCGACCCAACGCAGGTCCGGCGCAGCCTTGTCGCAAGGCTGCGCGCGTCTTTCCTGACCGGGTTGGTTGTGATTGCGCCCGTTGGGCTGACCATCTGGCTGATCTGGAGCGTGGTCGGCTGGATCGACGGTTTCGTGCTGCCATTGGTGCCCAAAGCCTACCATCCTGACCGCCTACTCCAAGATTTCCTTGGCCTTGACCCGTCGATGCAATTCAACGTGCGCGGCCTTGGGGTGGTGATCTTTTTGATCTTCACCGTCATGGTAGGCTGGGCTGCGAAAGGGCTGATCGGGCGTTCGATGATCCGTTTTGCCGAAAGTCTGGTGGAACGCACCCCCGTGGTGCGGACGATCTACTCCGGCATCAAACAGATCTCCGAGACGATCTTTGCCCAGTCCGAGCGGAGCTTTGAGACCGCCTGCCTGATCGAATACCCCCGGCGCGGCATCTGGGCGCTTGGCTTTATCTCGACCGAAGCCAAGGGAGAGGTCTTGGCCCGCACAAATGCAGGGGGCGAGATGCTCTCGGTCTTTCTACCGACCACACCAAACCCGACCTCAGGCTTTCTGCTCTTCCTGCCGCGCGAAGATGTGATCGAGCTCGACATGAGTGTCGAAGACGCGGCGAAGCTGGTGATCTCTGCCGGGCTGGTCTACCCGCCGCGCCCCGGTGCCGATCTGCCCGAGGCGCTGGCGCTGTCAGACCCCGAAAACTCAGCCGAACATCGCGGGTAGATCAACGCTGCTGCGTTGGTTCAGATCATCAAAGTGGTCCGTCAAGAACTGATCCGCCGCCGCCACACCCGCCTCATGCAGCGCCCTGATCACGGCTGGGTTCGGCATCAGCTTGGTGGCCACCGAAAGCTGCGCCATTAGCGCGTCATCGGCGATCATATGCATGTGGACCCGCTTCATCCGCCCCTCTGGCAAGGTGCCATCCGCGATCAGGCGCTGGACGAAATCAATCGCCCGCATCTCTCGCAAGAGGCTGGAATTAAAGCTGATTTCATTGATCCGGTTCTGGATTTGCTGGGGCGTTGTCGGCAGGTCTTCGCGCTCTAGCGGGTTGATGTTCACCACCACGATATCTTCGGGCAGGTCATCGCGGAACAGCGGAAACAGCGCCGGGTTCCCGGTATAGCCACCGTCCCAAAACGCTTCGCGTTGGCCGGTCTGGGCATCGTCAATCTCAACCGCCTTAAAGATCGTCGGCAGACAAGCCGAGGCCAGCAGCGCGGCAAGGCCGATCTCATCTCCCTCGAACACCCTGATCTTGCCGTTGCGCACCCGTGTGGCGCAGACAAAGAAAAACGGCGGCTTATGCGCGCCCACCTTGCCATAGTCGAACCGCGCCACGACATCTTCGAGCGGATTGCGATAGAACGGGCCGTAGGCATAGGGCGACACAACCCGCGTCAGCGAGTCTGAGATCGCCATAGGCAGGGAATATTCCATCGCCTGACTGAGCTTATCCAGCCCAAAAGGCGCCAGCCAATGCGACAGCCGCAGGTCGGAAATGCCCGACACCTGCGTCCAGAGCCAATCAAGGTTTTCCCGCGCGCCCTCGCGCCCGCCCGAGATCATGCCCGATTTCAGCGCCGCGCCATTCAGCGCCCCGGCAGACGTGCCGGAGATGCCGCAGATCTCAAGATCGTCCTGTTGCAACAGCCGATCCAACACCCCCCAAGTGAAAGCGCCATGCGCGCCGCCCCCTTGGAGGGCGAGGTTAATGCGTTTTTTGACCGCCACAGCGCTTACAACGCTGTCCAGCCGCCATCGACGCTGATGGTCGTGCCGGTGATCTGGGCCGCCGCGTCAGAGCAGAGAAACGTCGCCGTGCCGCCCATCTGCTCAACGGTTGCAAATTCACGCGAAGGCTGGCGCGTGAGCATGACCTGCTCGATCACCTCCTCGCGGCTCATGTCGTATTCCTTCATCGTGTCGGGGATCTGCTTCTCGACGATCGGGGTCAGCACATAACCCGGGCAAATCGCGTTGCAGGTGATCGGCTCTTTCGCCGTCTCCAGCGCCGTGGTCTTGCTGAGGCCGACAATCCCATGTTTTGCGGCGATATAGGCCGATTTATAGGGCGAGGCCGTCAAGCCATGCGCCGAGGCGATGTTGATCACCCGGCCCCACCCCGCCTTGCGCATCATCGGCAGTGCTTCGGCGGTGGTGTGAAAGGCCGACGACAGGTTAATCGCGATAATCGCATCCCATTTCTCGGCCGGAAACTCAGGGATCGGAGCCACGTGTTGGATGCCCGCATTGTTCACCAGGATGTCACAGGTCCCGGCTTCGGCGATCAAACGCCGACACTCCGCCCCCTTGGACATATCCGCCTTGATGTACCGGGCCGTTACGTTGCATTCCTCGGCCATCTGCTGCGCCAAAGCATGATCCGCTTCGTCATCGGTAAAAGAGTTCAACACGATATCGGCCCCGGCTCGCGCCAATTCCCAGGCGATGCCCAGTCCGATTCCAGAATTCGATCCGGTGATTACGGCTGTTTTGCCGGACAGGTCGATGGTGAAAGCCATGGCGCGTCTCCTTGTTCATGCTGCGACTGCATCATGTACTGCGGCGGCGGCAAAGGGAAAGGGTTTGCGCGCGAAACCGCCAAGGAAGGGAGGCGGCACGCAATAGGCCAAAAAAAACGCCCGCACGAGGCGGGCGTAAGTTATTGAGGCAGGTTTCATACAGGCAAGAAACCTATCGAGCAGTGACCTCTGTATACGCAATCTACGGCCACAATCCAAGCTAAAAGTTTGATAAGGCGGGAATCCGCGGGTATGGATTAACTCCAACAAAATAAGGGCAGATCGTGATTGTTTCAAAAATGAGCTGGGATTTTTTCTCGACAGCACGGGGCGTTGCGGCGCTTTCTTCACTGATTCTGCTCTCTGGCGCGGCTGGGGCGGCCCCTCAGCATGGAATCGCCATGTACGGCGACCCGGCCCTGCCCGCCGATTTTGCCGCCCTGCCTTATGTAAACCCCGAGGCCCCCAAGGGGGGCGAGATCGTTTTGGGCAATACCGGGGGATTCGACAGCCTTAACCCCTTCGTGCGCAAAGGCACCGCGCCTTGGCAGCTGCCGCATTTCACCCATGAGACTTTGATGGGGCGTTCATGGGACGAACCCTTTGCGCTTTATGGGCTGCTGGCCGAGACGATCGAAGTGCCCGATGACCGTTCGTGGGTTGAGTTCACCCTGCGCGAAGAGGCGCGGTTTTCCGACGGCAGCCCGGTCACGGTCGAGGATGTGATCTTTTCTTTCGATCTGCTGGGCACTGAGGGCCACCCCCGCTACCACGGGCTGCGCCAACAGATTGAAAGCATCGAACAGACCGGTCCGCGCAGCCTGCGGATGACCTTTGACAGCGACAACCGTGAGCTTGCCCTGCTCGCCGGGATGCGCCCCATCCTCAGCAAAGCGCAGTGGGAGGGGCAGGACTTTGCCAATGCCCCCTTGACCGAAATACCACTAGGAACGGGGCCCTACGTCATCAGCGACTATCAGGCGGGGCGCCATGTCACGCTGACGCGCAACCCTGACTACTGGGGCGCCGATGTCCCCTTTCGGCAAGGCACGCATAACTATGATGAAGTGAAAATCGACTTCTACGGCGATGCCAGCGTGTTGTTCGAGGCGTTCAAGGCGGGCCAAATTTCGGCCGTGCGCGAATTCAACGCCGAGACTTGGGCCACGCAATACGACTTCCCGGCGATCAGTCGGGGCGGGGTGGTGAAATCCAGCTTTCCGCACAGCAAACCCTCGGGCATGACGGGCTTTGTGATGAATTCCCGCCGCGCGCCCTTTGACGATTGGCGGGTGCGCGACGCGCTGATCTCGGCCTTTAACTTTGAGTATATCAACGAGACGCTGACTGGCGGTGCCCTGCCCCGGATCACCTCCTATTTCTCAAACTCCGACCTTGCCATGCGCGATGGCCCGGCGACGGGCCGGGTCTTTGACCTGCTGGCCGATTACGCCGACACGCTGCCGCCGGGCACGGTGGATGGCTATCGGCTGCCGGTGGCCGATGGCTCTGTCCGCAACCGCGCGGGCATCCGTGCCGCGATGCAGCAACTTAATGCCGCAGGCTATCAGGCCGACGGCGGCGTCATGCGCCGGGCGGATGGCACGCCGCTGACATTCACCATTCTTCTGTCGAAGGGAAGCCGTGAAAACCTAGCGATTGCAGAGCTTTACACGCAGGCGCTAAAGCGGCTCGGGATCACAGCGCAGATTGAAACGGTTGATGACGCGCAATTCGTGGCGCGTCAGAACGAATATGACTTCGACATGACCACCTTCCGCCGCGCCCTATCGCTCAGCCCCGGCACAGAGCAGCGGTTTTATTGGGGGTCAGAGGCCGCCGACCTGCCCGGCACACGCAACCTGATGGGCGTGCGCTCTCCGGCGGTGGATGCGATGATCAACCAGATGCTGCAGGCCCGCGAAACGGCGGATTTCGTCGCCGCCACCCGCGCGCTTGACCGTATCCTGACCGCCGGGCGCTATGTCATTCCGTTCTGGCAGTTCGACGAGGGGCTGATCGCCCATGACGCCCGCATGGCTTACCCAGACACGATCCCGCTATATGGCGACGGGCCGAACTTCATGCCCGAAGTCTGGTGGTGGAAACCGGCAGAGAATTCAGACCAGTGAGGTCACCCAGAGGATCGTCGCATCCTCATCGCTGAGCGAGACGACATTGTGCCCCATGGTGGCGTCGTAATAGGCGCTATCGCCCCGGCGCATGTCGACGGGTTCATAGAACTCGGTAAAGAGCCGCACCATGCCGGTCAGCACATAGAGGAATTCCTCGCCGTCATGGCGCACCCAGCCGTCGAACTCCTCCATCCGGCGCGCGCGGATGCGGGCACGGTAGGGCAGCATCTGTTTCTTGCGCAGGGCGTCGGCCAGCAGAACATGCTCATAGGTGCCGGTGGCCTTGGCCGCGCCCTCTTCGGCGCGGGTCACGGCCATGCGGCCGGTGATCTTTTCCCCCGCAGGCGGGGTGAACAACTGCGGCACCGTGATCTCCAACCCCACGGCGAGCTTTTTCAGCGCGTCATAGGTGGGCGACATCAGCCCGTTTTCGATCTTGCTAAGGGTTGAGCGCGCCAGCCCGGCCTGCCGCGCGGCCTGCTCCAACGTCCAGTTGCGCGCCTTGCGCAGTTCGCGCACCCGCGCACCAAGGTCGACCGGCGGGGCGGTCTCGCTCGCGCCGCTTTCGCGGGCGATCTGGATCATGGAACGGGGCGGCGTGTCTGTCATGGACCTGCTATAGCCGCGCCCAAAGGCGCTTGCAACGCTGCCCGCTTGCGATACCCGCCCCGGCCCGCTATGCCCGTTGCGCAGCAATAGATGGGGTTTACCATGGCCGAAGCGATCAAACTCGATATCATGTCAGACCCGATCTGCCCATGGTGCTATATCGGCAAGGCGCATCTGGACCGCGCATTGCAGGATCACCCCAACCATCCCTTCGCCATCGAATGGCACCCTTTCCAACTGAACCCCGAGATGCCGCGCGAGGGCATGGACCGTCGCGCCTATCTAGAAGGCAAGTTCGGCGGCAAAGAGGGCGCCGTACGCGCCTATGCACCGGTCGTAGAACATGCCGAAAAGGCCGGTCTGAACATCAACTTCGAGGCCATGCAGCGCACGCCCAACACGCTGGACGCGCACCGTCTGATCCATTGGGCCGGGATCGAAGGCCGCCAAACCGCCGCCGTCTCCGCGCTTTTCAAAGCCTATTTCGTCGAGGCCCGCGACATCGGCGATGCCGAAGTGCTGGCCGATATCGCCGATAGCATTGAGATGGACGCCGCCGTGGTCACCCGCTTGCTGAAATCCGATGTCGACGCGCAGGACATTCGCGACCGCGATGCCCATAGCCGCAAGATGGGGGTGAACTCCGTGCCGACGTTCATCATCGCGAATGCCCATGCGGTGCCGGGTGCACAGCCGCCCGAGCTATGGGCGCAGGTCATTGCCGATCTGACCAAGCAGCAGAGCTAAACAGGGCGGCAATCATTGCCAAGTTAAGCGTTCTCAATTATCGAGAGCGCAACCACAAGTTATTCCCTGAAGCCTGCCCAGACGGATCCGCCGTTCGGGACAATCGCCGGAGCGCGCGTTCGTGACCACCGAAAATCCAAAATTCTCCATGGGGCGGATCGAATTCGTCGCCCTCATCGCGATGATGACCGCCACCATCGCCTTTTCCATTGATGCGATGCTGCCCCGCCCTGCCCGAGATCGCGGCAGAACTCTCGCCCGAGATCGCCCACCGCGCCCCGCTGATCCTCACGTCCTTCGTGCTGGGCATGGGGTTGGGCACGTTCTTTAGCGGGCCGTTGTCGGATGCATTCGGGCGCCGCAACGTGGTCTTTGGCGGCGCGGCACTTTATTCGGTGTCGGCCTTCGTCGCATGGATGAGCAACTCACTGGAAGTCATGCTCGTGGCCCGTATCTTTCAGGGGCTCGGCGCTTCTGGCCCCCGCGTGGTGGCCGTGGCGATCATCCGTGACCTCTATGCCGGGCGCGAGATGGCGCGGATCATGTCGGTGGTGATGATGGTCTTCGCACTGGTGCCAGCAATGGCCCCGATGCTGGGCGCGGGGATCATTCACACAGCGGGCTGGCGCGCGATCTTCATCGCTTTCATGGCGTTTTCGATCATCTCGGTGGTCTGGATGGGCCTGCGCCTGCCCGAAACATTGCCGCGGGAAAACCGTCGGCCCCTGCGTGCGCGGCTGATCATCGGGGCAGTGCGCGAGTTGGTCGGACACCGCACGGTGCGCCTGTCGATCCTCGTGCAATCGCTGGCCTTGGCGATGCTATTTTCGATGATCATGCTGGTGCAGCCGATTTATGACACCGTCTATGGCCGGGGTGAAAGCTTCCCGCTCTGGTTCGGCGGCATCGCCGTTGTGGCGGCCAGCGCCAGCCTGATCAATGCGCTGCTGGTCGTGCGCTATGGCATGCGCCGATTGGTGAGCATCGCCTTTGGCTTTCAAATCCTGCTGTCGGGGGCCATGTATTTCCTGAACCTCGGCGCCCTGCCCGACCCTTACGGCTTTGCCGCCTTTGTGTTCTTCCAGACCTGCCTGTTCTTCCAAGCGGGGCTGACGCTGGGCAACCTTAATGCCATCGCGATGGAGCCGATGGGCCATATCGCGGGCATGGCCGCCTCGGTCGTGGGGGCGATTTCAACTGTGCTGGCCGCGCTCATCGCCTCGCCCGTGGGGTTGATGTTCGACGGCACGACCAAGCCATTGGCGCTGGCGATGCTGCTCATGGCCATCGGGGCTTACGCTCTGATGCTCTATATGGGGCGGATGGAAAACCGACAGCCGGCGGCGGCGGAATAACCGCCGCCCTTTCGGGGCTTAGCCCTTTGCCTTGGCCTTTTTCGCAGTCTTTTCTTTGGCGATCACATGTTCGGCCAAATCGCGTGCAATGGCAAAGGCGCCTTTGATCTTGTCGGCATCCGTCTTCCAATCCCGGCGCACGACGATCTTGTTGTCCTTAACCTTGGCCAGCCCACGCTGGTCTTGAATGAACTGCACCAGCCCCTCGGGCGAGGCGAATTTGTCATTGTGGAACTGGATCGTCGCGCCCTTCGGCCCACCATCGAGCTTGGCGATCCCGGCGCGTTTGCACATCGCCTTGATCCGCACCACCAGCATCAGGGTGTTCACCTCTTTCGGCAGCTTGCCAAAACGGTCGATCAATTCGGCGGCAAAGCCTTCGAGTTCCACCTTAGTTGAGAGCTCGCTGAGGCGGCGGTAGAGGCCAAGACGCACATCGAGGTCAGGCACGTAGTCCTCAGGAATGAGCACCGGCACGCCAAGGTTGATCTGCGGTGCCCATTGCTCGTCGGCCTCGCTGAGGCCCTCCATCTCGCCCGCCTTGATCTTGGCAATCGCCTCTTCCAGCATGGACTGGTAAAGCTCAAAGCCCACATCGCGCATCTGGCCGGATTGCTCTTCGCCGAGCAGGTTGCCCGCCCCGCGAATATCAAGGTCTTGGCTGGCCAAGGTGAAGCCCGCGCCAAGCGTATCAAGGCTGCCCAACACCCGCAGACGTTTCTGCGCCGTATCCGTCAGCTTCGCGCGCGGCTTGGTGGTCAGATAGGCATAAGCCCGGGTTTTCGAGCGGCCCACCCGGCCCCTGATTTGATACAGTTGCGCAAGGCCGAACATATCGGCGCGGTGCACGACCATGGTGTTGGCCGTAGGAATGTCGAGGCCGGATTCAACGATCGTCGTTGCCAGCAGAATGTCGAATTTGCCATCATAAAAGGCGTTCATCCGGTCATCCAACTCCCCCGGTGCCATCTGACCGTGGGCGACGACGTAGGAGAGTTCCGGCAGCTGCGCCTGAAGGAAATCTTCGATCTCACGCAGGTCACTCAAGCGAGGAACGACATAGAAGCTCTGCCCGCCCCGGTAATGCTCACGCAGCAGCGCCTCGCGGATGGTAACCGCGTCGAACTCGCTCACATAGGTGCGGATCGAGAGGCGGTCGACGGGCGGCGTGCCGATGATCGATAGATCGCGCACGCCCGTCAGCGACAGTTGCAAGGTGCGGGGAATCGGTGTGGCGGTCAGGGTCAGTACGTGGATATCGGTGCGCAGGGATTTGAGCCGTTCCTTGTGAGTCACGCCGAAATGCTGCTCTTCGTCGATCACCAGCAGGCCGAGGTCCTTGAACCGGATGCCTTTGGCCAGCAGCGCATGGGTGCCGATGACGATATCGACCGTTCCCTTAGCCATCCCATCGCGCGTCGCCGCTGCCTCTTTGGCCGAGACAAAGCGGCTGAGTTGGCGCACTTCGATCGGGAAGCCGCGAAAGCGTTCGGCAAAGCTTTTGTAGTGCTGCCGGGCGAGCAGTGTCGTAGGCGCGATCACCGCCACCTGAACACCCGACATCGCCGCAACAAAAGCCGCCCGCATCGCAACTTCGGTTTTACCAAAGCCCACATCGCCGCAAACCAGACGGTCCATCGGATTGCCGCTGGTCAGATCATCCACCACGTCGGCAATGGCGCGCAGCTGGTCGTCGGTCTCCGTATAGGGGAACCGGGCGGAGAAGGCATCCCACATGCCCGGCGGCGGGTCGAGCACCGGCGCTTTGCGCAGCGCGCGTTCGGCGGCAATGCGGATGAGCTTGTCCGCCATCTCGCGAATACGCTCTTTGAGTTTGGCCTTTTTCGACTGCCACGCGCCACCGCCGAGCTTGTCCAGCAGCCCTTCGTCATGCCCATAACGCGACAGCAGTTCGATGTTCTCAACGGGCAAGTAAAGCTTTGATTGCTCGGCATATTCCAGAACGAGGCATTCATGGGCAGCACCTGCGGCGGTGACCACCTCCATCCCGTGATAGCGGCCGATGCCGTGGTCGACGTGAACCACCAGATCGCCGGGGCTGAGGCTTTGGGCCTCGGTCAGGAAATTCTCGGCCCGGCGTTTGCGTTTCGGCGCACGGATCAATCGGTCGCCCAGCACGTCCTGCTCGGAAATCACCGTCATCCCCGGCGCTTCAAAGCCGTGCTCCAGCGCCCAAACGGCCAGATGCAGCCCGCGTTTGCCGATCCGCGAGGCATCCGCCACCGGGATCGCTTCGGCCAACCCTTCGTCTTCTATCAGCCCCGTCAGGCGTTCGCGTGCGCCTTCGGAATAGCTGGCGATCAGCACCGGCCCTACTTCAAGCTTTGCTTTAATATGCGCAGCCAAAGCACCGAAAAGACTGACCGATTCCTGCTGTCGTTCGGGCGAGAAGTTGCGCCCGATCCGCGCACCTGCGTCCAACACGCCCGGCCCAGTGGGCTGCGGCAATGGGTTGAACTGGATAACCCGTTTCCCAATCAACGCCTCGTTCCAAGCGTCGTCGGTCAGATATAGCCCTTCGGGCGGGGCGGGTTTATAGACGCTGTCCATTTTAGAGCGCGTCTTCATCGCCAGCTGCCGCGTCTCATATTGGTCGGCAATCGTGTCCCACCGCGCGAGGCGCATGGGCGTCAGTTGATCGTCCAGCGTGATCGTGGCCTTCGGCAGATAGTCAAAGAGCGTTTCGAGATTGTCGTGGAAAAACGACAACCAATGTTCCGCGCCTTGATGTTTGCGGCCCGCGCTGATCGCCTCATAAAGTGGATCATCAGTGCCCGCCGCGCCGAATTCGATGCGGTAGTTCTGCCGGAAACGGGTGATCGCCGCGTCGTCAAGAATGACCTCGCTGACCGGAGCAAGCTCTACCAGATCAAGTTTTTCCGTGGTGCGCTGCGTGGCCGGATCAAACCGCCGCGCCCCGTCCAGCACGTCCCCGAAAAGATCAAGCCGCACCGGGCCAAGGTCGCCGGGCGGGTAGATGTCGATGATCCCACCGCGCACGGCGTAGTCGCCCGGCTCCATCACCGTGGGGCTTTGCACAAAGCCCATGCGCACCAGAAAGGCGCGCAGGGCTTTTTCGTCGATCCGGCTGCCCACGCGCGCCGCAAAGGCCGCGTCGCGCAGGGTTTCGCGTGCGGGGATACGTTGGCTGGCCGCGTTCAGCGTCGTCAGCAGAACGAACTGCTGGGGCATCCCATGCACCAGCGCGGCCAGTGTCGCCATCCGCTGCGCCGAGATATCGGCGTTGGGCGACACCCGGTCATAGGGCAGGCAATCCCAGCTTGGGAAGGTGACGACCGGCATATCGGGCGCGTAAAACCGCAAAGCGGCCTGCATCGCCGCCATGCGTTTGTCATCGCGCGCCACATGGACCACCGGCTGGCCGCCCTTGGCGATTTCATCAAGAATGGCGCGGGCATCATAGCCTTCGGGAACGCCGGAGAGGGTGATATTACGCGGATCGTTCATCGGGTCTCAATTGGGCCTCACGGGGGGCCTGTCAACCCGCCAGCGGGCCAATGCTTAGATTTTGATACATTCCCCAAAGCGCGGTCACGAAGATCGAGAACATGCCGATGATCTGGGTATAAAGCCGGTGCCGCATCAGGCGCCGCTGCAACACGTCGCCGGTGGAGCCTTCGATGCGGATGAGCCGCGCGGTCGACAGGCTCAGCAGCCCGACCAGCGACATGGGGAACCCCAGCAGCAGCAGGGCTTGGGCGAATTCGATGGCATAGACGAACCCCAAAAGCACCAGAGAGGTCAGCGCGAAAAAACCCAGCCCCAAGAGCCAAAGCCCCGAGACCTGCGAGATATAGAGCAGCCGGTTCACGTTGATCCGCACGATGTCTTCGAGATCGGCCTGCGCCTCGCCCCCATAACGTCGGGCGCGCAGCACCATGTCAAAGGGCACGCCCAATACCCAATGGCTTGCGGTCGACCACATCACAGCCAGCGCGATCCAGAACCACAGGTTCGAGAAAGAGCGCATGTCAATCATTTCGAAAAGGGTCTGGTACCAGTCCAAGGCGTGCTCGTCCGAAATTTAAGTTCGCATCTCTTAGCGGTCCGGCGCGACAATTCATAGGGTTGAGGCGTTCAAAAATACATGGCAAGCCCATGCCAAGCCATTCTGAGGTAATTTTGATGCAACCCGTCCACGCCCCCTTCCCCGCCACGCGCCTGCGCCGCACCCGTGCCAACGCCGGTATCCGCGCGCTGGTGCGCGAGAATGACCTGCAACTGGGCGATCTGATCTGGCCGGTTTTCGTGCGCGAAGGCGAAGGCGTGGAAGAGCCGATCCCCTCCATGCCCGGCGTCATGCGCCGCTCGGTCGACAAGCTGGTCGCGGCGGTGCGCGAGGCGGCCGATCTCGGTATCGGTGCGGTCTGTGTATTTCCCTATACCGGCCCCGAGGACCGGACCGAGGATTGCGCCCGCGCGTGGGATCAGCAAAACGCCACCAACCGCGCCATCGCGGCGATCAAAGAGGCCATGCCGCAGATGGTCGTGATGACAGATGTCGCGTTGGACACCTATAACATCAACGGCCACGATGGTTTTGTCGAAAACGGCATCATCGTGAATGACCGCACGGTTGAGGCGCTGGTTAAGATGGCGCTGGCCCAAGCCGAAGCGGGTGCCGATATCATCGGACCGTCGGACATGATGGACGGGCGCATCGGCGCAATCCGTAACGCCCTTGAGCAGGCCGGGCATCATGACGTGATGATCCTGAGCTATGCTGCCAAATACGCCAGCGCTTTTTACGGCCCGTTCCGCGATGCGGTGGGCGCCTCTTCGGCCCTGACCGGCGACAAAAAGACCTATCAGATGGATCCCGCCAATAGCGACGAAGCCCTGCGGCTGGTGGCGCGCGACCTGTCGGAAGGGGCGGATATGGTCATGGTCAAACCCGGCATGCCTTACCTTGATATCTGCCGCCGCGTGAAAGACGCCTTTGGCGCGCCGACCTTCGCCTATCAGGTCTCGGGCGAATACAGCATGATCCGGGGCGCGGCGGACCAAGGGTGGATCGACGGCGAACGCGCAATGTTGGAGAGCCTTTTGGCCTTTAAGCGCGCGGGTTGTGATGGGGTGCTAAACTACTTTGCCCCCGATGTTGCCCGGCTTTTGGCCAAAAGCGCGTGACCTAAGGGCGTAAATCTGCGCAAAGGGTCCAACCGACATGACAAAGCGCGTGATTATGCGTAATCTCGCGCATAAGTCGGGAAAACCGGCAGCAGGCAATCGATCTTGAACATACAGGCAGAAAAGATGAGCAATCAGACATATAACCGGCGCTTTGTGACTTTGGGCGCCCTTACGGCCCTTGGCGCAACCGCGGCTTGCGGCAACGGCGTGGGCGGACGGGGCGGCGCCATGATCGACGCGCGCGTCGATGCGACCCTGGCCGAGATGTACCGCGGCTATCCCAACACCCGGCAGTTGGCCGAAAAGGCAAATGGCATGCTGGTCATGCCGCTGGTGACCGAAGCGGGCCTTGGCTTTGGCGGCGCTTACGGGCGCGGCGCGTTGCGCGTCAACGACGTGACGGTGGACTACTACTCGGTGACCAAAGCTTCGGGCGGCTTGCAGATTGGCGCGCAGCAATATGCGCATGTGCTGTTCTTCATGACCGAGCCCGCGCTGCGCGAATTCCGCAGCTCGCCGGGTTGGGCGGCTGGCGCCGGTCTGGAATACGTGATCTCCGACAAGGGCGACAGCGTGAGCGCCGACACGACCACTGTCATGGCTCCGGTTCTGGCAGCGGTCTTTGGGCGCGCGGGGCTGCGGATCGGCGCGACACTGGAAGGCACGAAATACACGCGGATCATCCCCTAACGCAGGGTCGACCGATGGTCTTTGAAGGGCAGCGCCAGTTTCATCCGGCGCTGCCCTTTTTCTTTTGCAAACAGCCTTAGCCCATGGCGCGCAGGCGTTTGATCAGGCTCGACGTATCCCAACGCCCGCCGCCCTGCTTTTGCACGTCTTTATAAAACTGATCGACCAGCGCCGTGACCGGCAGGCTCGCCCCTGTCTCATCCGCTGTGTCCAGACAGATACCCAGATCCTTGCGCATCCAATCCACCGCGAAACCGTGGTTAAACTCATCGTCCAGCATGGTCTCATAGCGGTTCGCCATCTGCCATGACCCAGCGGCACCTTGACTGATCACCTCAACCACCGCGCGGCCATCGAGGCCCGCCTTCTCGGCGAAATGCAGGGCCTCAGAGAGGCCCTGCACCAGCCCGGCGATGGCGATCTGGTTGCACATCTTGGTCATCTGGCCTGCGCCACTGTCGCCGATGCGGCGGCAAATCTTGGAGTAGACCTCCATGATCGGGAGCGCCCGGTCAAAGGCGCCCTCATCTCCGCCACACATGATCGACAATTGGCCGTTTTCCGCTCCTGCCTGACCACCCGAAATCGGCGCGTCGACAAAGCTCACCTGCGCGTCATCGGCAGCGGCGTAAAGTTCGCGCGTGACGGCCGCTGAAACGGTCGTGTGATCGACAAAGATCGCCCCCGCCGTCATGCCGCCAAAGGCCCCGTCCTCTCCCAGACAGACCGAGCGCAGGTCATCGTCATTGCCCACGCAGGCAATCACGAAATCCGCATCCTTTGCCGCCGCGCGCGGGGTCTTGGCCATGGCGCCGCCATAGGTTTTCACCCAGTCTTCGGCCTTGGCTTCGGTGCGGTTATAGACGGTCACTTCGTGGCCGGCCTTTTGCAGGTGCCCCGCCATCGGAGCCCCCATGACCCCCAGTCCCAAAAACGCGAGCTTTGCCATGTGCTTTTCCTTATCATTCAGTTGCGTTATTCCCTGTCACAACACCTACCACCCTGCGCGCTCCGGTCAATCTGCGCGCCAGCCGAGGATCCCCCGATGGCATTGATGTTTCGCTGGCTTATCCGATTGGCGGTGTTTCTCGTCACGTTGAGCGTCGTGGTTTTGCTGCTGGTCTACTGGTTCGCCGCGCGGTCGTTGCCCGACTATGATGATCGGGTTGATGTCCAAGGCGTCAGCGCCCCGGTCGAGATCGTGCGCGACAACGCCAATGTGCCGCATATCTTTGGCGAAACCGACGAAGACGTATTTTATGGCCTTGGCTTCGCCCATGCCCAAGACCGGCTGTGGCAGTTGATCACCCTGCGGCGCACCGCGCAGGGGCGCCTGTCTGAGGTTTTCGGCACCGCCACCGTCACCACCGACAAGCTGATGCGGCGCTATGATATCTACCGTCTTGCCGTGGCGGCCGCAGGTGAGCTTGACCCCGAAACCGACGCGGCGCTTGAGGCCTATTCCGCCGGGATCAACGCCCGCCTAGATCAGATCAACACCGAAGCCTTGGGCCGTGGCGCGCCCGAGATGTGGCTTTTCAACGCACCCATGGCCCCGTGGCGGCCCGCCGACTCATTGGCCGTGACCAAGCTGATGGGCCTGCAGATGTCGGGCCACCTAGAGGCCGAAGTGCTGCGCGCACGGGTGTCGTTGGAGTTGAGCGACCAAGACCGCCTGCGCGACATCCTGCCGGATGCGCCGGGCAGCGGGGTCGCCGCCCTGCCTGAATATGCCGCCCTCTTTCCTGACGTGACGACGCGCCACGCCGCCGCAGCGCCCATGGACAGTCATCCGCTGTCGCCTTTCAAACGGCAGGCTTTCGCCGGTGCGTCCAACGCTTGGGCCGCAGCGCCGTCGCGCTCTGCCGCGGGCGGCACGCTTTTGGCCAATGATCCGCACTTGGGGTTCACCGCCCCGGCGATCTGGTATCTGGCCCGGCTGGAGCTTGAGACCGGCGGCGTGATCGGCGGCACGATACCCGGCATGCCCGTGGTCCTGACAGGCCGCAGCGCCGATCTGGGCTGGGGGCTGACCACCGCCTATGTCGACGACCAAGACGTATATATCGAAGAGCTGAACCCGGAAAACACCGAAGAATACCGCACCCCCGACGGGTTCAAGAAATTCCGCAAACGCTCGTCGATCATCAATATCGCGGATGCCGATCCGATCACCGTTACCCTACGTTGGACCGACAATGGCCCGGTGTTGCCGGGCAGCCATTACAACCTTGGCAGCATCACGCCGCCGGGGCATGTGGCCTCTGTCGCCTCGACCCTCTTTACCGAAGAAGACACCTCGCTTGCCGCCGCGATGAAGGTGATGCGCGCGAAATCGGTGCAGCAGGCGATCAATGCCGCGACCGATTATGTGGCGCCCGCGCAGAACCTCACACTAGTGGACCGTGACACCATCGCTATGAAAACCATCGGCGCCATGCCGCGCCGCGATGCCAATCACCAAAGCAAAGGGCGCATGCCCAGTCCCGGTTGGATCGCCGCGAACCGTTGGGATGGGATGCTGCCCTATACCGCCAACCCAGAGTTCATCGCCCCTGCGGGCGGAATCCTTGGCAACACCAACAACAAGACGGTCGATCGCCCCTTTCCCAACCATGTCTCTTTCGTCTGGGGCGACACACAGCGGGTGCAACGCTGGCAGCGGCTGATGCAGAACCGCGAGGTGCATACCCGCGACAGTTTCATCGAAGCGCAGCTTGATACGGTCAGCCCCACGGCCCGCGCGCTCTTGCCGCTGATCGGCGCCGAGCTGTGGTTCACCGGAGAGGCCGCGCCCGATGGCACGCCCGAACGCCAACGCCAGCGCGCATTGGATCTGCTGGCAGGCTGGTCGGGTGAAATGAACGAACACCTGCCCGAGCCGCTGATCTATGCCGCATGGATCCGCGCCCTGCAGGACCGTCTTATCCGGGATGAACTGGGGCCATTGGCCGAAGAATTCACCCATATTCAACCGCTCTTCATCGAACGCGCCTTCCGCGATGTGCAAGGCGCCGCGAAATGGTGCGACGTGCGCCAATCCGCGCCGGTCGAAACCTGCCATGACATGGCGCGACTGGCATTGGACGACGCCCTGCTCTGGATCAAAGAGACTTGGGGCACGCAGTTGGAATCTCTCCGCTGGGGCGACGCGCATCAGGCGACCCATGATCACCCCGTCTTGGGCGACGTGCCGCTGCTGCGCTACTTCGTAAACATCCGCCAGTCGACCTCGGGCGGGGACAATACCCTGCAACGGGGGCTGACCCGCGGCACCGGCAAAGACCCGTTCTATAATGTGCATGGTGCAGGCTACCGCGGGGTCTATGACTTTGCCGATCCCGACAGTTCGGTCTTTGTCACTTCCACCGGGCAATCGGGGCATTTCCTGTCGCGGCATTACGACGACATGGCGCAACTCTGGCGGCGGGGCGAATATATCCCGATGTCACTCGACGCCGAACTGGCCCGCGCCGCCGCCGTGGGCGTGACACGATTGGAGCCTGCCCAATGACCGCCCGCGTAATCCTGCTGAATAAACCCTACGGCGTGCTGTCGCAATTCACCGACAAAGGCACTGAGGGCAGCACGCGGCCCACACTCTCGGCCTATATCGACGAAAAGGGGTTTTATCCCGCAGGGCGGCTTGATCGCGACAGCGAAGGGCTCTTGGTGCTGACCGACCACGGCCCCCTGCAAGCCCGCATCGCGCATCCCAAGTACAAGCGGCCCAAAACCTATCTGGTACAGGTCGAAGGCACGCCCGATGCCGCGGCCCTTGAGGCACTGCGCAAGGGGGTGGAACTGAAAGACGGCGTTACGAAACCGGCCCAAGTGGATCTGATCGACGCGCCCGAGGCGCTTTGGCCGCGCGACCCGCCCGTGCGTTTTCGCAAGACGGTGCCCGACGCTTGGCTGCGCATCACCATCCGCGAGGGGCGCAACCGGCAAGTGCGGCGCATGACGGCGCATGTGGGGCTGCCCACCCTGCGGCTGATCCGCGCCAGCGTGGGCGATTGGGAACTGGCCGGACTGCAACCCGGCGCTTGGCGCTGGTCGACCGAGAATGGCCGCTAGGTCAACGCGCGGGTGATCGCCACGCCAGCGGTTGCCGCCGTGCCGGTCAGGACCGACCCCCAAGCGAAGTCCCGCGCCACCATGGCCCATGTCCAATCCTTGAGCGTCGCCAGATTGGTGAACTCATAGGTGCCATAGCCCATCGCGCCGATCAGCAGCGCATTGCCAAAGACCCAAAGCAAAGAATTATCCTGCATCATCGCGGGCCAAGACACGAACCACAGCACCACCGCCACGAAGAAGGCGTAAAAGATCAGCGCCGGGGCGACGCGGAATTCATCCAGCAGCCAGTCTCCAATATCACGCTCAAACACGGGTTTGATGAGATAGGTCAGTCCAAGGTAGTCCAGCCCGAGGAAGATCACGGCGGTTGAGATATAAAGGATGACGAGGGTCATGTGGCGCGCTCCGCAAAAGGTCGTTTCACCATATGCGACGCAGCGGGTCGATTTCGATGCTTGCCGGGGCAAAAATTGCCCCAGCCTGCGCCGTAGCTCTTAAATCTGCTGGAATTCAGCCTCTTGGCGCGCGGACCAACGCACGGTGATCTCAAACCCGTCTTCGGTCTGACGCTCACCTTCCACCACGTCCTGCGCAAACAGCCAGGCGCGTTTCTTGCCTTCGGCAAAGCCGAGGGTCAATTCGGCCTCGCGCACCGCCCCCTGCAGCGCTTCGGCGATGGTTTCCTGAAACGCCTCAAGCCCCTCGCCGGTAATGGCCGAGATTGCCAGCACGTCGTCGTTGCGCGCAGCCCGCGCGCGCATGGCGTCGGCGCGGTCTTCGGGGAGCAGGTCCAGCTTGTTCCAAACCTCGAAACTGCGGGTCTCTTTCGGGACGCCCAGTGAGGCGAGGATATCGCGCACGTTCTGGGCCTGCTCTTCGGTCTCGGTATGGGACACATCGCGCACATGGCAGATGATATCGGCGGCCAGCACCTCTTCCAGCGTGGCGCGGAAGGCTGCGACGAGTTCGGTGGGCAGATCGCTGATGAACCCCACCGTGTCGCTGAGAATGATCTCTGGCCCGTCGGGCAGGACAAGGCTGCGCATGGTCGGGTCGAGCGTGGCAAAGAGCATGTCTTTGGCCATAACCTCGGCCCCGGTCAGGCGGTTGAAAAGCGTGGATTTTCCGGCGTTGGTATAGCCCACAAGCGCGACGATCGGGAACGGCACTTTGGCACGGGCGGCGCGGTGCAAGGCGCGGGTTTTCACGACCTTTTCCAACTGCCGGCGCAGACGCACCAACTGGTCGTCGATCGCGCGGCGGTCCGCCTCGATCTGCGTCTCACCCGGACCACCAACAAAGCCCAAACCGCCGCGCTGACGCTCAAGGTGGGTCCATGCGCGAACAAGGCGCGTGCGCTGATAGTTCAGCGCGGCCATCTCGACCTGAAGCACCCCTTCACGGGTCGCCGCGCGGTCGCTAAAGATCTCCAAAATCAAACCGGTGCGGTCGAGCAGCTTGACGCCCCAAGCCTTCTCAAGGTTGCGCTGCTGGACCGGGGTCACCGGACCGTCAACCAGCACAAGCTCAACCTCGGCTTCCTTCATGCGCTGATCGAGTTCCTCGATCTTACCTTTGCCAAACAGCATCCCGGCATGAACGGTACGCAGGGGCACGACTTCGGCCCCCACCACCTCAAGCTCTGGCAACGCTTCGGCCAATGCAACGGCTTCGGCCAGCGCGGGCTCAGGCGCGCGCCGGTCGTTGTCGGTCTTGATATCAGGATGCAGCACCCAAGCGCGCGTTACGCGGGGCCCATCGCTGTTGTCGATCTGAAATGCTGGACGGCTCAAGAAGCGTCTTCGCCCTCATAAAGGCTGATCGGCTGGCTTGGCATGATGGTCGAAATCGCGTGCTTGTAGACAAGTTGCGATTGACCGTCGCGGCGCAGCAGAACGCAGAAGTTGTCAAACCAGGTAATCACACCCTGCAATTTGACGCCATTGATCAGGAAAATTGTCACCGGGACCTTGGTCTTGCGAACGTGGTTTAGGAACGCATCCTGAAGGTTCTGTCTGTCTGACGCCATGGTAGTCTCGCCTTTTGTTCTTGCTGGCGTCCGCGTACCGGACCCCCCCATTGCCTCAAGTATGGAGTGCGAAAGCGTGAGTTTCCAGCCCCAATATCAGCGGACTAGGGCGGTTCTAGCGCTAAACGTGTCAAGCGCGCCACAAATTCGGGGTCATCAGCGCAATAATCGCCAAGGTTTCCAGCCGACCCAGCACCATTGCTCCGCTGAGGATGATTTTCGCGGCCACGCCCAGTTCGATCAAATGGATGGGTTTGTCGGCAGCATGTTCGATCAGCGGCCCGGTCGTGGAGAGCGTGGCCACCGACATGACCACCGCCGCATCAAAGGACGCGCCAGTCAGAGTCAGAAGAAGGGTCACTCCGGCGAGCGACATGGCAAAAAGCATGAAGAAAATCCACGCGATAAAGGCCCCGTTGCTTTGCAAGCGACGCCCGGCGGCCCCCGCGCCGCTGACGGAATTGGGATAGACCAGCCGGTCCATCTCCCGCACCCCGTTTTGATAGAGCGCGAAGACCCGCAAAAGCTTGACCCCGCCCGCTGTGGTGGCCACCCCGCCGCCGATCAGTGCAAGCCCCATGAGCACCAACCCCGGCGTGCGCAGCCCCGACCAATTCTGCGCCTCGGCCCAATGTTCAGAGACGAAACCAGTCGTCGACAGGAAGGACAGCACGGTAAACAGTCCGCCCCAAAGCGCGTGCAAAGCGCGGGTGCCGTCAACCTCGACCTCAACCTCGAAGGCGCCGATCCAGTGGCGTGCGAACAGCAGCAACGGCACGCCGATCACCACCAAAAGACCGATGCGGAACTCTGGGTCGGTCATCAGCCCGCCTTGGGTCGCGGTCACGGTATCTTTGGAAAAGGTCAGCCGCGATAGGGCGAAGAGCATAAACAGCATCATCACCGCCTCGCCGGTGACGCCGACCTGCGCTTCGGCCACGCCGCCGATGGGCGAAATGCCCGAGGTCGCCATGACCGACATGGCATGACAGAGCGCCACCAAGCCCGTCTCTCCGCCGATGACCAGCAAGAGCCAAAGCAGCAGCGTCAGGCCGAAATAAATCGGCAGCAAAGCCTGCGTGGTACGCAGCAGACGTTGGCGCGGGGTGATCCGGCCCATGCGGGCGCCGATACGGTCATCTGGCCGCCCCGGTTCGGCCTGCGCCGTCACTTCAAACCCACCCAAATGCAGCGGCGCCAGAATGGCCGAGGCCGTGACCCACATGAGCAGCCCGCCCATCCAACCGACCTGCGCGCGCCACAGATGCAGCGTATTGCTTAGCCGTGCTGGGTTTTCGAACATTGTAGCGCCCGTGGTGGTCAGCGCGCTAACCATCTCGAAATAGACATTCACAAAGCGCGTCGTCGGCAAAGCTTCAAGGAATGGCACGGCAAAAAACACAGGCAGAAAAACAAAGGCCGAGAGCAGCGATAGCAGCGGCCCAAGTGCGCCGTCCAAGGGTTTGCGCCCGGCATGGGCAATGGCGATGAGGGTAAATGCCACAAGCCCCAAAATCCCAGCATAGAGGAAAGCGCGGCTGGCCTGATGGTCGTTCACCACCAGCCCGTGGATCGACGGCAGGATCATCGACACAGCAGAGACACCGAACAATTGCAAAAACAGCGGCAGTTGCACGATCTCGCGGCGAATGCCGGTTGGCCGGATGCTGGTCGGTTGCGTCACAAGGGCGCTCCTGCGCTTAGAAAAAGTCGATCGAGACCTGCAAAAGCTGCTCAACCCGGGGCACATCCTCGGCCAGAGCGAAGAGGGCGACAACATCCCCTTCGTCGATCCGTGTGCTGCCCATGGGGCGGATCACCTTGCCTTCTTTGCGCAGCATGCCGATCAACACGCCCTCGGGGAAGTCAATTTCCGACACTTTTTTGCCCGCGAGGGGCGATGTCGACAGCACTTCGGCCTCGATCACCTCGGCCTCGGCATCGCCGATGGAATAGACCGCCCGCACCCGCCCGTGGCGGATGTGACGCAGGATCGAACTGACCGTCGTGGCGCGCGGATTGATATAGGCGTCGATGCCAAGGTGGGTCATCAGCGGCACCAGCGTCGGATCGTTGATCAGCGCGATGACATAGGGGCAGCCCTCGGCCTTGGCGCGCACACAAGACAACATGTTGGTTTTGTCGTCATCCGTCACCGCCAGCATCGCATCGGCGCGGCTGATGCCCGCCTCGGCCAGCAGCGCGGCATCGAGCCCGTCGCCGTTCAACACGATCGTCCGCTCAAGCCCTTCGGCGGCGCGTTCGGCGCATTTGCGGTTTTTCTCGATCATCTTTGTGCGCACGCGCAGCGGCCCGGCCTCAAGGTGTTGGGCCACGGTCAACCCGACATTGCCGCCCCCCACAAGAACAACACGCTCTTGCTTGGTGGTCTGTTTGCCGAAAATCTCCATCGTGCGGGCGATGTCGTCGTGATGCGAAAAGACATAGCAGTCATCGCCGACGAAAAGCTGATCCTTCGCCTCGGGCGCGAAAAGCGTGCCATCGCGGCGCACGCCCACGACCACGGCGCGCAGGGTTGAGAAGAGATCGGTCAACTGACGCAGCGGCGTGTTCACCACCGGGCAATCACTGTCGATGGTAATGCCCAGAAGCTGCGCCTGCCCGTCCATGAAAATCTCGGTGTCGAAAGCCGCTGGCGCACTGAGGCGCTGGAGCGCTGCGGTGGCGACCTCTTTCTCAGGGGAAATCACCACGTCGATCGGCATGTGATCGCGCCGGTAAAGGTCGGAATAAATCGCATCCAGATAGGACTGGCTGCGCAGACGGGCGATCTTGCGGTTGATGCCAAAGACCGAATGCGCCACCTGACAGGTCACCATATTGACCTCATCGGAGTGGGTCGCGGCGATGATCATCTCGGCGTCCCGCGCGCCCGCACGGTCCAGCACATCGGGGTAGCTCGCGAAACCGGCGATGCCCTGCACATCCAACGTGTCGGTGGCGCGGCGGATCAATTCGGCATTGCTGTCGACCACGGTCACATCGTTGCGCTCTCCGCTGAGGTGACGGGCAATCTGCCAACCCACCTGCCCTGCACCGCAAATGATGATTTTCATGAAGGTTTCCTTACCCTGAGCAAAGATCGTGTGAGGGTTGTCTTAGGTCGGTTAGAGGGCATGACAGATGGGTTGGCAAGGGTCAAATCAATTGTCATTCCCCCGCATCAGCGGCATGATAGCACTATGAAACCGATATCGCTTCGCCCCTCGCGCGCCGCCTTTGCCCTGACGCTCATCGCCTTGGGGGCTGCGGCCTGCGCGCCGCTGAACACCTATTACAAACCGGGCGCGACCGTTGCGCAGGTCAACCGGGCCACCACCTCTTGCGAGGTGCAGGCCCTGCGCGATGTGCCGATCTCAACCCAAATCCGCCGCGAACCGCCGCGCTATGTGCCCGAGCGTCGCCATTGCGATGCCAATAACAACTGCACCACGCGGGGCGGCTTTTACGTGCCGGGTGAGTTGGTGACCTTCGACCCCAACCAAGACCTGCGCAACCGGGTTGAGGGGCAATGTATGGCCGACAAAGGCTTTGCGCCGGTGTCGATACCCGCCTGCCCCAGCAATGTGGCCCGCGCCGCCTCTGCGCGCGCCACCACCACGCTGCCCGCACTCAACCCCAAGTCCTGCGTGATCCGCAACAGCGATGGGTCGTTCCAGATCGTCACCCAAGGGTGAGGCGCTGCGCGAGGGGGCACGCCCCCTCGCGGTTCTGCGGCGGGGGTCAGCCCGCCGCTTCGATTTCCTCGTCCACATGGGCCACGCGCACACCCGCCTTGGCCGAGGTCACAACGCCGAGGGATTTCAGTTTGCGGTGCAGGGCGCTGCGCTCCATCCCGACGAAATTTGCTGTCCGGCTGATGTTGCCGCCAAAGCGGTTGATCTGGGTCAGCAGATACTCCCGCTCGAAAGCCTCGCGCGCTTCGCGCAACGGCAGCGTTGCCAGCGCGCCGGAAAGCACCACGCGCCCCTCATCGCCGCCGTTTTCCTCTTCGCCCGGCAGTTCACGGGCCTCGATCGGGCCGGTGCCATCCCCGAGGATCAGCACCCGCTCAACAAGGTTCTTAAGCTGGCGCACATTGCCGGGCCAGACCATCGTCTGCATCAGAGCAACGGCATCTTCGGTCAACGCACGCTGCGGCAGACCTTGGGAGGTGTTGAACTCGGCGATGAAATGTTCGGCCAGCAGCGGAATATCCTCGCGCCGCTCCTCCAAGGACGGCACGGCAATCGGCACGACGTTCAGACGGTGATAGAGTTCCTGCCGGAAGGTATCTGCCTTGATCGCCTGATCCAGATCGCGGTTCGTCGAAGAGATCACCCGCAGATCGACGCGCACCTTGTCGGTCCCGCCCACGCGGGTGAACTGTTGGTCCACCAGCACCCGCAGGATTTTGGACTGGGTGCCAAGCGGCATGTCCGCGACCTCATCAAAGTAGATCACCCCGCCGTGGGCCTGCTCCAGCAGCCCCGGCTCGACCCCGCGGTCCGGCGTCTCCCGGCCAAAGAGCACCTCTTCCATCCGATCAGGCGCCACCCCGGCGCAGTTGACGGTGACAAAGGGCGCCGAGGCGCGGGCGGAATGGGCGTGGATATAGCGCGCCGCCACTTCCTTGCCCGACCCCGCGGGGCCAGTCAGCATCACGCGGCCATTGGATTTGGTCACCTTGTCAAGCTGGCCCAGCAAGGCGCGATAGGATGCGGAGGTGCCAATCATCTCCGAAGTCGCCACATCGCGGCGCTTGAGGTTCTGGTTCTCCCGGCGCAGGCGCGAGGTTTCCATTGCGCGGCGGATCACAACCAGCAATTGATCGATGTTAAAGGGCTTTTCGATGAAATCGTAAGCCCCTTGCTTGATCGCCGCCACGGCAATCTCGATATTGCCGTGGCCCGAGATAATCACCACCGGCACATCGGGATTGTCCCGTTTGACGGTCTTTAGAATATCGATCCCGTCCATCCGGCTGTCTTTCAACCAGATGTCGAGGATGATCAGCGCGGGCGCTTCCGTGTTGATCTCGGCCATCGTCTCATCAGAATTGCTGGCCAAGCGCGTGGCAAAGCCTTCATCCTCAAGGATGTCCGAGATCAACTCACGGATGTCGCGTTCGTCGTCTACAATCAGAATGTCACTCATCTGCCTTATCCCCTTGGTCTGTCGTTGCGTCGATGGCCAAGGGCAGTGAAATGACTGCCATGGCACCGTGATGGTCTTGCCCGTCGAATGCGGGCGCGGTTTCGAGCGTCAGGCTGCCGCCGTGTTCCTCGATAATCTTTTTGACGATGGGCAGGCCCAGTCCGGTGCCCTCGCTGCGCGTGGTCACATAGGGCTCGAACAGCCGCGCGCGGTCTTCGGGCAGGCCGATGCCGTTGTCGGCGATGGTCAGCCGCAAAAGCCGGTTTTCCGGTGTTAGCGTCACGCGAATTTGCGGCACATGCCCCTCGGGCGTGCCTTCTTTCTTCAGGCTTTCAATGGCTTCGCCCGCGTTCTTGATCAGGTTGGTCAGCGCCTGCGAGATCATCGTGCCGTCGATATTGGCCATGACCGGCTGCGTGGGCAGGTCAAGCTTGATCACCACCTCTTCCTGCCTGCTTTGCTGAAGCAACACGGCATCGCGCAGCAATTGCCGGATGTCCTGACGGCTGGTTTCCGGCTCGGGCATCCGCGCGAATTTTGAGAATTCGTCGACGATGCGCCGCAGGTCGCCGGTTTGGCGGATGATCACCCCGGTCATTTGTTCCAGCGCGTCGTCATCGCCCTCGGCCATTTTGGGGCCGAACTTGCGGCGGATGCGCTCGGCACTCAACTGGATGGGCGTCAACGGGTTCTTGATCTCATGGGCAATCCGGCGCGCCACGTCGCCCCAAGCGGCCATGCGCTGCGCGCTGACCAGATCGGTCACATCGTCAAAGGCCACCACATAGCCTTCAAGATCGCCATCCTTGGACCGCCGGGTCGCCATGCGCACCAAGAGGTTCTCCATCGCCCCTTGGCGCGAGACTTTAATCTCCGCCTGCGCCACTTCGTCCGACGCGGCCTTCACCGTCTCGAACAGCGGCCCGAACTCCGGCACGGCAAGGGTCAGCGGCAAGCTTTGCTGATCTTCCGACCAGTCCAGCAGCCGCATGGCAGAGCGGTTCACGAAGGTGACGCGCCCCTCCGGGTCAAGCCCCACAACGCCCGAGGTCACCGAGCTTAGCACGGAATCGAACAACCGGCGACGGCGCTCGATCTGGTCGGTATTTTCCAACAGCGTCTCGCGCTGACCCTTCAGCTGCCGGGTCATCTGGTTGAAGTAACGCCCCAGCATGGCAATTTCGTCATCGCCCTCTTCTTCGCGGACCTGCACGTTCAGATCACCCGCACCCACCTGTTGCGCGGCGCCGGTTAAGCGCCCAACCGGGCCGGAAAGCCGTTCGGCAAACCACAGGCCCAGCCAAACGGCGGCCAGAATGAGGATCACCGCAAAGCCCAGATAAACAAGGGCAAATTCGAACAGCAGCCGCCCGCGTTCGGACTCAAGCTGTTGGTACAGGCGCACCGTTTCTTTGGTCTCATCCAGCAGCGCCAGAATCTCACCATCAACCGCGCGGGAGACATAGAGGAAACGATCGACATAGGCGTCCATCGGCACCAGCGCGCGGAATTCATTGTTGGGCCAGTCCTCGATGACCAAAAGGCCCTCGTCACTGGCGGTATCAAGCTGCGCCTCGGTGGGTGCTTCGAAATCAAAGAGATAGGACCGATCCCCCCGCGCCCGGATCTGCGCGGTGCTGTCGATCAGAAACGCCTCGCGCAGGCCGCGCTGAATTTGCCGCTGGCCCTCGCCCAAAAGCTCACTGTCGCTAAGGTTGATGCCCTGCGCGCGGGCGCTGTCGATGCTGCGGGCAAGGGTCTGCGCGTCCAATATCAGGGCCTCGCGCTGCTCGGCCTCATAGGCTTCGGCCGCCGCGAGCGATGAGCCGACCACGCCGCTGACCCGGTCAGAAAACCAGCCCTCAAGCCCCACGTTCACCGTAAGCCCTGCAAAAATCGCCACCGTGACGGTCGGGATCAGCGCCATCAGGGCAAAGACGCCCGTCAACCGCAGGTGCAACCGAGAGCCAGCCGATTTGGCGCGGCGCGCCGAGATCAGCCGCCCGACCTGAATGAGAACCAGCGCCGCCACCAGCAGCACATAGACCAGATCGGACAACAGAATGAGCCGCAGGTTGAGCGTATCCGCCCCCTGCCCCAAAGGCCCGAGTGCCAGATAGGTCGCAAGCGCCAAAACCGGCCCCAGCACCACCAGCCCAAAGGTGGACCAATTGCGCAGCCGCTTGACTCGCCTGAGACGCCCCAACCGTTCGAGCTTGAACCTGCGTGACCGGGTTGCCACCCGCATACCTCACCGATGTTGTGATGCATTGCTGCATCAACCGCCATATTATGTGGTCCTGAACAGGAGAGTACCCCGATGGCCACTGTTATGTGGCTCTTTTACATCATCTTGCGGCCCCGTGTCACCTCAATATCGAGGTCGGTGATCTTCTTACGCAAAGTATTTCGGTTAATTCCCAGCAAAGCGGCACATTTAGCTTGGTTCCCTGCCGTCGCGGCAAGCGCGATTTCGATCATCGGCAGTTCAACTTCGCGCAGGATCCGCGCGTAAAGCCCCGGAGGCGGCAGCATGGTGCCGTGCAGGTCGAAATAACGCTGCAAATGACGCTCGACCGAGGCACCCAGCCGTTCGGTATCGGCCTCGGTCTGCATCGGTGCCGGACCACTTTGTGCGCCCAGCAACTGCTCGGCCTCGCTCGCCGTGATCTCGGCCGCTTGGCTGGCCAGTGCCAGTTGCCGCATGGCATGTTCCAATTGGCGCACATTGCCCGGCCATGGAAACTTCAGCAAGATTTGCGCGGCCTTGTCCGACAGTTTGCGCGGTGACGCAGGCCCGGGGTTGGCACGTGCCAAGAAATGATCGGCCAAAAGCGGGATGTCCTCCACCCGGTCCCGCAGTGCAGGCACTTCGAGGGTCGCCCCCGACAGGCGGTAATAGAGATCGCGGCGCAGCTTGCCTTCTTGCATCGCCGCATCCAGATCGCTTTGGCTGGTGGCCATGAATCGCGGCGCGTCTTCGCCCGGCGCATCCATCATCCGCACCAGACGGGCTTGAATATCTTGGGGGAAATCCGCGATTTCGTCGATCATCAAGGTGCCACCGCCAACCCGCGCCAACACCCGCGAAGGGCCTTCGATATCGGCAAGATCGGCATCCGTCACGGTCACGAACGGCAGGCTGCGCCGGTCTGAGAAGTCGTGAATCGCCCGCGCGATCAGCGATTTGCCCGAGCCGCTTTCGCCCCAGATAAGCACCGGCAGATCGGTGTTCATCACCCGTGCCACGGTGCGGTAGAGCGCCTGCATCACCGGGGTCCGGCCAATCATCGGCAGATCGTCACGCTCGGCGTCGATCTCGGCACCGTCGTCGGCAGCGGCCTTGCGGCTGAGCGTCGTGCGCTGCTCCAACGCCCGAGCGGTGCGCTTCATCAGATCCGGCAAGTCGAAAGGTTTGGGCAGATAGTCAAAGGCTTCGGCCTCTGCCGCCTTGATCGCGGTCATGATGGTGTTCTGCGCCGAGATCACGATCACCGGCAAGCCGGGTCGGTCCTGCGCGATTTTCGGGAGCATCTCCAACCCGTTGCCATCGGGCATGACCACGTCAGAGATCACCGCGTCGCCCTTGCCCTCGCTGACCCATCGCATCAGGGTGGTCAGGCTTGAAGTGGCATGAACCTTGCAGCCCGCGCGGGTCAGCGCTTGGGTCAGAACGGTGCGGATCGTGCGGTCGTCATCGGCGACGAGGATGGTGCCATCCATGTCAATTCTCCTTGAGGGCAGCGGCGCCTGCGCGCGGCAGCGAAATGCGGAATGCGGTTCGACCGGGGGCGGAACTGACTGAAATCCAGCCTCCGTGGTCTGAAATAATTTTACTCACCAAGGCGAGGCCCAGCCCGGTGCCATTCTCCCGGCCCGAGACGAAGGGATCGAAAACATCGGCGCGGATATGATCCGGCAGGCCGGGGCCATCGTCAATCACCTCGATCTGTAGGGGCAGCGGCTGGCCATCCCCATCGGCGCGGCGCAACTGGAACCCGTGTTCATAAAAGCTGCGCAGCCGGATGGTGCCCCCCGCCGCGCCCGCCGCCTCAGCCGCGTTGCGGATGAGGTTCAGCAAGACCTGCAAAAGTTGGTCCTTATCACCAAGCGCGGGCGGCAGAGAGGGGTCGTAATCCTCGGTGATTTTCATCTTTGAGCCGAAGCCCAACAGCGCCGACCGCCGCGCGCGGTCCAGCACATCATGCAGGTTCACCGGCTTGCGCTCGGGCGCCATGAGGTTGCCAAATTGCTCGACCTGCTCCAGCAGTTTCACGATGCGCCGGCTTTCGGCAACGATGAGATCGGTCAGTTCCAGATCACTTTTGGACAGGTTCATCGACAAAAGCTGCGCCGCGCCGGTGATCCCGGCCAAAGGGTTCTTGATCTCATGGGCCAGCATCTCGGCCATGCCGATGGCGGATTTGGCGGCGGATTTTACGCTGTGATCTTGGGTGATGCGCCCGGCCAATTCGCGCGGGGTGATCATCAGAACCATCTCCCCCGCCCCGCCCACCAGCGGCGCAATCTGCAAGCCGCATTGCAAAGGCGCGCGCTGCATCGCGCCGACATCCACGTCATTCACGAACAGCGGCGTGCCCTGCAGCCGCGCACGGGCAAACGCGGCCTCAAGCGGGTGATCCACCGCGATCAACTTCCAGATCGACTGGCCAATCGTGGCGCGGGCCGAGGCATTGAGGAAGCCTTCGGCGGAAGGGTTCAAATCCGCGACCCGGTCGTCGGCGCTGACGATAAAGGCAGGCACCGGCAAAGAGGTCCAAACCTGCCGCTCAGGTATCTCGGCCCTCATGCCGCGACCGGAGGTTGAGCCGCCGCGGCGTCGTACTGCATAGCCTCTGCGATCAGATCAAAGGTGGTTTTCACCTCCCCCGCCGTCAGCAGGGCGCGGCGCAGATCGGCGGGGGTGGCGCAATGGTCCATATACCAGCCCAAATGCTTGCGGGCGACTTTGGCCCCCAGATTGACCCCGTAAAAACGCAGCATCTCGTCGTAATGTTCGGCCACCATCTGGGCCATTGCGGCCCCTTTGGGGATCATCGGTTTGGCGCGTCCGTGCAGGTCATGCGCGATTTGCGCCAGCAGCCAAGGCCGCCCCTGCGCGCCGCGCCCGACCATCACACCATCTGCGCCCGACAGCCGCAGGGCTTGGCGTGCCTCATCGCTGCCAGTGATATCGCCATTGGCGATGACGGGGACGCGCACCGTTTCTTTCACCGTCCGTATCGCGGCCCAATCGGCGCGGCCCTTGTAGAACTGACAGCGCGTGCGCCCGTGAATTGTGATCATCTGCACGCCCGCATCCTCGGCCCGTTTGGCGATGGGTGCGGCGTTGAGCATATTGTCGTCCCAGCCGAGCCGGGTTTTGAGTGTCACAGGCACGTTGACCGCGCCCACAACCGCCTCAATTAGCCGCAGCGCGTGATCAGGCGTCTTCATCAGCGCCGAGCCCGAGGCGCCCTGCGTCACTTTCTTGGCCGGGCAGCCCATGTTGATGTCGATGATCCGCGCACCCATCGCCTCGACCATCCGTGCGGCTTCGGCCATCGGTCCGGCCTCGCGCCCCGCGAGCTGGACGGAGGTGCCGATGACATCCAACCCCAACTCTGCCTTCTCTCGGGTACCGGGGCGGCGGCTGAGCAGTTCTTGGCTGGCGACCATCTCCGACACGACCAAACCGGCCCCGAATCGCGCCACGAGGCTGCGATAGGGCAGATCGGTGATCCCCGCCATCGGGGCGAGGAATACCGGAGGGTCGAATGTCAGGGGGTCGGCGGTCACGTGCTTAATCCTTGTGCGGTCCCTTGCTGTGTAGCTCTGCCACGGGGTGACCTCAATGAAACTAGCCTGAAAAGCAGCTATGCGCCAAGCAACTGCTTATTTTTTAGGCAGCCACCCCAGATTGCACCCCGCCGCCGCATTGCCTAGACAGGGCCATGTTCACCACGTTTTCCAGATTGCCCGCATGAGTATCGCAGCTTTGATCGTCGCCGCAGGGCGCGGCAGCCGCGCGGGCGGTCCGCAGCCAAAACAATGGCAGGCGCTGGCGGGGGCGCGTGTGATCGATCACACCCTCGCCGTGTTTCGCACCCTACCCCAGATCACCGAAATCGTGCTGGTGCTGCACGAAGACGACATGGATCAAGCCGAGGCATTTGCGGCCCAAGGCGTTACCGTCACCACCGGCGGGGCGGAGCGTGCGGCCTCGGTCCAACGCGGGCTTGCGGCCATTCGGCACGCGGAGAAGGTGTTGATCCATGACGCCGCGCGGCCCTGCGTTTCGGCCCAGATCATTGCTGGCGTGATTGATGCGCTCGACCAGCATCAAGCCGCCGCACCGGGCCTGCCGGTCACCGACGCGCTTTGGCAGGGCGCGGATGGCCGCGTCACCGGCACGCAAGACCGCAGCGCCCTTTTCGCCGCGCAGACGCCGCAGGGCTTTGACCTTGCCGCGATCCGCGCGGCCCACGCCACCTACGACGGCCAAGCGGCAGATGATGTCGAAGTCGCCCGCGCGGCGGGCCTGACCGTTGCCATCACCCAAGGCAGCGCCGATAACCTGAAAATCACCCGGCCCGAGGATTTTGCCCGCGCCGCCCGCATATTGGAGACCCGCATGGACATTCGCACCGGCAACGGATTTGACGTGCACGCCTTTGGCCCCGGAGATCACGTGACCCTCTGCGGCCTCGACATTCCCCACACCCACGGGCTAGTCGGCCATTCTGACGCCGATGTGGCGCTGCACACGGTCACTGACGCGATCTATGGCGCGCTGGCACGGGGCGACATCGGCCAGCACTTCCCGCCGAGCGATCCGCAGTGGAAAGGCGCGCGCAGTGATATCTTTCTGCGCCATGCCGCGCAGATGGCCCGCGATATGGGATTTACGCTGACCCACGTTGATTGCACGCTGATCTGCGAAACCCCTAAGATTGGCCCCCATGTGGAGCCGATGCGCGCCTCTATGGCCGAGATGCTAGGGCTTGAGGTCTACCGCGTATCCGTCAAAGCGACAACAAGCGAGCGCCTCGGCTTTACCGGACGTGGCGAAGGCATTGCCTGTATGGCCACAGCAACATTGGTGAAATCATGACCCCTGCTCATCTCATTGCGACACTTCTGGGCGTTGGCCATATCCGCCCCGCGCCGGGCACTTGGGGGTCGCTTGTTGCGCTGCCTTATGCGTGGCTTCTGCATGTGTTCGGCGGCTTTCCCCTGTTGGTGATTGGCATCCTTGTGGCCATCCCGTTGGGCTGGTGGGCCACAGCGCGCTATACGGCCGGCGGGCCGGATCATGATCCCGGCGAAGTGGTGATCGACGAATTGGTCGGCCAGTGGATCGCGCTTTTGCCCTTGTCTTATGCCGCTTGGTCCATGCAAATTCCGATCCTAGCCATGTGGCCCGGTTGGATCGCGGCCTTCGCCCTGTTCCGGTTGTTTGACATCACCAAACCGCTGATCATCGGTTGGGCAGACCGTCAGGGTGGCCCCTTTGGTGTGATGCTGGACGATATCTTCGCCGGCATCTTCGCCGCCCTTGGCGTCATGGCGCTGGCGGCGCTTTACCACGGGGCCCTGTAAATGATCCTCGCGGCGCAACTCTTGGAAAAGGCACGCGAAACCGGCGCAATGGTTGCTTGTGCGGAGAGTTGCACGGGCGGAATAGTAGCTGCCGCACTGACTGACTTGCCGGGGTCTTCGGCGCTGCTCGACCGGGGCTTCGTGACCTATACCAATGCCGCGAAAATCGCGATGTTGGGCGTTTCAGATGCGACGCTCGCGCAATTGGGTGCAGTGTCTGAACAGGTGGCCGCAGAGATGGCGGCGGGCGCGTTGGCAAACTCTGAGGCGCAGATCGCCGTATCGATCACAGGCATCGCCGGGCCCGGCGGATCAGAGCATAAACCCGAAGGCCGCGTTTGTTTTGGCCTTGCCACAGCGGCGGGCGTTCAGACGGAAACGATCGAGTTCGGCGCCCAGGGCCGCGACACGGTGCGGCTTGCGGCCCGTGACCACGCGCTTGGCCTGTTGCTGCGAGGCTTCGCGGCGCTTTAGCCTTTGGGCCCGTAAAGCTCTTTCGCACGGTTCTCAAAGGCCCGCACGATGCGCTGCATCGCTTCGTTGAAAACCACGCCGATGACCTTTTGCAGGATCATGTTCTTGAATTCGAAATCGACAAAGAAATGCACCTGACAGCCTTCGAGGTTATCCTCGAAATGCCAGTTTGATTTCATATACTTGAACGGCCCATCCAGATATTCGGTGTCGATCTTCTTGGCCTCGGGCCAGAGCACGACGCGGCTGGTGAACCGCTCCCGAAACACTTTGAAAGAGATCACAAGATCGGCTTCCATCACCCGGTGATCGCCCCGGTCTTCGTCACTGCGAATGCGCGCAGCAGCGGTCCAAGGCAGGAATTCGGGATAGCGAGCCACATCGGCGACAAGATCATACATCTGTTGCGCGCTATAGGGCAGTTGGCGGGTCTCTGAATGGGTGGGCATTGCGTTCCGTTGCGTTGCAGGTTACCCCCTATTTCACGTCTCAACCCCGCAGATTCAAGGGCAAAACCATGGCACACGGGCCTTATGTCATCGACGAAATGATCTCGGCCAAGGCCATCGCGGCGCGGATTGAGGATCTCTGCCGTGAGATCCATGACGAATTCAACGGCACCGATAAATTGGTCGTGGTCGGCCTGCTGCGCGGGTCTTTTGTGTTCATCGCCGATCTGGTGCGCGAATTGGACCTGCCGATCGAGGTCGATTTCCTCGAAGCGTCCAGCTATGGCGACGGCATGGAGAGCAGCCGGGAAGTGCGCATTCTCAAGGATTTGCGCGGCGCAATCGAAGGGCGCGACGTGCTGGTCGTCGAGGATATCGTCGACACCGGCCATACGTTGCACCATGTCACCAACCTGCTCCGCTCGCGCGAACCAGCGCGGCTGAAATCCATTGCCCTGCTCGACAAACCCACCCGGCGCGAAGTGGACCTGAAAGCAGACTGGACCGGCTTTGAAATCCCGGACGAATTCGTCGTGGGCTATGGCATCGACTTTGCCCAACGCAACCGCAACCTGCCTTTCATCGGGAAAGTTCGCTTTACGTGATGGACCCGCGGTGGCTACTGCGCATGTCCCAATGGGCGCGCAATCCACCCTCGGGCAAACGGGTGATCGTGGTCTTTGCAATCATCGCGGCGGCTTTGGCCATCGGGTTGATCGAATGGCTGGGCTATTGGCCCGATTGGGCCACGGCAGAGCGCATCCCCCGCCGGTTCTAAGCCGAAGCGCGCCGGTTATCCCGCTGATCACGTTTTTGTTTTTTGTTGCAAGCCGCGCTCATGTTACGCTGCGACAAGAAAAGGGAGATGACCATGCATTTGACCAAAAGCATTACCGCCATCGGCATCGGCGCCGCGATGATCGCGACCGCTGGATTCGCCGCCAGCCATAGTGAAAAAGCCGCCAGCGACGCCGTCAACGCGCGCCACGCGCAGATGCAACTGATCGCCTATCACACCGGCATCCTGGGCGGGATGGCCAAAGGCGAAACGGAATATAACGCCGAAATGGCAACCGCCGCCGCCACCAATCTTCATGCTGCCGCAGGCTTTCAGCCCCGCACGCTTTGGCTTGAAGGCACTGAGCAAGGCGCCGTTGAAGGGTCCCGCGCCAAGGCCGAAATCTGGAGCGATTCTGAGGGGTTCAACGACGCCTTCATGGCGCTGGAGACCGCCAGCGCGGATATGATCGAGGCCGCAGGCACCGATCTTGACGCCCTGAAAGCGGGCATGGGTGCGGTGGGCAAGGCCTGCGGCGCCTGCCACGACGATTACCGCGGCCCCAAGAACTGATCCTTGCGCCCTATTGTCCCTGTACTGCTGGGCTGTGCCGTTCTCGGCGCGGCCCTTGGCTGGGTCGCAACCCGGCCCGATCCGCTTGAGCCGTCTTATGGCGCAGGTCTGACGCCTGACCCGGAAGCGGGGGCGCGGGTCTTTGCTGCCGGGGGCTGCGTTTCGTGCCATGCCGCCCCCGAGAGTGAGGGGGGGGAGATGCTGGTTCTGGCCGGTGGCCTGCCCTTCCCCAGCGATTTTGGCACCTTCCACGCGCCCAATATCTCGCCCGATGCATACCATGGCATCGGCGACTGGACCTTGCCAGAGTTTGCCCGCGCCGTGACGCGCGGCGTCTCGCCCGAAGGCCAGCACTACTACCCCGCCTTTCCCTATACGGCCTACCAACACCTCGCCCCGCAGGACGTGGTGAACCTCTTTGCCTATATGCAAACCCTACCCGCCGCAGATGTCCCGAGCCTGCCGCATGAGGTGGGTTTTCCCTTCAACATCCGCCGGGGCCTCGGCGCGTGGAAGGTTATGTTCTTTGACGAAGATTTCGTGCTGGCCGATGCGTCAGACACACAGGTAGCGCGCGGGCGCTACCTTGTCGAAGGGCTGGCCCATTGCGGCGAATGCCACACGCCACGCAACGCCTTGGGCGGGTTAGAGCAGGACGCTTGGCTAACCGGCGCGCCGAACCCCTCGGGCAAGGGGCGCATTCCCGGCATCACGCCCGCACATCTTGAGTGGTCCAAGGCCGATCTGGTGGAATATTTCACCTCCGGCTTCACGCCGGAATGGGATAGCGCGGGCGGAGAGATGGCCGAGGTGGTCAGCAACCTTGCCCAACTCCCCGAAAGCGACCGCGAAGCGATTGCGGCCTACCTCAAAGCCCTGCCCGGCGATTAACGCCGGGCGCGTCTTCCTAGGATTACGCGATACCCAGCTTGCGGTTCCGCGCCTCGCGCAGACGCGCGAAATCGTCGCCCGCGTGATAGCTCGACCGGGTCAGCGGCGTGGCGGAAACCATGAGGAAGCCCTTGCCGTAGGCCGCTTTTTCGTAGGAGGTGAATTCCTCCGGCGTGACAAAACGGTCCAGCGCGTGGTGCTTAGGCGTGGGCTGCAGATACTGGCCAATGGTCAGGAAATCGATGTCGGCGGCGCGCATGTCTTCCATCACCTGAATGACCGATTGCCGATCTTCGCCCAAGCCCACCATGATGCCCGATTTGGTGAACATCGACGGGTCCAGTTCCTTTACTCGCTGAAGCAGGCGGAGAGAGTGGAAGTAACGCGCGCCGGGGCGCACTTCGGGGTAGAGGCCCGGTACGGTTTCGAGGTTGTGGTTAAACACATCCGGCCGCGCTTCGACAACCTTTTCAAGGGCTTCGGGACCGCAACGGATGAAATCCGGTGTTAGAATTTCGATCGTCGTGTCGGGGCTGCGGTGGCGCACGGCGCGGATGGTCTGGGCGAAGTGCTCCGCCCCGCCATCTTCGATATCGTCGCGATCAACGCTCGTGATAACCACATGGTTCAACCCCAGCTTGGCGACAGCATCGGCCACGCGGCCCGGCTCGAACACATCCAAATCCTCAGGCGGCTTGCCGGTGGCGATGTTGCAGAAGGTACAGGCGCGGGTACAAACCTCGCCCATGATCATCATCGTGGCGTGCCCCTGAGACCAGCATTCGCCAACGTTGGGGCAACCCGCTTCTTCGCAGACCGTGGTCAGCTTGTTGTCACGCATGATGCGCGCCGTCTCGGCATAGCCCTTGCCGCCGGGCGCTTTGACCCTGATCCAGCTCGGTTTTTTTGGCTGGGCGTTGTCGGGCTTGCGCGCCTTTTCGGGGTGGCGCTGTTCGGGTATCTTCAGATCGCGCATCGGGGGCCTCTGATCATTGTGTCGCACCCTGTTTATCACAGTCCTTGACCCGATGACCACCTACAGCATGCGCACCCAAGACAAGGCTGCCATGCACCAGCGGCATCACCCCTTGCCCATGATTTAGTGCTTTGTTTTCTAAACGGAAAATTACAATGCAGTTGCAGCATTGCGAGAGTTGCTCAGGCTGCCTATATGGGCTACCAACCGACAAAGATTCCAATCCGAGAAAGAGAGACGCGATGAAACCCGGTATTCAAGTTCCCAACGTCACCTTCAAAACGCGCGTGCGCGACGAAAGCATCGAAGGCAACAACCCCTTCCGCTGGGAAGACAAAACCAGCGAAGACTTCTTCAAAGGCAAGCGCGTTGTCCTGTTCTCGCTCCCCGGTGCCTTCACGCCGACATGCAGCACCTACCAGCTGCCCGGTTTTGAGAACAACTTCGCAGCGTTCCAAGAGCATGGCATCGACGCGATCTATTGCCTGTCGGTCAACGACAGCTTTGTCATGAACAAATGGAAAGAAATGCAGGGCGTCCAGAACATCGACGTGATCCCTGATGGGTCCGGCGAGTTCACCCGCCGCATGGGCATGTTGGTGGCCAAAGACAACCTCGGCTTCGGCGCGCGCAGCTGGCGCTATGCGGCGATCGTCAACGACGGTCAGATCGAAGCATGGTTCGAAGAGCCCGGCATCAGCGACAACCACGGCGATGACCCCTACGGTGTTTCCAGCCCCGAGACCCTGCTGGAATACCTCGAAAACCAGAAGCAGACCGAAGCGGCCTAAGCGCCCTTTGAGTGACCGGATCGGGCCATTTGGCCCGGTCCCTCTGACCCCGCTGCCCCGCCCGCGCCTAGTATGTCGCGCGTAGCTGCCCGGTCAGCCCTTCCCCCACATCTTTCAGCGTCTGGGCCAATTGCGCCGCCCAACCGCTGCCCGGCGTGCCCGCCCGGCGCACGAGCCCGATCTGCCGCGCTGGCTCCGGTGTGCCGAAACGGTGCAGCCGTAGGCCCGGCGCGGCATCAAGCTCGGTTTTGGCGGCGATCTCGGGCATCAAGGTCATGCCAAACCCCGCCTCCACCAGCCGCGATAGGGTCGCGAGAGACGAAGCGCCCGTGTGGATGCCCGCCTGCGTCCGGTCCCGCTGACAAACCTCTAGCGCTTGATCGGTCAGGCAGTGACCGTCTTCCAGCAGCATCAGCGGCGTGCGGGCCAGATCGGTCGGACGGACAACCGCCGCCCCCGCCATCCGCTCGGCGGAGCCCGCCAGCAGAAAGCGATCTTCGAACAGGGGCATTTCGGCCAGACCGGTTTCGCCTGTTGGCACCGCCATCACCGCCGCGTCCAGCGCCCCGGCCCGCAAATCGGCCAACAGCTGATCGGTCTGCGCCTCGCGCACCTCGACCCGCAGGGAAATATCCTGCGCGCGCAGGGCGGCCAGCACACCGGGCAAAAGATAGGGCGCCACCGTCGGGATCAGCCCAAGGTTCAAGGTGCCCGCCAGCCCCACCTGTTCGCGCGCCGTGGCTTCCAACAGTTTGGCGCGGCGCAAAATATCCTCGGCGCGGGTCAGCACCTCGCGGCCCAAGGGCGTCAGGACCGAGGCGCGGCTTTGCCGTTCGATCAACCGCCCCCCCAGCGACTCCTCCAAGGTGCGGATCTGCACGGAAAGCGCAGGCTGAGAGATATTGCTGGCCTCCGCCGCCCGCCCGAAGTTGCCCAAAGTCGCCAGTGCGCGGAAATATTCAAGTTGCTTTAGGGTGAAGTTCATAACTTTTACCTATCGCAGTTTTACAAAACTGCAATTGGAAATTATGGGCGAAATGGATCATCTTCCCCTCAGACAATAACCGAGGGGAACCCAAGATGAGCAAGCGTCTCACCACCACCGCCGGCGCGCCGATGCCGACCAATGAAACCAGCAAAACCGCCGGAAGCCGTGGCCCGGTCTTGCTGGACGATTACCAATTGATCGAAAAACTGGCCCATCAGAACCGCGAGCGCATCCCCGAGCGGGCCGTTCACGCCAAGGGCTGGGGCGCCGAAGGCACCTTTACCGTGACCCATGACATCAGCGAATACAGCTGTGCGGCGATCTTCTCCGAAGTGGGCAAGACCTGCGAAATCCTCTCGCGCTGGTCCACCGTGGCAGGCGAATTGGGTGCCGCCGACAGTGAGCGTGACGTGCGCGGATTCTCTGTGAAGTTCTACACCGAGGAAGGCAACTGGGACGTTGTGGGCAACAACACCCCGATCTTCTTTGTCCGCGATGCCTATAAATTCCCGGACTTCATCCGCACCCAGAAACGCCACCCGCGCACCAACCTGCGCTCGCCCGAGGCGATGTTCGACTTCTGGGCGGCTCAGCCCGAATGCGTGCACCAGGTGACCATCCTGATGTCGGACCGCGGCATTCCGGTGAACCCGATGCACATGCACGGCTACGGCAGCCACACCTATTCGATGTGGAACGCCAAGGGCGAGCGTCATTGGGTGAAGTTCCACTTCCGCTGCCAGCAGGAAATCCGCAACCGCACCAATGAAGACGCGGAAAAGCTGATCGGCTCGACCCGCGAGAACTTCCAAGAGGATCTCTTCAACGCGATCGAAGGCGGCGAATTCCCGAAATGGGAGCTGAATATCCAAGTCATGCCCGAGGCAGAGGCCGAGACCTGCGGCTTTAACCCCTTTGACCTGACCAAAGTCTGGCCGCATGCGGATTACCCGCTGATCCCGGTCGGCATGCTGGAGTTCAACCGCAACCCCGACAACTACTTCCAAAGCATCGAGAACGCCGCCTATTCGCCCTCGAACAAGGTGCCGGGGATTGGGTTTTCACCCGATAAGATGTTGCAAGCGCGGGTCTTTTCCTATGCGGACGCGCACCGCTACCGTCTTGGCACGCATTACGAGGCCCTGCCCGCCAACGCGCCCAAGGCCGCGCCGATGCACCACTACCACAAGGACGGCTCCATGCGGTTCTTCCCCCAGCAGACCGGCCACCCGGATGCCTATTACGAGCCGAACCAATATGAGGAATCGGCCCGCCCCGACCCGTCGGTGCAAGAGCCTCCGCTGCGCATCTCGGGCGATGCGGATCGCTATGTTCAAGAGGAAACGGATGCCGATTACGTCCAGCCGCGCAAGCTCTACACCGAGGTGTTCGATCAGGCGCAGCGTGACCTTCTGCATGAGAACATGGCCGGTGCCATGGCGCCCTGTTCGCAGCAGGTAAAAGAACGCTGGTATGCGGTGCTGGAAAAAGTGCACCCCGACTATGCCGCCGGCGTGCGCAACGCCTGTGAGAAAGACGAAGTGGCGATTTCGGTGACAGATGAGACGCCGACGAAGGTCGCAGACTAAAACAACCGGGGCGGCAGGATCATCACCCTGCCGCCCCTTCTTTATCCGATCATCGGGCCGCCCGGGCCTACGGTTTCGTCGTAGTGTCGTTTGAGCCGCATCAGCGCGATCCGCAGCACGATCTTGCCTGATCGCGCCGACCATCCCAGCCGCTTTTCAGTGGTCTCCAACCCTTCCAGATAGCAGCAACAGCGCAGCACCACGTCCGACAGGCCGGGGCCGAGTTCGGCCATGGCATCTGCCACCCGCTTGCGCGCCTCTGCCGCGGCCATGCTGCCCGAGCCCTCACGCCGCCCGCTGGGTTTTGCGCCCGGCGTCAGGAAATGATCCCAATTTTGGGTCACCTCACCGCCCATCTGGGCCAGTTCGAAATCCTCACGCAGCCTTTCACCGGCATGGACCAGCCCCTCGTTCAGAAAGGGCGCACCGGATTTGTCGCGCCGCCTAGCAAGCGCAGACAGCGGGCTTTCCGATAGGCAATAGCGGCCTCGGCGCGGGACCGCATCGGCATCCGCGCCCTCTTCCGCCTCGGGGCCGCTGGCCATGCCCAGAAACGCGGTCTGATCTTCGGCAAAGCCATGGGCGCCCGCGCCTTGGTCTTCTATCATCCGCCGCAGCGCAGCCCGCCCGGCGCTGGTGATGTGATAGCGCGTTACCCGGCCTGTGCTGCCGGGGGCGATCCAATCTTTCAGGGCCATCGCCTGCGCCACGGCGCTGTCCACCACAGCGGTGCGTGCGCCGGGGCCGGTGTCCGTCTCGCGCAGGACGACGGCCTTTTCCATGCCCTCGGCCACGGCGAGGATCGCGCCCGTCTCATGCAGGCGCCGAAGGACGCGCAGCGCCTCGGCGGCGAAAGTGTCTTCGTCAAGAAGGGGGGTGGCGGGTTTGGTCATTGTCGCTGTCTTTCCTGCTGGGGGGCCAGCAGTACAATCCAAAGCGCGCCGCACCGCCCCGAGCCTGCGCAGGGCGGCATCCATCAGCGGATCGTCGCGCCTTGTCTCAATACGGCGGATTTGACGCATGATGGTCGAGGCATGGCAGCCAGCTTGGCGTGCCAAGGCCCGGATCGGTGCGCCGGTCTCCGTATGTGCGAGGTAATGTAGGGCTCCGTGCGGCACCCATCCCGGCAGGACGGTCTGTTGGATTTGGTGATGCGCCTTCAATTGACTGCCACTTCCATTTTGGCGGGTCCCCAAGCTGGAGAGTTATCCCCAGAGCTATTCACAACCTATGGATGTTTTGGTTACCTGTTGGTTAAAATCGTCGCATTTGGCAATGATTGTTTCCAAAAGGTAAACAGCACCGGTATGCGCCGTGCGCCGCGAAGCCATGACGCGCAACACACGGAAAGGTTGCGCCATGCTTCGATGATCCGGGGTGATTCACCCCCCCGTTCACCGGAGAGTTGTGATGCAAGATCTACTGACCATGCTGCAAAGACTTCACCGCCCGCGCCTGTTGATGCGCGCCGCCCGTATCGGAGCCGAGGATTACCGGCGCGGCACCCATCTGCCCCGCATATTGGGCTTTGGCATGTTGCCGCGCCACGGCACGGCGCTGATCAAACTGATCGAGATCGAGGCCGAGTTGGACACCCAGCGCAAGACGGCAGATGCAAGCTATAGCCTGATCCGGCATGTGGATGTGCTGATCGCCATGGTCGGCGAAGCGCGCTTTCTGAGAGCCGCGCAGAGCCCCAGCGCGTAGAGGCCGCGGCGGGGGAACGCCCCCCGCAGTCCCATTTTAGGTAAAGCTATCCGGCTCCGCTGCCTTGCGGGTCGCGACAAAGGCATCAAGCGCCTCGCGAATGGCCGGCTCTAGCGCGGGTTGCTGATAATCGGCGAGCATCTTTTCGACCCGCGCGGTGGCAAGGGTCTGCGTATCGCGCGCCCCCTCATCCGACCATGTCTCGAAGGGTTTGTAATCCAGCAGGTCGGATTTCCAAAACGCCTCGCGGAAGTTGTTCTGTGTATGGGCGCAACCGAGGTAATGCCCCCCCGGCCCGACTTCGCGGATTGCGTCCATGGCCTGCGCGTTCTCGTCCATCTCCACCCCGCGGGCGAGGTGATGCAGCGTGCCCAGTTGATCGGCATCCATGACGAACTTCTCGAAAGAAGACACAAGCCCCCCTTCCAGCCAGCCACAGGCGTGCAGCATGAAGTTCACCCCAGCCAGAAGCCCCATGTTCAGACTGTTGGAGGTCTCATAGGCCGCCTGCGCATCGGGCAGTTTCGAGCCATTGAAAGACCCGGCGCTCCGGTAAGGCAGGTTCAGCCTGCGGGCCAGTTGCCCAGCGCCATAGGTGATATGCGCAGCCTCAGGCGTGCCGAATGTAGGCGCACCACTGTTCATGTCGATGGAGGTCACGAAAGCCCCCATGATCACAGGCGCACCGGGGCGGACGAGCTGGCTATAGGCGATGCCTGCCAAAGTCTCGGCCAAGACCTGCGTCAATGTCCCTGCGACACTCACCGGGGCCATCGCACCCCCAACGATAAACGGCGAAATGATGCAGGCCTGATTGTTCTCGGCATAGACCTTGAGCGCCCCCATCATCACATCGTCGAATGTCATCGGCGAGTTGATGTTGATGAGCGAGGTCATCACCGTGTTTTCCTGCACGAAGTCCTTACCAAAAAGGATGCCGCACATATCGACACTGTCCTGCGCGCGCGACGGCTCGGTCACCGACCCCATGAAGGGTTTGTCGCTGAGCGTCATATGGGCATGCAGCATATCGAGGTGGCGTTTGTTCACCGGGATGTCGGTCGGCTCACATACCGTCCCCCCCGAGTGATGCAGCCATTTCGACATATAGCCGAGCTTCACGAACTTCTGGAAATCCGCCAGCGTAGCATAGCGGCGCCCCCCTGCGGCATCGCGCACGAAGGGCGGCCCATAGACCGGGGCGAGGACAAGGCTCTTGCCTCCAATTACCACATCCCGCTCGCGGTTGCGCGCCACTTGGGTGATCGTCGAGGGGGCGGTAGAGCACAGCTTGCGCGCTAGCCCCCGTGGAATACGCACCCGTTCCCCCTGCACATCGGCCCCGGCGTCACGCCACAGTGCCAGCGCATCGGGGTTGTCGGGAAAGTTCACACCGATCTCTTCAAGCACTGTGTCGGCGTTATGCTCGATAATCTCCAGCGCTTCTTCGGTCAGCACTTCGAAGTTCGGGATGTTCCGCTCGATATAGCGCGCTGTCTCGAATGAGACGGCCGTGCGTGCCGCGCGCCGTGCCGCACCTCCGCCGCCGCGTGCCCGTCGTGCTGATTCCGCCATTGCTCTATCCTTCCCGCAACTCTTGGCCTGTGCCTACCCCATTCCCAAGTGCCCCTTCGCGCGGATAACGCCCTCTAGCGGCAAAAAGCGACATCGCGTGCCGTCCTCGCGCCACTTGCGCGAATTAAACGCGACAGGGCTGCGTCTTCGGCCCGCTAGAGACTTGCCAGAGCGCGCCCACGGGCCTAATCACGGCCCCATGACAGATATCACCCATGACCGCCTTCTCATCATCGACTTCGGCAGCCAGGTCACGCAGCTTATCGCGCGTCGCCTGCGGGAGCTGAACGTCTTTTGCGAAATCCACCCGTTCAACACGGTGGACGAAGCCTTCCTCAAGGAATTCGCGCCTAAGGCGGTGATCCTGTCGGGCGGCCCGTCCTCTGTGTTTGCCGAAGGCGCACCACGTCCGCCGCAGGCTGTGTTTGAACTGGGCGTGCCGATCTTGGGCATCTGCTATGGCCAACAGGTCATGATGCATTGCCTTGGCGGCCATGTGGAGCGCGGTCACGGCACCGCCGAATTTGGACGGGCCTTCGTGACCCCCACGGGCCAACAGCTTGATCTGCTGGAGGGTTGGTTTGCCACCGACCGCGAACAGGTCTGGATGAGCCACGGCGACCACGTCAGCAAGATCGCTCCGGGGTTTGAGGTCTATGGCACCTCCCCCAACGCGCCTTTCGCCATTACCGCGGATGTTGAACGTCACTTCTACGCGGTGCAATTCCACCCCGAGGTGCACCACACGCCCAACGGCCCGCGCCTTTATGAGAACTTCGTGCGTCTGGCAGGGTTCAAAGGCGACTGGACCATGAGCGCCTACCGTGAGGAAGCCATTGCCGCGATCCGCGAGCAGGTTGGCGACCAGAAGGTGATCTGTGGCCTTTCCGGCGGCGTGGACTCCTCCGTCGCCGCCGTGCTGATCCACGAAGCCATCGGCGATCAGTTGACCTGCGTCTTCGTTGACCACGGTCTGCTGCGCAAGGGTGAGGCCGAAGAGGTCGTCACCATGTTCCGCGACCACTACAACATGCCGCTGATCCACGCTGACGAGCAAGAGTTGTTCTTGGGCGAGCTCGACGGTGTCTCGGACCCCGAGACCAAGCGCAAGATCATCGGCAAGCTCTTTATCGATGTGTTCCAGAAACACGCAAAAGACGTGGGCGATGCGACTTTCTTGGCCCAAGGCACGCTCTACCCCGATGTGATCGAAAGCGTCTCCTTCTCCGGCGGCCCTTCGGTCACCATCAAGAGCCACCACAATGTCGGTGGCCTGCCCGAAAAGATGGGCCTCAAACTGGTCGAGCCGCTGCGCGAGTTGTTCAAAGACGAAGTGCGCGAGCTGGGCCGTGAACTCGGGCTGCCGCCTTCGTTCATTGGCCGCCACCCCTTCCCCGGGCCGGGCCTTGCGATCCGCTGCCCCGGTGAGATCACCCGCGAGAAGCTGGCGATCCTGCGCGAGGCCGATGCGGTCTATATCGATCAGATCCGCCGCCATGGTCTCTATGACGATATCTGGCAAGCCTTCGTGGCGATCCTGCCTGTGCGTACCGTGGGCGTGATGGGCGATGGCCGGACCTATGACTTCGCCTGCGCCCTGCGTGCGGTGACGTCCGTCGACGGCATGACAGCGGACTACTACCCGTTCACCCATGACTTCCTTGGTGAAACCGCCACGCGGATCATCAACGAGGTGCCGGGCATCAACCGCGTCACCTATGACATCACCTCGAAACCTCCGGGCACCATCGAGTGGGAATAAACATGAGGGTGGCCCTAACCGGCCACCTTCGCTGCGCCACCCGGGCCGAGGCGGACCGGGTGCGCGCGGGGCTTGACGCGCATCTGCGCCTCACCCGTGCCGAGCCGGGGTGTTTGCGCTTCGACGTGACGCCCACCGACGATCCCCTCCTGTGGCAGGTATCGGAACTTTTCACCGACCGCGCAGCCTTTGCGGCGCATCAGAACCGCACGGCGGCTTCAGACTGGGCAAGGCTCACCGCCGGGATCACACGCGACTACAAGATCACCGACACCCCGATCACCGACCGCCAAATCATCGGCGACGAGGCCAAGGGCGATGACCAATTGACCAACCCCACATGACCCCCACCGTCCGCGCTGCACTCTGGATGATCGGCTCCATCGGCTCTTTCTCGACCATGGCTGTGGCGGGGCGTGAACTCTCGGCACGGTTCGATACCTTTGAGGTGATGCTCTACCGCAGTGTGATCGGTGTGATCATCGTCCTGTCGCTCGCTTGGGCCACCGGGGCGTGGCGGCAGATCAACACCCGCAACTTTGGCCTACAACTTATCCGCAACCTCGCGCATTTCACCGGGCAGAACCTATGGTTCCTCGCCGTGTCGCTGATCCCGCTGGCGCAGGTCTTCGCGCTAGAGTTCACTTCACCGCTTTGGGTCATCGTTCTGTCGATCTTTCTGCTGGGCGAACGGTTGACCGCCACGCGGGCGCTGGCCGCCGTCATGGGGTTCATCGGCATTCTGATCGTCGCACGGCCTGATATTGGCAACCTCAACTCCGGCATTCTGGCGGCGGCGGGCTGTGCGGTCTTCTTTGCCCTGACCAATGTGCTGACCAAGCGGCTGACGCGCACCCAAGGGATCACCACGATCCTATTCTACCTCACAACGCTGCAATTGATCTTTGGCCTGATCTCGGCGGGCTACGACGGCGATATCGCCGGACCTACTGTTGAGACGATGCCATTTCTGCTGCTCGTCGGCGCCTGTGGGTTGCTTGCGCATTACTGTCTAACCAACGCGCTGAGCCTCGCCCCCGCGACCGTGGTGGTGCCGATTGATTTCGTCCGCCTTCCGGCGATCGCGGTCGTCGGGATGCTCCTCTATGCCGAAGCGCTCGATGTCTGGGTCTTCGTCGGGGCCGCGATCATTTTTGCGGGCAATTACCTCAACATCTGGTTTGAGACCCGCAAAGCACACCCCAAGTAATGTTTGCCCAGATTTCAACCTGACCCAAGGTCAGTGATTGACGCAAACGGCAGCTATCCGCTTAGATCGTTTCTAACCTGTGCCGGGGAGGAACCGCACAGAAGTCTTGGGAGGAAAGCAAATGAAAACCTATTTCTTGGCAATTCCGGCACTGTTGGCATCTACGGCACTCGTTCACGCTGGCGGTATCGATCGGTCGGGCCAATCCATCAACGCCCTGTTTGAAAACGGGCGCTATGCCGAATTCAGCTTCGGGCATATCTCGCCCGACACGTCGGGCACCTCGGTTGCGGCGCTCGGCAGCCGCGATTCAGGCAATGCCACAGAAAGCTACATGCAGTTTGGCGCCGCCTATAAGGCAGACATCAACGACAAGCTGTCCTATGCGATCATTTATGACCAGCCCTTTGGCGCTGACATCGATTACCCCACGGGCACCGGCTACTACGCCGCAGGCGCGCAGGCTGATCTTGATGCGCACGCTCTGACCGGCCTGCTGCGCTACCGCATGAACGACAACTTCAGCGTTCACGGCGGTCTGCGTGTGCAAACCATCGAAGCCACAGCGGCTGTCCCCTTCGTCGGCGGCTATACGGTTGATGGTGAGCGCGACACAGGCGTCGGTTATGTCGCTGGTGTCGCCTATGAGCGCCCCGACATCGCCATGCGCGTAGCGCTGACTTATAACTCCAAGATCGAACATGACGTAGACACCACCGAGTTCGGCGCAGTCATGAGCACGACCGAAATCGAAACACCTCAGTCGGTGAACCTCGACTTCCAGACCGGTATCGCGGCTGACACGCTGCTCTTTGGTGGCATCCGCTGGGTTGATTGGTCGTCCTTCGATATTTCTCCGGCTGCCTATGCTGGCGCCACGGGCGGGGCCTCCCTCGTGAGCTATGAGAACGATGTTTTCACCTACTCGCTGGGTGTGGGCCGTCGTCTGAATGACAACTGGTCGGTCTCTGCTTCCGTTGGCTATGAGAAGTCCGAAGGCGGCTTTGCCTCCAACCTCGGCCCGACCGATGGCAACAAGAGCCTCGCGCTGGCCGCCGTCTATACCCGCGACAATATGAGAATCACCACCGGCGTGCGCTACGTCAACATCGGTGACGCAGAGACGGCCATTCCGGGCTTTGCCCCGGCAGCGGAATTCGAAGACAACGATGCCGTGGCCTTTGGTGTCAAAGTGGGTTTCACCTTCTAATCCACACCAGAACCGTTGAGATCACGCCGCCCGATCCCCTCGGGCGGCGTTTTTTATGCATGCGCATCTTTCGGGTCGTGCCGATCAATGGAACGGCCTAAACCCGAGGTCATGATCACACAAAAAACCATTCCCCCGCGTGCTTGGATCGAAATGGGCTTTCTCGCTCTGCTTTGGGGCGCGTCCTTTGTCGCCGTGCGGGTGGCACTGGATGAGATCGGGCCGCTGACCTCGGTTGCGCATCGGGTGTTCTGGGCGATGCTGGTGCTTTGGGGCGCGGTCGCCGTTATGCGCCTGCCGCTGCCGCGCGACCCGCGCATCTGGGCGGCCTTCCTGCTGATGGGGCTGTTGAATAATGTGATCCCCTTCTCGCTGATGGCATGGGGGCAGCTGCATATCCCCTCTGGCCTGACCTCAATCCTCAATGCCGCCACGGCGATCTTTGGCGTGCTGGCCGCCGCGATCTTTCTCGCGGATGAGCGCATCACCCCGCGCAAGGCGATTGGCGTCTGCCTTGGCTTTGCCGGGGTCAGCACCGCCATCGGGCTGGAAAACCTCACGAATTTCGACCTCGGCAGCCTTGCGCAGCTTGCCGTGCTGGGCGGGGCAATGTCCTATGCCATGGCGGGTGTCTGCGCGCGCAAACTGCTGCCGGGCCAACCGCCGCAACTGGCCGCCGCCGGGATGCTGACAGGGGCCACGCTGATCATGCTGCCGCTGGCATGGGTGGTCGAAGGGCCGCTGACGCTCGACCTTGCCCCGGCGACGCTCATGGCCATTGCCTATTACGCGCTGGCTGCCACGGCGCTGGCCTATCTGCTTTATTACCGGGTGCTGGGCATGGCGGGCAGCAGCAACCTGATGCTGGTCACGCTGCTGGTCGCACCCGTCGCGATCCTGCTGGGCGCATGGCTGCGCGATGAAACCCTGCGCCCTGCCGCCTACAGCGGCTTTGCCCTTCTGGCGCTTGGGCTTTTGGTGCTGGATGGCCGCATCTGGCGTCTGGTCAAACACTGGGGTACTCAGGGGAAACGAAGCACTTAACCTTGGTGATACATGCTCTACCCCACGGCTGACGACTGGCGCGCCGCGCCGCGCCGCAAAGTTCTGATCTTTGGCATGTCGGGCTTGGGCAAAACCCATCTGTCCAGCCTGCTGCGCGCCAGCGGGGATTGGTTTCACTACTCGATCGACTACCGCATCGGCACCCGCTATCTGGGCGAACTGATCGCCGACAACGCCAAGGCCGAGGCGATGAAGGTGCCGTTTCTACGTGATCTGCTGCTCAGCGATAGCATCTACATCGGCTCAAACATCACCTTCGACAATCTATCGCCCGTGGCTACGTGGCTCGGCAAACCCGGCGATCCCGCGCGCGGTGGGCTGCCCATGGCGGACTATGCAACGCGCCAAGAGGCGTTCCGCCGGGCCGAGATCAGCGCGCTGCAAGACACCGCCTATTTCGCCAACCGCGCCGAAGCGCTCTACGGCTATCCGCATTTCATCTGTGACACCGGTGGCTCGATCTGCGAATGGGTCGACCCCGAAGACCCGAACGACCCGCTGTTGCAACAGCTCTCGCAAGAATGCCTGCTGGTCTGGATCAAAGGCGACGAGGCCCATACCGAAGAACTGATCCGCCGTTTCGACAAAGCCCCCAAGCCGATGGCCTATCAGCCTGAATTCCTCGCCCGTGCATGGACCGATTATCTCGCGGAAAAGAACATCACCGAAGACGCCGTGAACCCCGATGATTTCATCCGCTGGACCTATGCCGCCGCGCTGTCGCACCGCCAGCCGCGCTATGCTGCGATGTCGAAATGGGGCGTCACGATCACCCCTGCCGACATCGACACACTAAAAGCTCCCGAAGACTTTACCGATCTTATCGCCCGCCACCTACCCTCGGGCGGTTGAACCCACCACGCCCAAGATTACCTGACTGCTCTGGCTACCCCTGAAAGACCTGTCTCATGCCCATCAAGATCCCCTCCCGCCTGCCCGCCTTCGACGTTCTGCGCAACGAAGGGGTCATGGTGCTGGACGAGGAACTGGCGTCCCGACAGGACATTCGCCCGCTGCGCATCGCCCTGCTGAACCTGATGCCCAAGAAAATCCAAACGGAGAACCAGTTCGCCCGTCTGATCGGCGCAACGCCTCTGCAGATTGAACTCAGCCTCATCCGCATGTCCGACCACCAAGCCCGCAATACGGCAGCAGAGCATATGGAAAGCTTCTATCGCCCCTTCGAGGAAATGAAGGCCGAGAAATTCGACGGGCTGATCATCACCGGCGCACCGATTGAGCATCTTGAGTTTAACGAGGTGACCTATTGGGACGAGTTGGGCGAAGTGATGGAATGGACCCAGACCAACATCCACTCCACCTTTGGCGTCTGCTGGGGGGGCATGGCGATGATCAACCATTTCCATGGGGTTAAGAAACACATCCTGCCCGAGAAAGCCTTCGGCTGTTTCCGCCACCGCAACCTCGCGCCCGCCTCGCCGTATCTGCGCGGGTTCTCGGATGATTGCACCGTGCCCGTCTCTCGCTGGACCGAGATGCGCCAAGACGAAGTGAACACGCACGCGGGCCTCACCACGCTTTTGGGTAGCGATGAAGTCGGCCCCTGCCTGATCGAAGACCCCGCGCACCGCGCGCTCTATGTCTTTAACCATTTCGAATACGACCGCGACACGCTGAAACAAGAGTATGACCGCGACGTTGAGAATGGCGTGCCGATCAACGTGCCCTGCAACTACTACCCAGAGGATGACCCATCGCGCACCCCGGTGAACCGCTGGCGCAGCCACGCGCATCTGCTTTACGGCAATTGGATCAACGAGATATACCAAACCACCCCCTTCGATATGAATGAGATTGGCCATTAAACTGCTGCTCGCCCTTCTGCTCGGACTGGCGCTGCTGGTGGCGCTTGTCCAATGGCGCGCCGCACGACATGAGGCGCGGGCCGAGGCCAGCTACCCGCCCGAGGGCGAGATCATCACGGTGGATGGCCTGCCGGTCCATGCCAAGGTTATCGGCAGCGGGCCTGATCTGGTGCTGATCCATGGGGCCAGCGGCAACCTGCGTGATTTCACCATGGGGTTCGCGGAACGGCTGAGCGATCGCTACCGCGTCATCATGTTCGACCGCCCCGGCATGGGCTATACCGCCCGCCTCCCCGGCGCGCGTGGCGCGTGGAACCCGCTGGGGGAATCGCCCCAAGAACAAGCCGCGCTGCTGCAAAAGGCTGCCGACCAGCTTGGCGTCGAAAACCCCATCGTGTTGGGCCACTCCTTTGGCGGGGCTGTGGCGCTGGCCTGGGGGGTGCAGCGGCCCAAAGACACCGCCGCGCTGGTGCTTGTCTCTGCGGTGTCAGAGCCATGGCCCGGTGGGCTGGGCTGGATTTACAACGTCAGCGCCTCGCGGCTTGGCGGTGCGCTTTTTATCCCCGCCGTCACCGCTTTCGTCCCCGAAGGCGTGGTGCAAAGCAGTGTTGAGGCGATCTTTGCCCCGCAGCCCGCGCCCGAGGGCTATGCCGAACATATCGGCACCGGGTTGACCCTACGCCGCAGCGCCAGCCGCGCCAACGCCCAGCAGGTGCACCAGCTTCGCCCCCATGTGGTTGAAATGGCCGCACAATATGACCGTCTGACCATGCCGGTTGAGATCATTCATGGCGATGCCGATACCATTGTGCCAATGCATATCCACGCCGAGGAATTGATCAAAGACATCCCGAACGGCGCGCTCACCCGACTGCCCGGCATGGGCCATATGCCCCATCATGCCGACCCGCAGGCCGTGGTCGACACAATCGACCGCGCCGCCACCCGTGCGGGTTTGCGTTAAGCGCCTTAACATCCCATATTGAAACAAGAACAACCCGCAAGGAGCGCCCATGGACCTGCCCTTTGACGGCGCAATCAGCGCCTTTTACGAGAATGACGCCCCCGAGGACATTCGCCAAGCGATCCGCCGCTCCGACAAGGACGATATCCTTTCGCCCAGCTATCCGCATGACGAGCGTCTGTCGCGCAAAACCTATGAGCGCGACTATGAGCGGTTGCAGATCGAAATGGTCAAATTGCAATCTTGGGTGCGCGAAACGGGCCAGCGCGTCGTCATGGTGTTTGAGGGCCGCGACGCCGCCGGAAAAGGCGGCACGATCCGCCGTATGCGCGAGAACCTAAGCCCCCGTTCCGCCCGTGTCGTCGCCCTGTCGAAACCCACTGAGACGGAACAGGGCGAATGGTATTTTCAACGCTATATCAAACACTTGCCCACCGCGGGCGAGATGGTGTTTTATGACCGCTCTTGGTACAATCGCGGGGTGGTGGAAAAGGTTTTCGACTTTTGCACCCCCGAACAGCGCGCGCATTTCTTTGAACAAGTCACCCCGTTTGAGCAGATGCTCGTCGAAGACGGCATTCACCTGATCAAGTTCTGGCTCAACGTGGGCCGGGCCGAGCAGTTGCGCCGCATGCTGTCGCGCGAATCCGACCCGTTGAAGCAATGGAAGCTCAGCCCCATCGACGTCAAAGGTCTCGCCAAATGGGAGGAATATTCGAGCGCCATCGCCGAGACCCTGCTGAGCAGCCATACGGATGAGACCCCTTGGACGGTGATCCGATCCGACGATAAGCGCCGCGCCCGACTGGCCGCGATGCGCCACCTGCTGAACCGCTTCGACTACCCCCAGAAAGACGCCAAAGCGATTGGCAAGATCGACGACGAGATTTGCGGCGGGCCGGACATCTGGGATGCCTAAGCGCGGCTATCATCACGGCAACCTGCGCCAAGCCTTGATCGACGCAGCACTTGAGTTGATCGAGCAGCGCGGCCCCACGGGCTTTACCCTCTCCGAGGCCGCTAAACGCGCGGGCGTCACCCCGGCTGCGGTCTATCGCCACTTCGAAGGCCGCGAAGACCTGATCGCCGAGGCCGCGCATCAAGGCTATGATATCTTTGCCGAATTGATGGAATTTGCTTACGAATCCGGCCAGCCCTCAGCCCTCAAAGCCTTCGAGGCCACGGGCCGCGCCTATCTGGCATTCGCGCGCAAATACCCCGGCCATTACATCGCCATGTTCGAATCCGGCATCTCGGTGAACCGCACCCCGGAACTGGCCCATGCCGCCAACCGCGCCAATGGCGTGCTAGAGCGCGCAGCATCCGACCTCAGCCAGCATATCCCGGCAGACAAACGCCCGCCCGCTTCGATGTTCTCGGCCCATATCTGGGCGATGAGCCACGGCGTGGTCGAACTTTTCGCCCGCAACTCCCCCGGTCGCGCGTCGCCCTTCCCAGCAGATGACCTGCTGGAAACCGGGATCGGGATTTACCTGCGCGGGCTGGGATTGGTCAGCCCCGACGAGTAAGGTTTAGCGGCCCTTAGGCCGCCACCCTCATGTTTTGCAAGACATCCGCCGCAATCTCAAACGAGCGCAACCGCGCCGCGTGATCGTGGATTTGCCCGGTCAGGATCAACTCATCCGGGCAGTGCTGTGCGATCAGCGCCTCAAGCTGCCGCTTGACCGTCTCTGGGCTGCCCACGGCAGACACGCGCAGCGCATGATCCACCCCCTGCCGCATCCCTGCGCCAATCTCGGCGTCTATGTCACGCACCGGGCGTGGCAGCTTGCCGGGGCGGCCAGTGCGCAGACGGGCGAATGCCTGCTGCATGGTGGTGCGCAGATAGGCCCCCTCTTCATCCGTGTCGGCAGCGAATACGTTGACCGCCAGCATGAAGCGCGGCGCGGGGCAGGCTTCGGAAGGTTTGAAATCACGACGGTAGATGGCCGTGGCCTCCTCCAACGCATCGGGCGCAAAGTGAGAGGCAAAGGCATAAGGCAGCCCAAAATGCGCCGCCAGTTGCGCACCGTATAGCGAGGAGCCGAGGATCCAGATCGGCACATGCGTCCCCTCACCCGGATGCGCACGCACCGGCGACCGCGGGTCGGCGTCACCCAGATAAGCCATCAACTCGGCCACATCATCGGGGAAGTGATCGCCGCCACTCATGCCGCGCCGCATGGCACGCATCACCGCCTGATCGCCGCCCGGCGCACGCCCTAGCCCCAAATCGATCCGGTCGCCATGGATCGCCGCCAAGGTCCCAAACTGCTCGGCAATCGCCAAAGGCGCGTGATTGGGCAGCATCACCCCGCCCGCCCCAACGCGAATATGCTGCGTGTGGTCCGCCACATGCCCCAGCAAAACCGATGTCGCCGCCGAGGCGATGCCCGGCATGTTATGATGCTCAGCCATCCAGAAGCGGTGATAGCCCTTGGCTTCGGCCAATTGGGCCAACGCGACGGAATTGGCGATGGCGGTGGCGGTGTCTGACCCTTCGGGCACCGGGGCAAGGTCTAGAACTGAATACTGCATGACTGTCTCCTGTGTTGCGCTTGATATAGGCAGGCGCCGCCCCGCCCGGAACCACGGGGGCTGAGAAAAACCAACGACTTGGGCGAAATTTCCGTCGTTCACAATGTTATGTTCTAACGCATGCCAGCTATGCGCAGACGGTCCTTGCGGCTCCCCCATGTCGGGCATATCCGAAAGACCTTCACAACCAGACTTCGCCAGTCGCAGACAAGCCATGGTCCAACACTAGGCAAATGCCATGAATATCAAACACCTTATCGGGTTCGGCCTTACCGCCGGGCTGCTCTCTTCCGCCGCCTATGCGCAGGACAACATCACCACCGGTTTCGACCCGGTGATCGAAGACCGCGCCATGACCTCCATGATTGGCTGGACCGCAGGCGTCTCTGCCGCCACACGTTTCAACACGTCGGATGATTTCGATCACCTCGAAAACGAAGTCGAAGGCTTTGTCGAGCTGACCTACGGCGGCTTCCACACCGGCCTCAGCGCAACATCGCTCTACCAAGACCCGACAGATGACGTCGAGTTCGAAGCAAACCTCGGCTATGGCGCGGACTTCGGTCAGGGTCTCAGCTGGGATCTGACCTATGGCTATATCTGGCTGAACGATTCCGAAAACCACAGCGAAGAGATCACCGCGACACTGGGCTTCCCCATCGGTCGTGACGCCTCCGGCGCCTTTGCTGTGATCATCGACCCCGACAATGGCGAAAGCGATCAGGAAGTCGCGTTCGAAGCGCCCCTGTCCGAGCGTTGGACCGCCGTTGGCCTCATCGGCAACAGCGACCGTGACGACAACATCTATGCCGAAGCCGGCGCCGTTTACGACTTTGGCGATGGCATCAGCTTTGAAGCGCTCTACGAAGACACCAACGATGGCGACGGCGTGTTGGGCTTCACCGTGAGCTACGAAATCGGCGGCTAAGCCGTCTCGGGATCACGGTTCCTAGATCAGAGGCCGTTGCGGGAAACCGCAGCGGCCTTTTTCATGACCAGCAGCCACACATGCCAGCCCACAAACGAAAAAGGGCCACCCCGGAGGGCAGCCCTTTCGCAAACTTGATCGGTAAGCTTAACGCTTGGAGAACTGGAAGCTCCGGCGCGCTTTGGCCTTACCGTATTTCTTCCGCTCGACGACGCGGCTGTCACGGGTCAGGAAGCCTGCCGCTTTCAGCGCACCGCGCAGGGAGGGATCATAAAGCTGCAGCGCCTTGGAGATGCCGTGCTTAACCGCGCCCGCTTGACCCGACAGACCGCCGCCTTTGACAGTTGCGAACACGTCGAACTGGCCTTCGGTGTTGGTGATGCCGAAAGGCTGTGCCAGGATCAACTGCTGCACGGGACGCGCGAAGTATTCGTTCTGCGGCTTGCCGTTGACGATAACCTTGCCGGAACCGGGCTTGATCCAAACGCGGGCGACCGCGTCTTTACGTTTGCCGGTGGCATAGGCGCGGCCCAGTTCGTCACGAACCGGCTCGCGCGGGGTCATTTCGGTTTCGGTGCCCTGCACGCCGCCGATGTTCTCGGTCACGGCTGCTTCGAGACCGTCGAGGGATTTGATTTCGTCAGCCATGCTCATGCACTCCGCGTGTTTTTCTTGTTCAAGGATTTAACATCCAGAACTTCGGGGCTCTGCGCCTCATGGGGGTGATCGCTACCTGCATAGACGCGCAGGTTGGTCATGATCTGGCGGCTCAGGCGGTTGCCGGGCAGCATGCGCTTGACCGCTTGGGTCACAACACGCTCAGGATGCGCGCCCTCAAGGATCTGTGCCTTGGTGCGCGACTTGATGCCACCGGGGTGGCCGGTGTGCCAGTAGAAGTGCTCTTCGCGCTTCTTGCCGGTCATCTGCACCTTGTCGGCGTTGATGACGATCACGTTGTCGCCGCAATCCATATGCGGTGTGAAGGACGGCTTGTGCTTGCCGCGCAGGCGCGTGGCGATGATCGAAGCGAGACGGCCCAGCACGACGCCTTCGGCGTCGATGATGATCCATTTCTTGTCGATATCTGCCGGTGTCGCAGAAAAGGTTTTCATGGATGAATTCCCGTTTAAGGTTGGTCGGAACGAGGAATCCCCGCCCGGTGTCTGATGGAGGGGTTATAACCACCTGCATCGCCGGGTCAAGCGCAGCAATCGCGGATTACGTAAGCAAAATCAGTTACTTATGATTTAGGTATAATAATACCCCAAATTTCTACACGCTGATCTGCTCTGGCGGATTGTCCAAGAGACAGCGCAGGCGCTGCATCGCCGCCTCAAAAGAGCGCAGAGAGACATGGGCGTTCACCGCGATGCGCACCGCATGGGGCGCGCGGCCATCGCGCAGGGCAAATTCATCAGCAGACCGGATTTGCACGCCCTGCGCCTCTGCGGCCCGACAAAACCCCGCCGCCCGCCAGCCGGGGGGCAGGTGCAGCCACAAAAACGGCACATCGCGCGACCACTGCAATTCATGGCCGCCCAGATGGTTCACCGCGACTTCTACATATTCACCCAACCGCTCGCGGATGTCGTTGCAGATCCCCTTCATCCGGGGATCGGTCAGCAGAATGCGCGTGGCCTCAGCCAAGGGGCGGGCAAGGCCGAAGTATCCGTATTCCGCCACCCGCCGCAAATCCGCTGACCTGCCTTTCGGTGCCAGCGAAAACCCCACACGCAGCGCCGGCGTAAGCTCTTTCGAGATCGACGAGACATGCCAAACATGTTCCGGCCAAAGCGACCGATAGCTCGGCGCGCGGGCCGAGCCCATGCGATAGCAATCGTCTTCCAATATTTCCAACCCGTGCCGCTTTGCGACCTCTAGCAATGCGCGCCGCCGTTCTAGACAGGTGTGGCTGCCGGTCGGGTTGTGCACCTCAGGCGTGGTGCAAAACACCTGCGCGCCACTGTCGCGCGCGGCTTTGTCCAGCGCCTCTGGCAAGACGCCATCTTTGTCCATCGCCACGCCAACCACTTCTGCGCGCAACACCTCTGCTGCGCGGCGAAACCCAGCATAGGATAGGTCTTCAACCAGCATCACCGGCTTTGGCCCAGTCAGTATCGCCTGAAGTACCAATACAATCCCGCTCTGCCCGCCATGAGAGAGCACCACGTCTTGCTCGCTCAGCGGCCCGAGGGAGAGATGCGACAGCCAGTCGACCACCGCTTGGCGCACCGGGGCATAGGCATCGCGGGTGGGATAATTCATCAGCTCTTCGCCCGGCACATCCGCCACCTGCCGCAGGGCGCTGCGGATCAGGGCCACCTGCCCCATGTCTGGTAAGCGCGGGCTAAAAAGGCTGACCGCATCGGTATCGGAGATCTCTAACTCTTTGATCCAGCTATCTTGTTCGCGATTCCAGACATCTTCGCGAATGGCGGCTTGCGGCGGGGCGACAAAAGTGCCCCGGCCGACCTCGGCCTCCAGCAAACCTTCGTCCGTAAGAATGGTATAGGCCCGCGCCACGGTGCCGGGGGTGATCCCCAACTGCCACGCCAGCTCGCGCACAGGCGGCAGCTTGTCCCCCACGGCCAGTGCACCGGATGTGACCCCCTCGCGGATCGTGAGGGCGACGAGTTTGTACTTCGGTCCCTGCCCTTCGGCGAGGGTTGGCTGCCAAATTGTACCCATTACAATATTCCTGTGGTCAAATTGTATCGCGCTTTGTACCCTTGTACCTGTAGGCTTTCTACACTTTGTGTCAATACAATTTCGCCAATACAAATTCAAGGAGTTCTCCCATGACACAGGCTCGCCCTATCAGCGCCGATGCAATGACATTGATGACATACCGCGCCCTGCCGGTCCCTGCGATGATCGCGCTGCGCTTTGCGGCGGTCGTGACCACATGGGCGGCCCGCCGACGCACCCGGATCGCGCTTGCTGCGCTTGAGCCGTGGGAGCTTGATGATGCGGGACTTACACCGGAACAAGCCTCAGCCGAGGCTTCCCGCGTGTTCTGGCAGGCGTAACTTCCCTGTGGCGTCCGCCAGACCTCTTCCTTGGGCCGGGTTTTCCCGGCCCTTTTTTCGTAGTCTCGCGCAGACGCCCAGCCCGGAATCAAGCCGCAGGCGCCGGGCCATCGCCTGCCCGTCCCGGCGGGCGGGCGATTTGGTGAAGCTGGGCGCATCTTCGAAAAAGCACGTCAAGACTGCCCCATAAAGTGGCACGGATCGCCGTCACAGTCGCCAGCCCACGGGCAGGCGCTGGCCCTTCCTCACCCCATCGACGCAGGCGGAATCGCATAGGTCAGGCTCGCCCGCGCCACCGGCTTATCCGACCCTTCGGAATAGATCAGCACATCCGTCACCGACAACTGCCGCCCCAGCTTGAGCAGCTTGGCATGGGCGACCAGCGGCACATCCGCCAGCGGCTTGCGCATGAAATCGATCGAGCAATTCGTCGTCACCGCCAGCGCCTTCGGCCCAATCATCGCAAGCGTCGCGAGATAGGCCGCCACATCCGCCAGCGCGAACATCGACGGGCCCGACACCGTCCCTCCGGGCCGCAGATGGCGGCGGCTGGTCAACAGACGCATGGTGATCTCATTCTCGGCCACGTGATCCACGGCGAAATCATCCGCCACCTGATCAAACACCTCCCGCATAAAGGCTTCCAACGCCTCTGCATCCATCACCACGGCCATACTTGTCCTCCCTGCTTTCCTCGGCGTAACGTTGGCGCGACCAGCTTGGGAGGGCAAGGTGACAATTCTTGACGTTACGGCACAAGGGCCGGTGACCCACCTGCGCATGAACGCACCCGAGCGGCTGAACGCACTGTCGGACGAAATGCTGGCCGCCCTGCACAGCAAACTCGACGCCTTGGCCGAAGATCGGCAAACCCGTGTCATTATCCTATCGGGCGCGGGCAAAGCCTTTTGCGCGGGGCACGACCTGCGCCAGATGACCGCCATGCGCCAAGCCGAAGACGGCGGAGCCGCCGCCTTCAAAGACCTCTTCGACCGCTGCGCCACCCTCATGGCCCGCATTCAAAGCCTGCCGCAGCCCGTCATCGCCCAAGTCCACGGCATCGCCACCGCCGCTGGCTGCCAGCTTGTCGCCACCTGCGACATCGCCATCGCCGCCGAGGACACCCGCTTTGGCGTCAACGGCGTGAACATCGGCCTTTTCTGTTCAACCCCCATGGTCGCCCTGACCCGCAGCATCCCGCGCAAACAAGCGTTTGAGATGCTGACCACCGGCGAATTCATCTCAGCCCCCCGCGCTGCAGAACTGGGCCTGATCAACCGCGCCGTGCCGGGCGACCAGCTGGCTACTGAAACCAACGCCCTAGCCGAAAAGATCGCCGCCAAACTCGGCACCGCCGTCGCCCACGGCAAAGGCGCATTCTATCAACAGATGCACTTGCCCACCGACCAAGCATACGCCTTCACCGGCGACATCATGGTGCGCAATATGCTTGAGGCTGACACCCGCGAAGGCATCGACGCCTTCTTGGAAAAACGCGCGCCCGACTGGCAGCAGTGATTGTTTCCAAATTTGCGCAACAGTGTTGCCACGCAGGGGCTGGCAAATCTGGCAAAATCGGGGCACTGTTATATTAGGGTACAGAAACCCTAATGATTTTGGGTCGCCGACGGCGGAAGGTCCCTCCGGGTCAGCCTCTCACTGACCGACCATTCCCGCAGCGGCGACCCCAAAACCATGCCCGGCCAAGCGCGCGTACCGCGATATTTCAGCGCGCATCAGCCCGCCCCCGCTCTTGCCTGTTGCGCGCGAACCCGCCCTGCCCTACATCGCCCCCATGACAGATACATTGCACATCATCGGCGGCGGCATGGCCGGATCAGAGGCTGCTTGGCAAGCGGCGAACGCGGGCGTGGAAGTCGTGATCCACGAGATGCGCCCCAAGGTCGAAACCTTCGCCCACCAAACCGGGCTTCTGGGCGAGATGGTCTGCTCCAACTCCTTCCGCTCGGATGATGACGAGCAAAACGCCGTGGGCCTGCTGCATTGGGAAATGCGCGCCGCCGACGGCCTCATCATGGCCTGCGCCGACAAAAACCGCCTGCCCGCTGGCGGCGCACTGGCAGTAGACCGCGACCCCTTCGCGCAGACCGTCACCGACACGCTGCTCGCACACCCCAATATCACCGTCGAATACGGCGAGATTTCTGAGCTGCCAAAAGACGGCAAATGGATCATCGCTACTGGCCCGCTGACCTCCGGCGCATTGGCCGAAGCCATCGCCGCCGAAACCGGGGCCGAGGCGCTCGCCTTTTTCGACGCCATCGCGCCCATCGTCTATTTCGACAGTATCGACATGTCGAAAGCCTGGATGCAGTCGCGCTATGACAAGGGCGAAACCGAGGAAGAGCGTACCGCCTACCTCAACTGCCCCATGGACAAGCAGCAATACGACGATTTCATCGACGCGCTGCTAGAGGCCGACAAGACCGAGTTCCGCGAAGGCGAAACGGCGGGCTATTTCGATGGCTGCTTGCCCATTGAAGTGATGGCAGAACGGGGCCGCGAAACCCTCCGCCATGGCCCGATGAAACCGGTTGGCCTGACCAACCCGCACCAGCCCGAGATCAAGGCCCATGCCGTTGTCCAGCTGCGCCGCGACAACAAGCTGGGCACGCTTTACAATATCGTCGGCTTTCAAACCAAAATGAAGTACGGCGCGCAAACAGATGTTTTCAAACGAATTCCTGGGCTTGAGAACGCGCGCTTTGCACGTCTCGGCGGCATTCACCGCAACTCGTTCATCAACTCACCCACGTTGCTTGACGATCAAATGCGCCTGCGCAGCCGCGACAATATCCGCTTTGCCGGGCAGATCACTGGCGTCGAAGGCTATGTCGAAAGCGCCGCGATGGGCTTGCTCGCAGGTCGCATGGCCGCCGCTGAGATCAAGGGCGGCAGCCTGCCAACCCCGCCCGACAGCACCGCCATGGGCGCGCTGATCACCCACATCACCGGCGGGGCGGATGCGAAAACCTTTCAGCCGATGAACGTGAACTTCGGCCTGTTTCCGCCTGTCGAAGGGCTTAAATCGGGCCGTCGCGGCCGCAAGGATCGCTACAAAGCCTATACCGACCGTGCCAAGGCAGATTGGCAGGCATGGCTTGATCAAGGTTAACCCGCCCCGGGTTAACACTGGATCCTCCTGCCCATCCCCCATATCCTAGGGGAATGACAAAACATTATTTCGACAAAGCCTACGCGGCGCGGGACACGCAGGTGATCCGTAGCCTTTATGACGAATGGGCGGGCAGCTACGACGAGGATATCAAAGCGCAGGGCTATGCCACGCCCGACCGCGCCGCTGCCACGCTCGCTGAATTTCTGGATAACAAAGACGCACCGATCTTCGATATCGGCTGCGGCACAGGGCTGTCTGGCGCGGCCCTGAAACAAGCGGGTTTCACCACCATCGACGGCGGCGATGTCTCTGCCGCTATGCTGGCAGTGGCTCGAAAAAAAGATATATACCGCAATTTGTTAGAGCTCGAAGTTGATGCCCCTCTCCCCTTCGCGCCCGGCAGCTATGAAGCGATCAGCGCCATCGGCGTGATCGGCCCCGGAGCCGCGCCGATCAGATTGTTCGACACGTTGATGCATGCATTAGAAAAGGGCGGTAAACTTCTGTTTTCGCTCAACGAAAAGGCGCTCGAAGATCGCGGCGCCCTGGGCATGATCCATGAGTGGACCGACTGCGGCGCGGCGATCCTGCTCTTTGCAGAGGAAGGCCCGCACCTGCCCGGCATCGACTTGAAGTCTACCGTCTATCTGATTGAAAAGAATTGACACTTACCACCAGATTTGCCCCATCCCCGACCGGTCCGCTGCACCTTGGCCACGCATATTCGGCACTCTTGGCTCATGATCTGGCCAAAGCAGCGGGGGGAAAGTTCCTGCTGCGTATCGAAGATATCGACCAATCCCGCGCGCGACCCAAGTGGGAGGCGCAGATCTACGAAGACCTCGCATGGCTTGGTATTGACTGGCCGCAGCCTGTGATGCGCCAATCCGACAGAATGGCGGCCTACCGCAGTGCCCTTGATGACCTCTGGGCGCGTGGCCTCGTCTATGCTTGCACCTGCAACCGCCGCGACATCGCCGCGGCCACCAGCGCCCCGCAGGAGGGCGCAGAGCCCGTCTATGGCCCCGACGGCCTGATTTACCCCGGCACCTGCCGTGACGCAGGCCATCCAAAAGCCTCCGGCGCGCTGCGGCTTGATATGCGTAAAGCCTTGGCCTTTTTGGGCAATCGCGCGCTTAACTTCACCGAAAACGGCCATGGCCCGAATGCTGAAACCGGCGCGATCACCTTCTCCCCGGATCAGCTTATCGCCACGGTCGGTGATGTGGTCTTGGCCCGGCGCGACATGGGCACGTCCTACCACCTTTCCGTCGTACTCGACGATGCCGCACAGGGGATCACGCTTGTCCCGCGCGGGGCCGACCTTTTTGCGGCGACCTATATCCATGTTGTGCTGCAGGCTTTGCTCGACCTGCCAACGCCGCATTATCACCATCACCGGCTGATCCGGGATGACGGCGGCAAACGGCTCGCCAAACGCGATGACGCCCGCGCCATCGCGCTCTACCGTGAGAATGGAATGACGCCCGAAGATATTCGTTCTATGGTCGGGCTTTAGCGCGCGGCCTTAATCCACCGGCTTCATCAGTTCGACTTCTTCATCATCCTGAATCCCGGTGTAAAAGCAACTGCGCCGCCCAGTGTGACAGGCGGGACCGGTCTGGTCCACAAGTACCAACAGGCAATCGCGGTCGCAATCGACCCGCATTTCAACTAGTTTTTGCACATGGCCACTGGTTTCGCCCTTTACCCAGAACGCCTGCCGCGAGCGACTCCAATAGGTGACCTTGCCCGTCTCAAGGCTGCGCGCGATGCTCTCTGCGCTCATCCAGGCCAGCATCAGCACCTCATGTGTCTCCACGTCCTGCGCGATGGCGGGGATCAGGCCCGCCTCGTTGAACTGAAGGCTTGCAGGATCGAAAGTCATCGGGCACCTCGTGGAAATATTTGCATCTGTCTCTGCGGCGCTTATGTAGGGTTTCAGTACGAAAAGGAACAGCCCATGTCGGATGAGACGGACCTCATCAAGCTCTACTCCGCGCGTATCTTGGCGCTTACCGCAGAGATCCCGCATCTGGGCCGGATGGAGGCCCCGCAGGCCAGCGTGAAGCGCCGCTCGCCGCTGTGCGGCTCGACCGTGACGGTTGATGTGCGCGTTGAGGAAGGCCGTCTGGCCGAGATGAAACAGGACGTGAAAGCCTGCGCCTTGGGGCAAGCGGCTGCGGCCGTTGTGGGCGGTGCCGCGCCCGGTGCCTCGCTCACGCAGATCACCACTGCCCGCGATCAACTGCGCGCCATGCTCAAGGGCGAAGGGCCGGTGCCGGACGCCCCCTTTGACGGTTTCGAAGTGCTGACCCCTGCCGCGGCCTATAAAAACCGCCATGCCTCCATCATGCTGAGCATCGAGGCGCTGACAGAGGCGATGCAACAGGCCGAAGCCCCGGCGGAAGCTGGCGAGCCCTAAGCGCAGCCTGCCGCAGCCCACCTTCCCCAATATTCAACAAAAAAACGCCGCACATCCTGCGAAGGATGGCGGCGTCAGTCGGCGTTCCTCATGTTGGGACCCGCTTTGCCAGAGGCCGACGCGGACAGGCAAGTCGGTGCATCAAATTGGGACGGATGCAGCAGACAAAGCGGCATGAGAGCCTTTGGCAGAACTCAGATAAAGGCGGGCAGATGCAACCCGACGACCAGCATCACGATCAAAGCGGCGGCCCCTGCTGCATCTTGCAGCAATGTGGCCTGCGATCTGAGGGCGATAGATTTCAGGGCAGTGTAAGTCATCATCAGTACCTCCTTATCTTTGTTGCTTCTTTGTTCTCATTTTTACCCATCCATGTAAAGAACTTTTTGAGAACATTCGCGAACATAAAGAGAGTTTAGGCGCTAACCCACTGTTATCAAACGGATCGCCTCGTCCTGCCGCATGAGCCATAGCAACAGCCTTACCGCCCTGCCGCGCGGCCCTTCGAGGGTGGGATCATCAACCAAAAGCTTTCGGGCATCCGATTGCGCCACCGCCATCAAACCCGCCTGACGCTCCAGATCGGCCACGCGAAAGCGCGGCACGCCCGATTGCGCGGTGCCGATAAGATCGCCCGTGCCGCGCATTTTCAGATCGGTTTCGGCAATGACGAAACCGTCTTCGGATTCGCGCAGCACCTCAAGCCGTTGCCGGCCCGTATCGCTGAGGGGGGCTTGATACATCAAAAGACAAGTCGACGCCCCGGCGCCCCGCCCGACACGGCCGCGCAACTGGTGCAACTGCGCAAGGCCGAAAATCTCGGCCCGCTCCACCACCATGATCGTCGCATTGGGCACGTCCACGCCGACTTCGATCACCGTGGTGGCCACCAGCACCTTGGTTTCTCCCGCTTGGAAGGCACGCATCGCCGCGTCCTTTTCGGCGGGCGGCATCTGCCCATGGACCAAGCCCACAACCCCTTCGCCCAACGCCGCGCGGAGCCGTTTGAACCGGTCTTCCGCCGCCGTCAGATCGCTGACTTCGCTTTCTTCCACCAGCGGGCAAACCCAGTAGCATTGCCGCCCTTCGCTGATGGCGTGACGCATCCGGTCGATGACCTCATCCATCCTTGAAGTCGAGACCAGCGCCGTGCGAATGGGCTGCCGACCGGGGGGCTTTTCGTCGAGGATCGAGACATCCATATCACCGTATTGCGCCAGCGCCAGACTGCGCGGGATCGGTGTGGCGGTCATCACCAGCACGTCGGCCAGCCGCCCCTTGCGGCCCAATTCCAACCGCTGCCGCACGCCAAAACGGTGCTGTTCGTCGACCACCGCAAGGCGCAGATCGGCAAAGCTCACATCCGCCTGAAACACCGCATGGGTGCCAACGAGGATCTGGATGTCGCCGAGCTCCAGTGCCGCAAGCTTGGCCCGCCGCTCTGCCCCTTTGTCGCGCCCGGTGAGGAGTTCCAGCACCACGCCCGCCTGTTCCGCCAACGGTTGCAGCCCCATAAGGTGCTGACGCGAAAGGATTTCCGTCGGTGCCATCAGCACCGCTTGCCCGCCCGCCTCAACGGCGCGCAAAAGCGCCATGAAGGCGACCAGCGTCTTGCCCGCCCCCACATCGCCCTGCAACAGCCGGTTCATGCGTGTCTCGCGGCCCATGTCGGCGGTGATCTCTTCGACGGCGCGCTGCTGTGCGTCGGTGGGCCGATAGGGCAAGGAAGACAACACCCGCTCTTGCAACCGCCCGTCGCCCCGGTTCGCCCGCCCCATCTTGCGCCGCTCATTCTGCCGCGCCAAGGCGAGGGTCACTTGATGGGCAAAAAGCTCATCATAGGCCAGCCGCTCCCGCGCCGGGGCCGTGGCGGTGAGGTCTTGCGCGGTTTGCGGGTCATGCGCGGCCTCTGCGGCGGCGGCGAAATCGGGCCAAGGGGCCTGCGCCACCTGCCCGGGATCGGCCCATTCGGCCACCTTCGGCAGCCGTTTCAAGGCGCCTCGGGTGGCCTTGTACATTACCTTTTGCGTCAGCCCAGAGGTGAGCGGATAGACCGGCTCAAAGTCAGGAATATCGCCCGCTTGATCTTCCGGCACGGCGAAATCCGGGTGGACCATCTGCGCCATCCCGTCAAAAAACTCCACCCGGCCCGAAACGATGCGGCGGCTGCCTTCGGGCAATTGCCGCTGCCAATAGTCGCCGCGCGCGTGGAAATAGACCAGTTGAAAACTGGTCTGCGCGTCCTCGACCGTGATGCGGTAAGCGCCGCCTTTATTGCGTGCCGGACGGTGTGCGCCGATGGTGACGGCCAGGGTGAGTGTCGCAGGCAGATGCGCGTCTTTCACACTGTCCCGCAGACGGCGGTCGATCCCGGAATGTGGCAGGGTAAAGATCAGATCGCGCGGCGCTTGGATGCCCAATTGGCCCAGCAATTGCGCTGTCTTTGGCCCCACCCCTTCGAGCGTTTCGAGCCCCGCGAATAGCGGGAAAAGCTGTTCCGGTCTGCCGCTCATTTGCCTTCGATCAAGGCGAGCCAGCCATCTTCATCCATCGTCTCGACCCCCAGATCAGCGGCCTTCTTGGCCTTGGACCCCGCCCCCGGTCCGGCGACCAGAATATCGGTTTTGCCGCTGACCGAGCCTGAAACCTTGGCCCCCAAACGCTCCGCCCGGGCCTTGGCCTCGGCCCGGCTCATCTTCTCCAAAGTGCCGGTAAAGACGACGGTCTTGCCTGCGACGGGGCTGCCTTCGGTGTCGGGGCGTTCCGCCGGGATCACGGTCAGATGCGCCACCAACCGGTCGATTGAGGCACGCTCTGCCTCTTGCGCAAAGGCCGAAACCAGCGAACCCGCCATGACGCTGCCGACGCCATCGACGCCAATCAGATCATCCCAAGCGGGGCCGTCGAGCCCGCGCGCCTCGGCCATGGCGGCCTCAAAACTGTCCCAATCGCCGTAGTGCAGCGCGATCAGGCTCGACGCCGCCTCGCCAACATGGCGAATACCAAGGGCAAAAATCAGACGCGCCATCGGTATTTCACGGCGATCTTCGATGGCCTGAAAAAGGTTATCCGCCGACTTCGGCCCCCAGCCTTCGCGGTTTTTCAACTGCTGCACGCCGCTGCCGTAACGCTCTTTCAAGGTGAAAATATCCGCAGGCTCCGCGATCCAACCGTCATGGTAAAACTGTTCGACCTGTTTGGCCCCCAGACCGTCGATATCAAATGCCTTGCGGCTGACGAAATGGATAAGCTTTTCAACGGCCTGCGCCGGGCAGATCAACCCACCGGTGCAGCGCCGCACCGCATCGCCCGGCTCCCGCATCGCATCCGACCCGCATTCCGGGCAGGTGGTGGGATAGACAAAGGCTTCGGCATCAGAGGGACGTTTCGACAGGTCCACGTCGGCCACTTTGGGGATCACATCGCCCGCGCGGTATATCTGCACCCAATCGCCCACGCGCACGTCCTTGCCGCCGCGGATTTCGGCGCCCTTGCTGTCGAGCCCTTTGATGTAATCTTCGTTGTGCAGCGTCGCGTTGGAGACGACGACCCCGCCCACCGTGACCGGCTGCAACCGCGCCACGGGCGACAAGGCACCGGTGCGCCCAACTTGAATGTCGATCCCCTCAAGCCGGGTCCACGCCAATTCGGCGGCGAATTTATGGGCGACGGCCCAACGCGGCGTGGTGGAGCGAAAGCCAAGCCGTTCCTGAAGCGCGAGATCGTCGACCTTATAGACCACGCCATCGATGTCATAGCCCAGCGTGGCGCGCTGCGCTTCGATCTTTTCGTAATGGGCGACCATATCACTTGGCCCGTCACAAAGCGCGGTCAGAGGGTTGGTCGAAAATCCCAGTTCCGTCAATCGGTCAATCGCGCCCTTCTGCGTCTCAGCCAAGGGTTCCGAGAGCGCACCCCAAGCATAGGCGAAAAACTGCAATGGCCGGGCGCGGGTAATCTCTGCGTCGAGCTGCCGCAGGGATCCGGCGGCGGCATTGCGCGGGTTGGCAAAGGTTTTGCCGCCCCTTTCTGCCTGCCGCGCGTTCAGTGCCGCGAAATCGGCGTGGCTCATATAGACTTCGCCGCGCACCTCCAGCAGGTCCGGCGCGTTCTTTAACTCTTGCGGGATGTTTTCAATGGTGCGGGCGTTGGCGGTGACATTTTCGCCCACCGCGCCATCGCCCCGCGTGGCGGCCTGCACCAGCACACCCTTTTCGTAGCGCAGGGACAGCGACAGCCCGTCGATCTTGGGCTCGGCCGTATAGGCCAATGGCGCATCCGACCCCAGCCCAAGGTATTTGCGGATCCGGGCGTCGAACTCAGTGACTTCCTCGGCGTCGAAAGCATTGGCGAGCGAGAGCATCGGCACCGCATGTCGCACCTTGCCGAACCCTTCGGCGACCGGCGCGCCGACTTGCTCTGACGGGCTGTCAGCGCGCTTGATGTCGGGGAAGCGCGCTTCGATTGCGGCATTGCGCCGCTTCAGCGCGTCATATTCCGCGTCGGAAATTTCTGGTGCATCTTCCGTATGATAGGCGGTGTTCGCCGCGTTCAGCACCTCGGCCAGCCGGGCCAGCTCCGTCTCTGCCTGCGCTTTGGTCAGCGCTTCAACCTCGATCTGGGATGTCACGATCTGCCCCCGACATTGTCACCTGTGGCTTAGATAGGTGGCGATCAGGGGCAGGTCTAGCGATTTTAGGTCCGGTTGATGGCAGATCAGGCGCTGGCGGCCAGATCCATCTGCGCCGGTTCGGGATCGCGCAGCACATAGCCCCGGCCCCAGACGGTTTCGATATAGCTCTCTCCGCCTGTGGCTTGGCTGAGCTTTTTGCGCAGCTTGCAGATAAAGACATCGATGATCTTCAGTTCAGGCTCATCCATGCCGCCATAGAGGTGGTTGAGAAACATCTCTTTGGTCAGGGTCGTGCCCTTGCGCAGGCTCAGCAGTTCCAGCATCTGGTATTCTTTGCCGGTCAAATGCACGGGGCTGTCGTTGACACTGACGGTCTTGGCATCAAGGTTTACGGCGACTTGCCCCGTCTCAATCACCGATTGGGAATGGCCTTTGGAACGACGGATGATGGCGTGGATCCGGGCCACCAATTCTTCGCGGTGAAATGGTTTGGTCAAATAATCGTCGGCACCAAATCCAAATCCCCTGAGTTTGTTTTCCGTATCGTCGGACCCCGACAGGATCAGGATCGGCGTTTCAATCCGCGCCAGCCGCAATTGGCGCAGCACATCATGGCCGTTCATATCCGGCAGATCGAGGTCGAGCAGGATCAAATCATAGTCATAGAGCTTGGCCAGATCGATTCCCTCTTCGCCTAGGTCGGTGGCATAGACGTTAAGATTCGCATGGGTCAGCATGAGTTCAATACTGCGAGAGGTCGTCGGGTCATCTTCAACTAACAATACACGCATTCGGTTTCTCCGGCTCATCTAGGACGATTGGCTAATCTTGAGCAAAAAAGGTTAACTACCCGTTACCGATACTAGATAGGCTAGCTTAACAACTTAAAGTTGTCTATACTTCTTCAAGGCAGTGGCCTTCAGCGCGGCCTCTCCATGCTCTGTAACCGCATGCAACCATTCCATAAATTCGTCATCGCTAATGCCATAACGCTCCAGCGCTTCGGATTGGGTGATCAGCCCATAGACCACCCCCCGCACCACCGCTGCCTTGCGCGAGGCGACCCACCTTCGCGTATCTGCGCCGGGCAAATCGGCGCGTGACATCACGCTCCCGTCAGCGAGGGTAACAGACCGTGGCCCATCGACTTTTTTCAGGTACATCGCATCATCCGCCATTGTTCTGGCGGCCAATAACCCCCATCTGCCTTAACGCGGCGTGAAGCCTGCCCTTGTGACTAGGTAGGATTTTCCTATATTCGCGCACAAACTCCGGAGAGACCCATGGCCCTTGATCAGACCCCGCCGCTCAATTCGCTTGGCTTTGCCAAAGCCCCCGCCGATACGCGGGTGGTGGTGGCGATGTCTGGCGGTGTGGACAGTTCGGTGGTTGCCGCGATGCTGGCTGATGAGGGGTATGACGTCGTCGGCGTCACCCTCCAGCTTTACGATCACGGCGCGGCGCTGGCTAAAAAAGGTGCCTGCTGTGCGGGTGTCGACATCCAAGACGCCCGCCGCGTGGCCGAGGAAATGGGCTTCCCGCATTACGTTCTGGACTATGAAAACGTCTTTAAGGACGCCGTGATCGACGAGTTTGCCGATAGCTACCTTGGCGGTGCGACACCTGTGCCCTGCATTCGCTGCAACGAGCGGGTGAAGTTCAAAGACCTGTTGGAAACCGCCAAAGATCTTGAGGCCGACTGCATGGCCACAGGTCACTATATCCAGCGGAAGATGGGCGAGAACGGCCCGGAACTGCACGCCGCCGCCGACGGCAACCGTGATCAGAGCTATTTCCTCTTCTCCACCACCGAAGAGCAGCTTTCCTATCTGCGCTTCCCATTGGGCCATCTGCCCAGCAAGGACGACACCCGCAAGCTGGCGGCGAAATACGGGCTGGAAGTCGCGGACAAACCTGACAGTCAGGATATCTGTTTCGTCCCCAATGGCGACTATGCCGCGGTGATCCGCAAACTACGGCCTGAGGCTGCCGATCCGGGCAATATCGTCGATACCGAGGGCAATGTGCTGGCGAATCATGAGGGTGTGATCCACTACACCATCGGTCAGCGCCGCGGCTTGGGCATCGGCGGTCTGGCCGACCCGCTTTATGTGGTGAGGTTGGATGCCGAGCGCAAAGAGGTCGTCGTTGGCCCTAAATCCATGCTCGCCACCCGCAAGATCCCGGTGCGAGAGATCAACTGGCTGGGCGATGAGCCCCTGACCTCGCGCCCGGAGTGGCACATCGCCGTGCGCGTGCGCTCCACCCGTCCGCCGCGCGATGCGATTCTGCGCCCGATCAGCGCGACCGAGGCCGAGGTTGAACTGCTGACCGCCGAGGAAGGCGTGTCCCCGGGGCAGGCTTGCGTGTTCTATGATCCTGAAAGCACCCGCATCTTCGGCGGCGGCTGGATCCACCGGGGCTGATCCCGCCTACATCCGGGCCAGCACCGCGCGCGCGGCCCGCAGGCCCGGTGCCTCGCCGCCCTGCCCCAAACGTTGCATCGTCAGCGCCATCGCGTCCTTCTGGGCGCCGGGCGCGCGCAGCACCTGCAAGACACCTTCAGCGATGGGTCCGGGGCGGCAGTTCGCCCCGATGAACTCCGGCACCACGCGGGTTTCCGAGACGAGGTTGACCAGCGTCACCGTATCCACCCGCAGCATCCGCCCGATGATCTGGCGGCTGATCCAGTTCATGTCATAGGCGATGACCATTGGCGTGTTCACCGCAGCCAGTTCCAGAGACACGGTGCCCGAGGCCGCCAGCGCCACATCCGCCGCGCGGAAGGCGGCGCGTTTGGTGGCGGTGAACTCTTCGGACGCCATATCACGCGGGTCCAGCACCAGCGGGTTGCCGGCCCAATTGCGCGTCACCTGTTTGACCAATGCCGCCACCGGACTGGCCGCTGGCACCACGACGCGCAAGGCCGGCTCCGCCTCGACCAGCCGCGCGACGACCTGCTGGAACACTGGCGCCAGCCGCGTGACCTCGCCCCGGCGCGAGCCGGGCAACGCCAGCAACAGCGGTGCATCGGCAAGACGGTGCTCGGCGCGGAAGGCCGCAGCGGCGGCGTCATCGGCCACAGGCTCGGCCACCACCGGGTGACCCACGAAATCACAGGCCATACCCGCCGCTTCCATATAGGGCGGCTCAAAGGGGAAAAGCGCCAGCACATGATCGACAGAGCGGGCCATCTTCTCAGCCCGACCGGGGCGCCATGCCCAGACCGTCGGGGCAACGTAATGCACTGTTCGGATGTCGGATTTCTCTTTCACCTTACGCGCCACACGCAGGGAAAAATCGGGGCTGTCGATGGTGATGAGCACATCTGGTTTGGTCTCAACCACCGCCTGCGCCGTCTCGTTGATCCGGGCCATCAGCGCGCGATATTTCGGCAGGATCTCGGCCAGCCCCATGACGCTGAGCTCGTTCATGTCGAACCGGCTTTCCAACCCCTGAGCCATCATCATCGGCCCGCCGATGCCGTCGAAGGTCACCTCGGGACAAAGCTCTTTCAGCCCCGCCATCAGCGCGCCGCCCAACCGATCGCCCGAAGGCTCGCCTGCCAGAATGAACACCTTCATGTCGCGTCTTTCTCTCGGACCCAAAGCACCAGACCAAGCTCATCAGCAAGCGCCACGCAAGCGTCACGCTCCAGCAGCATCACACCGCCTGCTTTTACGACCACGCCCGCCAGCCCCGCTGCATGGGCGGCGCGCAGCGTGTCGGGGCCGATGGTGGGCAGATCAATCTCGCGGATTTGGTCAGTTTTCGGGCCTTTGCAGAGCACCGCTCGCGCCCCGCGCACCATCTCTGGCAAGGTCGTCAGCAAGTGATCCGTGCCGCCGATGGTCTCAACCCCGTAGACCTGCTCACGCCCAATCACGCAAGCCTGCCCGATGTCGAGCGTGGCCAAGCCATCGAGCACGGCAGCACCACGCGCGGCATCCCGGCGCATCTGCTCATCTGGCAACTCCCGCGACAGCACACCGCTGTCGGCCAACAAGTCGGGCACCAGTTCATCGGCCCCGACCACCCGAAGGCCATGGTCTTCGAAAATCGTCTTGATCACCTCAAGCGCGCCATTGTCGCCCGCGGCCAGCGCCTGTTTGAACTGCGGCACCAAAGGTGCTGTGCGGATATCGAGCTTTGCGGGGTCCAGCGTGGGCCGGTCGATAGCCCCGCACAGACACACATCTCGAATACCCACGCCCAAAAGATGCGCCAGAAGGCTGCCCAAGGTCTCCAAACGAAAGGTCAGATCGGGCTTCAACCCATCGGGCGCGCAGCCCTCATAGGCGCAGACCAACGGCGGCTCGGCCTGCGCTGCCGCCACCCGTGCGGGCAAGCCGCCGCGCCCGGCGATCAGCGCAAGGCTCATTTCGGCGTCAGGAAATGACGGCCCGTGTCGGCCATGACAAAATCGACGATCTGGCGAACGTAATCGCTTTGGGTTTCGTCGCCCAAACGCCGCGCTCGGTCCGAGAATGTACCCTCGCCCTGCGCGAGCATCTGAAACGCTGCCCGCAGCGCCGTGATGTCGCTCCGTGCCACGCCCGCGCGTTTCAGCCCGACAAGGTTCAGCCCGTCCAGATCACCCCGCGGCGCTTGGACAAGCCCATAGGGGATCACGTCATTGGTCACCATGGTCACCGCGCCAATGATCGCGCCTTGACCGATGCGGACCCACTGATGGATGCCCGAAAGCCCGCCAATGATCACGTCATCTTCAAGCACGCAATGCCCCGCCACGGCGGCGTTGTTCACCACGATCACGCGGTTGCCGACGATGGCGTCATGGGCAATGTGACAGCCCGCCATGAACAGCCCGTCGTCGCCCACGCGCGTCACCCCGCCACCGCCTTCGGTGCCGCAGTTCATCGTGACATGTTCGCGGATGCGGTTGCGTTCGCCAATGACCAGACGGCTGGCTTCGCCCTTGAACTTCAAATCCTGCGGAATCTCACCGATCACCGCGAAAGGAAAGATCACCGTGCCCGCGCCAACCTCGGTCTGGCCAGTGACGACGACATGGGATTTCAACTCCACATCCGCCTTTAGCACGACCTCAGGCCCGACGACGCAAAAGGGGCCGACGCGCGCCGAAGGGTCGATCTGCGCCCCCTCTTCGATCACGGCACTGGGGTGGATATTGCTCATGCCGCGTCCTGCGGCAGATCCAACATCGCCATGAATTCGGCCTCGGCGGCCATTTCGCCCTCGACCGTGGCAACACCGCCGAATTTCCAGATTTTCGCACCCGGCTTGCCGCGCAGGGTCGTGAGATCCATCCGCAGCACATCGCCGGGGCCAACCTTGCGGCGGAACTTACATTTGTCGATCGACATGAAATAGATCAGCATGTCGCGGTCCTGCATGCCAAGGGCGGTGCCCACCATCACGCCTGCTGTCTGCGCCATCGCTTCAACAATGGTGACGCCCGGCATGATCGGCGTGCCGGGGAAATGGCCCTGAAAATGCGGCTCGTTCATGGTGACGTTTTTGTAGCCGACAGCACTCTCGGTGCCCTTGATCTCTTCGACCTTGTCGACCAGCAAAAAGGGATAGCGGTGCGGCAGGATGCGCTGGATCAACTGGATATCGGCGCGCAGCAGCTCTTCGGTCATGGACTGTCCTTTGTCTCAGAAGGTTGCTGAATGGCTACCAATTCAGGCGGCTGGGGGCAAGCATCCCCGCAGGGCGCGCGGATCAGTCGGCGTCGGTCAGCCCGGTTCCGATCGCCTCATCCAGCAGGGCAATCGCCTCATCCGTGACCTCAATCACCGAGGAAGAAACAAAGACCCGCCGCCGCTCAAGAATGACCGCCGCGTCGGAATTTCGCATCAACTGCTCAAGCACCGGGGCCGCGGCAGACAGGAACCGCTCGCGCTCAAGATCCAACGCCTCGCTCAGCGCCCGGTTTTTCGCCGCCTGCTCTGTCCTTGTGCGCTGGACCTTCTCGTCAAAGGCATCGGCCAGAAGCCGGAACTGAGCGGGCTTCATCTGCGACCGTTTTTCGGTGAGTTCGCGTTCTTCCGCCTCTAGGGCCGCCTCAATCTCGCGGTTTTCGGTGGCCAGTTGCTCACTCTCGGCTTCGATCTCGCGGGTGACGCGCTGGCCAAAGGCACTGTCGCGGAACAGGCGCTCGGAATCGATGGTCAGCACGGGGCTGATCACACCGCCCCGCGCGGGGGCTGGCGTGTTTGTTTGCGGCTCTGCCACAGGGGCCTGCTGCGCGAGGCCGGGGGTGGCCCCGGCCAGCATCATCACCAAGGGGATGAGAGCGCGGCGCATGGGCTTAGAACGTCGTCCGCAGCGTGACCTCAAAGCTTTGCTCTTTGTCAAAGCTCTCTTTCTTCAGCGCGTCGGAGACGTTGAACTGAAGCGGGCCAAGTGGCGTGTCCCAGAAGACCGAGAAGCCGATCACATGACGGAAAGAACCGCCTTCGCCGACGATGGTGCCGCCCGTGGTGTCAACATCGCTCAGATCCCACAGGTTGCCCACGTCATAGAAGACACCACCAGAGATGCCATATTCCTCGGGCAGCCCCAGCGGGAACTCCGCCTCGAAACGGGCCACGGCAAAGAGGTTGCCGCCAAGCGCGTCATCCACACCGTTGCTCTGATCGCGCGGACCGATGCCGCCCGGCTCAAAGCCGCGCATGATCGACGGGCCGAGGATGAAGCGGTCAACAGCGCGGTTGGTGCCGCCGTTCCATGCCAGCGCACCGCCTTCAAGCGTGGCGCGAAGGGTCACTTCCTCGTTAAAGATGCGCTTTTCGCCCGCGATCTTGGCAGTCGTCTTGATAAACTCGTTATCCCCACCAAGCCCGGCAAAGTCCTGACCGAACTCGAATAGAATGCCCTGTGTCGGATCCAGCCCGGTGCGGCGGGTGTCATAGGTGTAGGTGTAGCCGAGGGAGGAAGAGAACAACGCGCCTTCCGCGATTTCATTCGCGATGGTGGCGCTGTTATCCTCATCATCACGCTCCAGCATCTCGATCCCTTCGAGCGTATAGCGCGTCGACAGACGGCCATTCTCGCTGACCGGAAAAGTCAGGCTGGGCTGGAACACCAGACGTTCGGTGTCATAGCTGGTGTAAGACGAATTGGTTTCCGCATAATCAAGCTTGAGACCAAGCGCCACGTCACGCCCCAAAAAGCGCGGCTCGACAAAGGTCACGCCATAGCGCGTGGCATCTTCGGCGGTGGAGATCGACAGGTTCAGCCGCTGGCCGCGCCCGAGGAAGTTGTCCTCCTGAAAGCTGACCGCCACCCCGAAACCGTCGTTGTTCGAGAAGGAGCCGCCGAAGTTCAGCGAACCTGTGGGCTTCTCTTCCACATCGACGTCAATCACAACCTGCTCGGGGCTGGAGCCTTGGCGGGCGTTGACCTCTGCCGTCTCGAAATACTGCAGCGCGCGGATACGTTCTGCCGCTTGGCGAATTTCGCGCGGGTTGAACGGGTCACCCTCGACGCTGTCAAACTCGCGGCGGATCACCCGGTCAAGCGTCGTGGTGTTGCCTTCGATGTCGATCCGCTCAACAAAGATACGCTCGCCACGGGACAGCTTGTAGGTCACGTTGAGCGACAGATCACGGTCGTTGCGGTCAATCACCGGCTCGACCCGCAGGAAATCGACACCATCGCGGATCGCTTGGCGCTCGATCCGGGCGATGTCATTCTCGATCAGAGTGGGCGAGTAGATCACGCCGGGGCGGATTTTGAGCAGGTCACGGTACACGGCGGCGTTCAGACCCGGCACTTCGGACTCGACCGACACGTTGCCGAAACGGAACTGCTGCCCCTCGGTGATGTTATAGGCCACGAAGACGCCATCGCGTTCTTCGGTCAGCTCGGCGTTGACCGCCTCGGTACGCATGTCGACATAGCCGCGCGAGAGGTAGAAATCCCGCAGCATCTGCTTATCGGCCTCGACCCGGCCTTCGACATAGGTGTCACGTTTGACCAAACGGCGGAACAGACCCGCCTGTTTGGTGTCCAGCACGCGGCGCAGACGCCGGTCGGAATAGACCCGGTTGCCGACAAAGCTCAGACGCTCGATCTCGACGTTGTCGCCTTCGAAAATTTCGAACACCAGATCGACGCGGTTTTGATCGCGGCGGATGATGCGGGGCTGCACGCGGGCCGACAGACGGCCTTCGTTGCTATAGGCCTCGGCGATGGCGGCGGCGTCTTGCTCGGCTTGGCTGGGATTGAACACCCGACGCTCGGTCGAGCCGATAAGTTCGGCCAGCATCTCATCTTTGATGCGGCGGTTGCCCTCAAAGCTGACGCGGTTCAGCGTCGGCAGTTCGACCACCGTGATGACCAGCGTGTTGCCCTGCGGCTCAAGAGCGACGGATTCAAACAAGCCCGAGTTTTGCAGGTTCTGATAGGCGTCGTTCAACTGACCGCCCGACACCGCCTGCCCGCGCCCGATACCGGCCCGGCGCAGAATCGCGCTGTCGCCGATCCGCTCATTGCCGTCGATGACGACCGTGTTGAACTGATATTGCTGCGCCTGCGCTTGGCTGCCCGGCACGAGCCAGGCCACGGACAACATGACACAAAGCGATGCCCCCCGAAGGGTCTTGCCAACATTGCTGCGCTGCGCCCACTCGACGGGCATTCTGCCCTCGTTCCTCAGTCCCATTACACCGACCCGTTTTTTTACGACATTGTTGTCAACCTGACTACGCAGGTTGACGGGGTTTGTCAAAAGCAACGGCCGAGAAAATATACCATATCATGCGGCAAGTTGGGCCAGAATGACATCATGAGCCAAGATCGTGCAGAAGCACCCGATAAGGCACTCTATCACGCACTCGCAAGCATTCAGAGAGAGGCGACAAAGGCCCCGGCAGAGAGCGCCGCTGCAATGGCCGCGGCAAAGAACGCACGGTCCCAGTTAAGGTCCAAAAGCAGGCTGAGGCCGCGGTATGATCCTTGTAAAACGTGCATCATGGGTTCCTTCTTGATGGAAGATGACCGTAGCCAAGGATTGCGGCACGATTTTGTTCAATTATGACCATTTCAAGGCATTACGCCCTGCCCGTAAGGGCAAGGCGCAGGATGTCTTTCACTGTCAGGGGCGCCGCCCGGCCTTATGGGCAGAACAAGTCGTTCCCAAGCGCAAAGAGCATCAAGGTCAGCACCAAGGCGATGCCCATGGTCATCAAAATCCGCAGCGCGCCATCGCTGGGCGGTTTGCCGGTCACGGCCTCATAGGCGTAAAACACCAGATGCCCGCCGTCCAAGGCCGGGATTGGGAAGAGGTTCAGCAGACCGACCGCCGTGCTCAGCACCGCGATGAAATAGATGAAGGACTGCGCCCCTTGGCTCGCCATCGCGCCCGAAGTCTGGGCGATGCCCACCGGGCCGCTCAGGTTGCAGGTGCTGATATTGCCGACGATCATCTCGCGCAGGCCCGAGATCGACCCCGTGATGATGCGCCAAGTGTTGTCTAGGCCCGAGCTAAGCGCCTCCCCCACGCCGGGCGTATCGGTTGCGGGCACAAAGGCCATGCCGCCGACGATGCCGATGCGCAGGTTTTGCTTGAAACTGCCATCGGGCTGCGGCTCATCCGTGGCTTTGGGAACGAGGGTGAAAGGCAGGCTCTCGCCGTCGCGCCAGACGGTCAGCTCCTGCGGCGCCCCTTCGGAAGCTTCGACCACCTCTTTCAACTCACCAAAGGCCACGATCTCTTGCCCGTTGACGGCGGTGATCACATCCCCGCTGCGCAAACCGGCCTCTTGCGCTGCCGATTGCGGCGCGACATTGCTGACCAGCGGCGGCATCAGATAGGGGCCGGGCACGGTCAGGTCGGCCCCATCGCGGGTGATGTCATAGCTCAAGACCGCTTCTTGGGGCAAATTCGTCAGGAAATCGCTATAGCCCCCACCGGCAGCAAGCGAGGGCACCGGCGCGCCTTCGACCGCGCGCAGAATGTCGCCCGGCTCCAACTCATAGGCAGCGTTGGGAAGCGCCCGCAGCTCTCCCACGGTGAGCGGATCGCGGGCGGTGCCAGCGGTCATCGCCACGGCGAAAAAGATGAGAATCGACAGGGCAAAGTTGAACACCGGCCCCGCCGCCACGGTCAGCGCGCGGGCATAAAGCGGCGCGCCGTGCATCGTGTGGCGCAGCGCTTCGGGGTCTTCGGCCAGCGCCTCCATCGCGGTTTCGTCCTTGCCGGAGGCCGCATTGGAATCGCCCGCGAATTTCACATAGCCGCCAAAGGGCAGCAGCGCGAACTGCCAGCGCGTGCCGCGCTTGTCGATGCGCGAAAACAGCACCGGGCCGAAGCCCAGACTGAAGACATCCGCTTTGATCCCGGTCCAACGGCCAACGATGTAATGGCCGTATTCGTGGATCGCCACGATCACCGACAGCGCCACGACAAAGGCCAATATCGTCCAAATCAGCCCGCCGAACTCCGGCAAATATCCCATGATGTCCAACGTGCTATCCTGCTCTATTATGAATTGCGGCTGTCGCGGCCTTACGGGCGAGATGATCGACCTCGGCCACCAGATCAAGTGTCATTTCGTCGCTGCCCCGGCCCAGCGATGCGTCAGCGGCGCGCGCGTCCAATACCTCTTCGACGATTTCGGCCATTTGGGTAAAGCGCAACTGCCCGGCGATAAAGCCATCCAGCGCAACCTCTTTGGCCGCATTAAACACCGCGCCCATGAGGCCGCCTGCTGCCATGACCTCCCGCGCGAGGCGCAGCGCGGGCCAGCGGGCGTCGTCGGGCGCGGTAAAATCGAACCGTCCGATCTTGGTGAGATCCAGCCGCTCCACCGGCAAAGGTGCCCGCTGCGGGTGGTGCAGCGCATAGCCAATCGCGTGACGCATGTCAGGCGGTCCGACATGGGCCATCAGCCCACCATCGCAGAACCCCACCAACGCATGGATCATCGACTGCGGATGCACCAGCACTTCGATAGCCTCAGGCGAGACGCCGAAAAATTCCCTCGTTTCAATGACTTCCATCGCTTTGTTGAACATCGAGGCTGAGTCGATGGTGATCCGCTGACCCATGTCCCAGTTCGGATGGTTTGAAGCTTGGTCGAGCGTCGCATTGGCGAGGTCTTTTAGCGGCCAATCGCGAAACGCGCCGCCGCTGGCAGTGATGATGACGCGCTCAACGGCGGTCATATCCTCGCCCACGAGCGCTTGGAAAACGGCGGAATGTTCGCTGTCGACCGGCAGGATCGTCGCGCCATTGCGCTCAGCCTCGCCCATGATCAGCGCCCCGGCGCAGACCAGCGATTCCTTGTTGGCCAGTGCCAGTGTGCCGCCTTGGCGCAGGGCGGCCAGCCCCGGTGCCAGCCCCGCAGCACCGATGATCGCCGACATGGTCCAATCCGCCGGACGCGATGCCGCCTCGGCGATCGCGTCAGACCCTGCCGCCGCCTCAATCCCGCTGCCGCTAAGCGCGTCGCGCAGATCCTCCAGCAGGTCTTCGCGCGCGGTGACCGCGACCTCGGCGTTCAGCGCTTTCGCATCCGCCGCCAGTTGCGCGATATTGCCCGCCCCGGTCAGCGCCACGACATCATAGCCGTCAGGCGCGCGGCGGATCAGGTCAATCGTGTTTTGACCGATGGACCCGGTCGCCCCCAGTATCGAAATCTTGCGCGGCATAGCGGATCAGTTCACGCCCGGCGGGAAGCCGATCAGCGGCCCGACGATCAGCAAGAACACCGCAGCGCCCAGCATTCCATCAAAGCGGTCCAGCAGACCGCCATGGCCGGGGATCAGCGCCGAGCTGTCTTTGACGCCCATCTTACGTTTCATCCCCGATTCCGCCATATCGCCCATCTGCGAAGCCATCGACAGCGCGACCGAGATGCCGACGAGCTGCAGCCCAAAGCCGGTGTTGAACGAAAAGATCAGCCCGACAACAGCCGCCCCGACCCAGCCCGATGCGGTGCCGGACCATGTTTTCTTGGGGCTGACCTTGGGCCAGAACTTCGGCCCGCCAATGGCGCGACCGGCGAAATAGCCTACCACATCGGTGACCACGACCACCAGCACCAGCCACATCAGCCAGCCAAAGCCCATGTCGTCACGCAACTGGATCAGGCCAAAGCCCGCCAGCAGGATCAGCGCGGTAAAACTCATGTAAAGCGTGCGGTTGGCGCTCAATAGCGCGAAGCCCAAAAGCGCGGGTGCCAGCAACAGCGGCAGGCCAAAGCCAACCGGCAGATAGACCGAGGCCAACACGGCCACGCCCGTCACCAGCCCAAGCTGCCAAGATTCCGCCTTCCCCGGCCCGCGCAGCATGCCGACCAGTTCCCAGACCATCATGCCGCAAATCAATGCGACCAGCAGATGAAACACCACACCGCCCAGCCAGATGCCCAGCAGGCCAATCAGGATCATGGCGCTGGCAGACAGCATCCGCGCCCGCAGGTCGGACCATTGTTCAGGTGATTTCATCGCAAGTCTCCTCAGGTCTTGACCGCACCGAACCGCCTGTCACGCCCGCCATAGGCGGCGCAGAGCCGGGCGAATTCCTCGCGGGTGAAATCCGGCCACAGCGTGTCGATGAACTCATATTCCGCATAGGCCGACTGCCACAGCAGAAAGTTCGAAATCCGCGCCTCGCCGCTGGTGCGGATCACCAGATCGGGGTCGGGCAGCACATGGGTATCGAGGTAGCGCGGCAGGGTCTCTTCGTCCACGCTGTCGGGGTCGAGTTTGCCGCTGGCGACATCTTGGGCCAAACGATGCGTGGCGCGGGCCACCTCATCGCGGCCACCATAGTTCAGCGCAATCGTGAGGTTGATGCGGGTGTTTTGCACGGTATGGGCCTCAAGCTCGCCCATCAGTTTGATCAGCTTGTCATCCAGCCTGTCGCGATCCCCGATGAACCGAACCCGCGCGCCATATTCGCTAAGGCTGCGCATTTCCTTGGAGATATAGCGCCGAAACAGCGACATAAGCCCCGCCACCTCGACCTGCGTGCGCTTCCAATTCTCTGTCGAGAAGGCAAAAATCGTCAGGTATTCCACCCCCACATCGGGGCAGGCCTCAACGATTTCGCGCACCCGTCTGGCACCGGCGTGGTGACCAAACAGCCGGGGCCGCCCGCGTTGGGTGGCCCAGCGGCCATTGCCGTCCATGATGATCGCCACATGTCGCGGCCCACCGGGAGCAATCTTAGGTTGAATTTCGGCGGTGCTCATGTCTCGGCCTTTTCTTTCAAGTGCTGTGTCCCTGCCCTTGGGCCGGGTCAGACTTGCATGATTTCGGCCTGTTTCGTCTCAAGCTGGTCATCGATGAGGGTGATGAAGCGGTTGGTCAGGTCCTGCACTTCGCCTTCCCAAATCTTCTGGTCATCTTCGGACATCGCGCCGTCGTTTTTGGCTTTCTTGATCTGGTCCATCCCGTCGCGGCGGATGTTGCGGATCGAAACGCGGGCGTGTTCTGCATACTGCCCGGCAACCTTGGTCAGCTGGGTGCGGCGCTCTTCGTTGAGCTCAGGGATCGGCAGCATGATGATGGTGCCGTTCAGCTGCGGGTTGATGCCCAGACCGCTTTCGCGAATGGCCTTTTCAACCTTACCGACCAGACCTTTGTCCCACACGTTGATCGTCACCATGCGCGGCTCTGGCACGTTGACGGTGCCGACTTGGTTCACCGGGGTCATCTGGCCATAAGCCTCAACCATCACCGGCTCCAGCATAGAGGCCGAGCCACGCCCTGTGCGCAGCGATGCGAACTCGGTCCGAAGCGACGCAATTGCGCCGTTCATCCGCCGTTCAAGATCATCGGTATCGAGCATAAATTCGTCTGACATGGCGAGGCCTGCTTGTTGTTTCCTTGCGTTACGGCTTTCTAACGGTGGCGCGGCGCTTTCACAACTGCCCATTACTTCGCCACCATGCGCCAACCGCGACCCCAAGAGAGCCGCGGCGGCCTTAAGCGGATCGTCCAGCCGTAGGACGATCACCTGCGGTGCATTTCGCGTTTAGCCGACGCGGGTATAGGTGCCCTGCCCGGCCAGAATGCCCTTGAACCCGCCCGGCTCATCCAGCGAGAAGACGATAATCGGCAGGTTGTTGTCGCGTGCCAATGCGATGGCAGAGGCATCCATAACGCCAAGCCGCTTTTGCAGCACGTCGTCATAGCTTACCGTGTCATAGCGTTTTGCATCATCGAATTTCGCCGGGTCTTTGTCGTAAACCCCATCGACCTTGGTGCCCTTAAAGATGGCCTCGCAAGACATCTCATTAGCGCGCAGGGTCGCAGCGGTGTCGGTGGTGAAATAGGGGTTGCCGGTGCCTGCGGCAAAGATGCAAACGCGCTTCTTCTCAAGGTGGCGCACAGCACGGCGGCGGATGTAAGGCTCGGCCACTTCGTTCATCGTAATGGCCGAAATCACCCGTGTGTGGATGCCCAGACCCTCAAGCGCGGACTGCATCGCCAGAGCGTTCATGACGGTGGCAAGCATGCCCATATAATCCGCCGTGGTCCGCTCCATCCCCTGCGCAGAGCCTTGCAGCCCGCGAAAGATATTGCCGCCGCCGATGACCATGCAGATCTCGACGCCAAGCGAATGCACCGTTTGCACTTCGCGGGCGATGCGTTCGACGGTTGGTGGATGCAGGCCATAGCCGAGGTCACCCATCAGCGCCTCCCCGGAAATCTTTAGCATCACGCGGTTAAAGGAGACTTGGGGGGTGTCTTGGGACATCGGGCACACCTTATTATTTCACCAACCGGAGGAGATTTGAGCCATACGGCGGTGAAGGGTTTTCATTTCGCGCCAAAATGTCGCAAATACGTCCAAGGTTCAATGCGGGACGTAAGGAAGACGCAAAGAAATGCCGGATATTCCCAAGGCCCAGTTTGATGCTCTGTTGCAAGACCTGCCGCCCGAGCGGCCTGTGCTGATCGCCGGGCCAACCGCCAGTGGCAAATCTGCCCTGGCACTCGCCATCGCAGAGGCGCAGGGCGGCGTGATCGTGAACGCCGATGCCAGTCAGGTCTATGCGCCCCTGCGCATCATCAGCGCCCGGCCCTCAGCCGAAGAAGAGGCCCGCGCGCCGCATCTGCTCTATGGTCATCTGGCCGAAGATGCGTCCTATTCCACCGGCCATTGGCTGCGCGAGGTGGCCCCGCTGCTGGGCGGCGATCAGCGGGTGATCATCACCGGCGGCACCGGGCTTTATTTCGCGGCTCTGACCCAAGGATTAGCTGAGATACCGAAAACCCCGCCAGAGGTCCGCGCCCAAGGCGATGACATGACGCTCGAAGACCTGCTGGCGCAGCTTGATGCTGAGACCGCGGCGGGCATTGACCAGCGCAACCGCGCGCGGGTGCAGCGCGCTTGGGAAGTGTGGCAGGCCACCGGCCGCGGCCTGTCGGACTGGCAACGCGATACCGGCGCGCCGCTTTTGCCGCTCGCGGACTGCCTGCCTATCGTTTTCGATGTTGAGCGGGATTGGCTGAACGCCCGCATCGCCCAACGCTTTGACCTGATGTTAGAGCAAGGCGCCTTGGAAGAGGTCGCCGCCCTCCGTCCGCGATATGACCCCACGCTGCCCGCCCATCGCGCCATCGGCGTGCCGGAACTGATCCGCCACATTGACGGCGATTGGCCCCTGCACCGCGCCCGCGAAGCCGCCGTGGTTGCCACCCGCCGCTTCGCCAAACGGCAGCGCACTTGGATGCGTAGCAAAATGGCAGATTGGCATCGGGTGACGCCGCAATAACCGCAGGGCGCACACAGTTTCTTGCGTTATTCCAACCATCCGATAGCCTGACGTTGTAGATTGTCCCGACAGGGTTGCCATTTCTCGACGAAAGCGCCGCGTGCCCCAAACGCAGATACAAACCCACACCTTGGCCCAGCTTTCGGCGGGGCAAGATTGGCGGCTGACCCTCGCCCATGAGCGCGACCACCATCTGCTGATCTGGATCACCCGGGGCCAGGGTCGGTTGCTGCTGGATGGGCAACGCCGGGGCATCAGCCCCCATAACGCACTCTGGATACCGGCGCGGTCGCTCTTTGCTCTGGAGCTGGGCTATCAATGTCTGGGCCATGCGGTGCTGATCCCGGAAGACCGCGATGTGCGTTTGCCCGAAATGCCGCGCCAGTTGCGCATCCGCGACGGTGTAGCCCAATCCGAAATTGCGGCCCTGATCGAACAGACCCAGCGGGAGGTTCAGCAAGGCCGCCCCCTCCAACAAGACGCGCTGAAGGCTCAGGTCGCGCTGATATCGGTATGGCTCCGCCGGCAGATCATGTCAGACGAACATGCCGCCCCCCGGCCCAAGGCCGGCGACAGGCTCAGCGCGCGGTTCTGCGCCCTGATCGCCCAGCGCGCGCCCAAGGGTGGCAGCATGGCCGATCACGCAGCGGAACTGGGCGTCACGCCGACCCATCTGACCCGCGCTGTCAAAGCGGCCACCGGCAAATCCGCCGCTGATCTCTTGACGGAACGCAGTTGCCATGCCGCCCGGCGTCTGTTGGCCGAAACCGATCAAACCGCCGCCGAGATCGCAGCCTCTCTGGGCTTTGGCTCCGCTGCCTATTTCACCCGTTTCATGCAGCAGCACAGCGGCCTCCCCCCCAGCAAGCTGCGCTGATCCGCGCCCGAAATGTCGCTTTCAGACCCTCAAAATGTCGCAAAAACTCCCTCAAACGGCTCAGCCGAATGTTGACGCGCGACCAATTTATGTGCCTGATGGCTGAACTGCTCTGAAAACAGTCAGATCAACGACCAAGCGCGTGACGCTGGGAAAGACCGCCAATGGGTCTTAGGCATCACAGTGCGCACAGGCAGCAACGTCTGCCGCGAACAGAACCGGCGCTGTGATGGCGCCGCACAAATCAAAAAGGCCACAAAGGCCGCATCGTCGGGCCAAGTCACCGCCCGACCCTGCCACAGGGGACCACATGGGACTATTCATTTTGCGCCGGCTGGGTGTGATGTTGCTGACGGCGCTCTGCCTGACGTTCATCGTATTCTGGCTGACCAATCTCTATCCGAACCTCGAAAAGCTCGCCAAGACCCAAGGCAACTTCCGCATGTCCGACGAGGCAGTGGCCAGCTACCTTGAAAGCCGCGGCTATCTGCAACCCACCGTCGACAAGTTCGGCGAATGGCTGGGCGTGTTGCCCGGATGGGTCACCGAAGGCGACACGCCGGAAGAGACCTTTGGCCGCTGTTTCGCCCCCGGCACCCCGGTAGAGGCGCGCGCCACCCGCTGCGGCATCCTGCAAGGCGATTGGGGCTTTTCGACCGTCTTCAAAGAACCCGTGGGCGAAACCGTCCTGACGCGCCTCGCACTCACCGGCAAGTTGATGTTCTGGGTGCTGATGCTGATGGTCCCCTCGGCGCTGATCGTCGGTGTGCTGGCGGGCATGCGCGAAGGCTCCAAGCTTGACCGCTCGCTCTCGACCTTCTCCATCGCCACCACGGCGACGCCTGAATATGTCTCGGGCGTGATCTTCATCGCGGTGCTGGCCTCCTCGCGCTTTGGCCTCTCGCCGCTTCTGGCGGAATGGGGCTGGATCGACAGTAAAACCCTATTTCTTGGCTCCGCCACGTCTGCCATGAAAGACGCCAACTTCTGGAACTTCTTCCTGCCGGTGCTGACCATCTCGCTCTACGGCATGGGCTATATCGCCCGGATGACGCGGGCGTCGATGACCGAGGTGATGACCGCGCAGTATATCCGCACAGCGCGGCTCAAGGGGGTGAAATTCTCTGAGATCGTGCTGAAACACGCCCTGCGCAACGCGCTGATCGCGCCCTTCACGGTGATCATGCTGCAAATCCCATGGCTGCTGAACGGTGTGGTGATTGTGGAGACGCTGTTCAACTACAAGGGCTTCGGCTGGCTCCTCGTCCAAGCGGCTGCGAACAACGACATCGAACTGCTGCTCGCCGTTTCGGTCGTGTCGGTCATCGTCGTGCTTGTGACGCAGTTGATCTCTGATATCGGCTACGTTTTCCTCAACCCGCGCATTCGCATTTCTTAAGGGAGCATGGACATGGAACAACTGACATGGACCGGGTCTCTTGCGGGGCTCAACATCATCTTCCTCGGCCTTTGCGTGATGCTGGCCTTGGCTGTCGCGGCGCAGATTGTCGTTTCCTTCCTGCCTGCCAGTGAGGCACAAGAGATCAACCCCGACGGCACCGTTGCCCGACGGGGCGGTGTGGCGGGCGGACTGAACCGTGCGGTGATCCTGCTGTTTGCGCTGCTGATCCTTGTGGTGCTGATCTATATCGTCGCCGGTGCCTTCATGGGGCCGCAGGCAGGCATCTTCGGCGGCATGTCGCAGCAGATGCTGCCGGTCTGGATCGCGCTGATCCTGACCTTCGCCGTCTCCATCCACTTCAAACGCCGCCTTGGCCTCTACGGCAAGCTATTCGACAGCACCGTGGGGATGATCGGCTTTGCCATCGTCATGTTCTGGGTATTCACCGGAGTCTTTGGCGGGTTGTTCGACCTGCTGGTGACGCACGACAGCCTTAGCCAAACTTCGGGCATGAAGAACAAGCTGCCCGGCACCCCGCTGCGCAGCCCCGATGAGGGCGAATACCCGTGGTTCCTGTTGGGCGGTGATAACCTTGCCCGCGATGTCTTCTCTCGGCTGATCAAGGGCTCTTGGGTCGTGGTGCAGATCGCGCCGCTGGCGACGCTCTTTGCCTTTATGGTCGGGATCACGCTGGGCCTGCCTGCGGGCTATTACGGCGGGCGGCTGGATACGATCCTCAGCTTTCTGGCGAACCTGATCCTCGCGTTTCCGGTGATCTTGCTGTTCTACCTGTTGGTCACGCCCGAGATCGTGCTGACCGGCATCCCGAACTACATGGCCGTGTTCCTGTTTATCTTCCCGCTGATCTTCCTCGCGGTGCTGCTGAACTCACGCTACTACACGCAGCCTTCGTTCCGCACGCCGCTGCTGATCGTGGTGCTGGGCGTGGTCGGCTGGCTGTACCTGTCGCTGGTCTCTACCGACGGTGCGATCGTGGCGACGGACACCTACCGCATCCCTGGCCTGCCGAGCATGATCGACCTCTTTGATATCGACGCCGGTGTGCTGGTGGTCTTTGTCTCGGTCGTCTTCGTGAACTCGCCCACGGTGTTCCGCATCGTGCGCGGCCTCGCGCTGGACATCAAAACGCGCGACTATGTCGCCGCCGCCCAGACCCGTGGCGAAGGCCCGTGGTACATCATGCTGTGGGAAATTCTGCCCAACGCCCGTGGCCCGCTGATCGTCGATTTCTGCCTGCGCATCGGCTATACCACGATCCTTCTCGGCACTTTGGGGTTCTTCGGCCTTGGGCTGGAAAGCGAGAGCCCGGATTGGGGCAGCACGATCAACGCAGGCCGCCGCCTGCTGTCGCTCTATCCGCACGCGGCCATCGCGCCCGCGCTTGCACTTCTGAGCCTCGTTCTGGGCCTGAACCTGCTGGCCGACGGCCTGCGCGAAGAATCCTTGCGCGACTAAGAAACATCCTCCGGGGGGCGCCCCCTCCCGGACCCTTTTGATCCCCCCGACTGGGAGAGACAAATGCCAAAGACTGATTACGACGGCCCCATTCTTGAGATCAACAACCTGTCGATCTCGTTCTTCACCCGCCTGCGCGAGATCCCCGCCGTGATGGATTTCTCTGTCAGCGTCCAACCGGGCGAAGCTGTGGGGCTGGTGGGCGAAAGCGGCTGCGGCAAGTCGACCGTGGCGCTGGGCGTGATGCAGGATCTGGGCCGCAATGGCCGGATCGTCGGCGGCTCCATCAAGTTCAAGGGCCGCGACCTCAGCGAGATGAGCCCCGAAGAGCTACGCGACATTCGCGGCAGCGAGATCGCGATGATCTATCAAGAGCCGATGGCCAGCCTCAACCCCGCCATGCGGATCGGCAAACAGCTGATGGAAGTGCCGATGATCCACGCTGGCATGTCCGAAAAAGAAGCCTATGTGCGGGCGCTTCAGGTGGTCACGGATGTGAAACTCCCCGATCCAGAGCGCATCTTGAAAGCCTACCCGCACCAACTCTCGGGCGGGCAGCAACAGCGCATCGTGATTGCCATGGCGCTGATGTCCGAACCCTCGCTTCTGATCCTTGATGAGCCGACGACCGCGCTTGACGTGACCGTCGAAGCGGCGGTCGTGGATCTGGTAAAGGACTTGGGCAAGAAATACGGCACCTCAATGCTGTTCATCTCCCACAATCTCGGGCTGGTGCTGGAAACCTGCGACCGCATCTGCGTGATGTATTCCGGCGAAGCGGTCGAGAAAGGCTCCATCCACGATGTCTTCGACGAGATGCAGCACCCCTATACGCAGGCGCTGTTCCGTTCGATCCCACTGCCCGGCGCCGACAAGAACGCGCGGCCTCTTGTGGCCATCCCCGGCAACTTCCCCCTGCCCCATGAACGCCCGCCCGGCTGTAACTTCGGCCCCCGCTGCGATTATTTCATGGCGGGCCGCTGCGATGCCGCGCCGATCCCGATGGAAAGCGTACCCGGCAACGACCGGCACGAAACCCGCTGTATTCGCTTTCAAGAAATCGACTGGCAAGCGCCACTGGAACTGGCCGAGGTCAAGGAAAAGGGCGAGGTTGGCGAGGTCGTCCTCAAGATGGACAAGCTCAAGAAATACTATCAGGTCGCGGCAAATGCCATGTTCGGCGGCGGCAATACCAAGGTGGTCAAAGCCAACGAATCCTTGAGTTTCGAGGCCCATGAGAGCGAAACCCTCGCCATTGTCGGGGAATCGGGCTGCGGCAAATCCACCTTCGCCAAGGTCCTCATGGGGCTTGAGACGGCGACCGAGGGGCACATCTACCTTGATGGCAAGGATATTGGCGGGGTGCCCATCGACGACCGCACGACCAAGAACGTCGCCGATGTTCAGATGGTCTTTCAAAACCCCTTCGACACGCTGAACCCTTCCATGACCGTCGGGCGGCAGATCATCCGCGCGTTGGAAATTTTCCGCATCGGCAAGAATGAGAAAGAGCGCAAGCAGCGCATGCTGGAACTGCTCGATCTGGTCAAACTGCCGCGTGAATTCGCAACCCGCATGCCGCGGCAACTGTCCGGTGGGCAAAAGCAGCGGGTCGGCATTGCCCGCGCCTTTGCGGGTGACGCGCGGATCGTGGTGGCGGATGAGCCTGTCTCGGCGCTGGATGTAAGCGTACAAGCGGCGGTGACCGACCTGCTGATGGAGATCCAGCGCGAGCAGAAGACGACGCTCTTGTTCATCAGCCATGACCTCTCCATCGTGCGCTATCTCAGCGACCGGGTGATGGTGATGTATCTGGGCCATGTGGTCGAATTGGGCGACACCGATCAGGTCTTCTCGCCGCCCTATCACCCCTATACCGAGGCGCTGCTGAGTGCCGTGCCGATTGCCGATACCAAGGTAAAGAAGAAACACATCGTCCTCGAAGGCGACGTGCCCTCGGCCATGAACCCGCCGCCGGGCTGCCCTTTTCAGACGCGCTGTCGCTGGAAATCACAGGTGCCGGGGGACCTCTGCGAACGGGAGGTCCCGCCGATGGTCACCATGGCGGACGGGCATCAGATTAAATGCCACCTCTCAGCCCAGCAATTCGCCGAGATGGAGCCGGTGATCGAAGTGGGCACGGCAGCAGAATGAAAAAGGCGCGGCTCCGAAGAGCCGCGCCTGCTCCCTCAGGCGGTTTAAGGGGGGAACGGCCTGAGGTAATCGTGATCCGGTTTTAGGGGCCGGATTTAGGGGTCGACGGACGAACCGGCTGTGTTCACATTGGCCAGACCTTCGGCCACAACATCGGCAAAGGTCGACACGAGCGCCACGTAGAATTCAGTCTCAGACGGCGGCACGTTGACATAGCCTTCGGGTGCGATGTCTTCGCCGCTATAGGCTGAGATCTTCACCGGGAAGCTCAGACCAGCGTTGTCACCGGTGGGGCTTGTGATATCAACAACGCCTTCCAACTCGTTGAATTCTTTACTGTCGGGCAACATGGTTGCGCCGTTGAGAGAGATCTTGCGGATATCGATCTTGATCTGCGGATCGGCACCATCGCTGCTCATCGGCACACGCTCTGCCACTTCGGCGCGCAGGTCTTCTTCCAGATCAGGATAGAAGTCCATGGCGTTGCTCTCTGCAGCCGCGCTGACAGAGGATTCAACGTCGATTTTCGAGACCATGATCTTATCTTGGGCAAAAGCAGAGCTGCTCAGCGCAATAACGCTTACACCGGCGGCAAGGGCGATGTTTTTCATATTCGTCAGCATGTCGTTCTCCTTTGATCTTTTATCTCTGAGGCGAGAATTTCCCGCTGCAAAGTTTCTGATCAAAGAACCCCAAGATCGCCCCAGCGGTTCCCTAGGGCGCCGGGCCAAGGGGGCATAGGCACGTGAAAATAGGCGGACAAACGCCCACCGCGCCATACAGACCCATGGATATCAATGGCTTAGCTGCCAGTGATCACTTTAACGTAATTCCGCGTTTCTTTATAGGGGGGGACGCCCCCGTATTTCTTAACCGCCCCCGGCCCCGCGTTATAAGCCGCCAGCGCCAGCTCCCAACTGCCGAAAGCGCGGTACTGTATTTTGAGGTAGCGCGCGCCGCCTTCAAGGTTCTGCACCGGATCGGTCGGGTCGACGCGCAGCGCCTGCGCGGTCTGGGGCATCAGTTGAGCCAATCCCATCGCCCCCTTGTGCGACAGCGCCTTGGGGTTCCAGCCGCTTTCCTGCTGAACCAGCCGCAGAAACAGATCAACCGGGATACCATGCCGGGTCGCCGCCGCGCGGGCATGGGTCAGAAAGGCCCCTTTGTAGGAACCGTTGTATTTCGGCGCATCCCATTTCGTCGGGGTGACAACCTTGGGCGGTTGCAGCCGAACGGAGGCGGAATATTGCTTGGATGCGCGGTTATCGAGGATGCTTTTCTGAGAAGAAAACAAACCCGCGCGGTTTTTGCTGGCAAACATATCGGCTGCCGCCGGCGCTGCCCCCATCGCGATCATCCCGGCTGCCGCCAAACCTACCGCGGCCAGACCGGCCAAACGTCCCGTCTTTCGCATCTCTGCCCCCTGCCGTTGCATTGCGCGCAGTATACCCAAAACCGCGCGGCCTACCAGCCCCCGGAAACCGGCCCGCCACGCGGCGTGCCTTGATGGGCGGCGAGGTGGGAAAGCCGGTGTCATCCGGCGGACAACCGCGATATAAACGGCCGAATTGGGCGCGCTCGGATTCGCGCCCGACGCAATGACACAGCAATGACAAACGAGGGGGCAAGATGGCCGGCTCAGTGAACAAAGTGATCCTTATCGGCAACCTCGGGCGCGACCCCGAGGTGCGGTCGTTCCAGAACGGCGGCAAAGTGTGCAACCTGCGCATCGCCACCTCGGAAACATGGAAAGACCGCAACACCGGTGAGCGCCGCGAGAAGACCGAATGGCATTCGGTGGCGATCTTCCAAGAGGGGCTCGTTCGCATCGCCGAGCAGTACCTCAAGAAGGGCTCCAAAGTGTATATCGAAGGCCAGTTGCAAACCCGCAAATGGCAAGACCAATCCGGCGCGGACCGCTATAGCACCGAAGTGGTGCTGCAGGGCTTTGGCGGCACGCTGACCATGCTCGACGGTCCCGGTGGCGCCGGGTCCGGCGGCGGTGGTGGTGGCGGCGGCTACGGTGGTGGCGGCGGTGGCGGCTACGGTGGTGGCGGCAATGACTACGGCGGCGGCTATGACAGCGGCCCGTCCTCCTCGGGCGGCGGCAGCGGTGGTGGCGGCGGCGGCGGTGGCGGCAGCCGTGATCTCGATGACGAGATCCCGTTCTAAACCCTATGCGATTTCGGGCGGGGCGCCGTTGCGCCCTGCCCACCCTCTGCGACCGCGGCCGTGACAGGTCTTTAACCGCGCCGGATTAGACCTCTCCCCATCGCGATACCCGCCGGGCATTCATCAGTTCGGCAACCGGATCAGAGGCGCTCCACGCGGGCGCCATGTCAAGACGTTCAGACATGCAGGGTGACGCCTGTCTCAAACATCCGACTTGGCGGCGCCGCCCTTTTTATTCGGCACCACAACACCTTAAAGAACAGAGTTAAACCGCCGGGCCCAGCACGCCGCGGGTCACTGGCGCGCGCTTAGCGCGTCGCGCAGCAGGGCCAGCACATCGGCATTGTCGACCTCGGCCCCCGCAAAGGCTTGGCCGATGCCGCGCGCCAGAACGAAACGCAACCGGCCATCGACAACCTTTTTGTCCTGCCCCATCAGGCGCAGCAACTCTTCGGCCTCTGGCAGGTCGCCGGGAATGTCGCGCAGGTCGGTCTTCATGCCCATCTGCGCCAGATGGGCGCGCAGGCGGCTGGGGTCTTCCTGCGGGCATAGGCCCTGCCGCGCGGAAAGCTCAAAGGCCAGCGCACAGCCGATCGCCACCCCTTCGCCATGCAGCAGACGGTCGGAATAGCCGGTCGCCGCCTCAAGCGCATGGCCGAAAGTATGGCCGAGGTTGAGCAACGCGCGGTCGCCCTGCTCGGTCTCGTCGCGTTCCACGATATCGGCCTTCATCTGGACCGAACGGCGCACCGCCTCGATCCGAGCTTCCATATCGCCCGCCGCAAGGGCTGGCCCCTGCGCCTCTAGCCAATCAAAGAAATCCGCATCGCCCAGCAGGCCGTATTTTACGACCTCGCCATACCCGGCGAGGAAATCGCGGGGCGGCATGGTCCCCAGCACTTCGGTATCGGCGAGCACGAGGCTGGGTTGATGGAATGCCCCGATCAGGTTCTTGCCTTGGCTTGCGTTGATCCCGGTCTTGCCACCCACCGAACTGTCGACCTGCGCCAGAAGCGATGTGGGGATCTGCACAAAACGCACCCCGCGCCGCAGCACGGCGGCGGCAAAGCCCACCAGATCGCCGATCACCCCGCCGCCAAAGGCCACGACGATATCGCCGCGCTCCACCTGTTCGTCGAGCAGCCAGTCGACCGAGCGCTGCAGATTGGCCCAGTCCTTGGTCCCCTCTCCGGGCGCGAGTTCCAGCGCCGACATCGCGATGCCCTCGGCGGCCAACCCGTCCCGCAGCGTTTGCAAATGCAACGCGGCCACGCGGCTTTCGGTGATGACGGCCACCCGCTTGCGGCGCAGCAGCGGCGCGATCAGCGCGCCCGCATCGGCCAGCAACCCCGGCCCGATGATTACATCATATTCCCGCCCCGGCAGGGCTACGGATACCGTCTCACGCATCCAATTTCTCCAAAACATCCGGCCTTGTCAGCAGCTTATCGATCACCCGATTGGCCATGGCGTCAATCGACAGGCGCGGATCACAGCGCACCGACAGATCCGCCAGCCGGTAAAGCGGCACCCGGTCGCGGTAGAGCGCGGTCAGCGTGGCCTTGGGATCAGCCGTGCGCAGCAGCGGACGGCTGTCCTTATAGCGCACCCGGTTCCACAGCAGATCAAGATCCGCATCCAGCCAGAGCGCCACACCGTAAGCCGCGATATTGTCGCGATTTACCTCGGCCAGAAACGCCCCGCCGCCGGTGGACAGGATGCAACGTTCCTCTGCCAGCAGCCGGGCGATGACCTCTGTCTCGCGTTTGCGAAAGAACGGTTCTCCGTCGCGGGTAAAGATTTCGGGCACGCTCAGATTGGCCGCCGCCTCAATCTCGGCATCGCTGTCCAGAAAGGGCGCGCCCAGCTTGGCCGAGACCGCACGCCCCACCGCCGTCTTGCCCGCCCCCATCATGCCAACCAGCGCCACCGTCTTGTTCAGACGGTAACGGGGCGGCATTTCTTCGCCATCGGTTATGCTGTGCTTAATTCCGCTCATTTTTCTCTGAATGACGTGATCTTGCCGGAAAGGCCATATATAGTTTGGCAAAATAGCAGAATTCCGGGCAGGCATTAATCATGGGTAAACTTTTTAAGCTTTTGATATTTCTATTGATTGTCGGCTTCATCGGGCTGGTGGGCTATGCCTACGTCGGGCCCTTCTTTGGCGTGGACTTTTCGCCCGAACAGATTGAGACACGCCAGCCCGTCACGCTGACAGCGGATTGAGCGGGGTGGCAAACGCGCTGTCAAAACGCGGTTTGGCCCTTTGCGCTGCGTTGATCTGCTCGGTCAGTGCCAGCGCCTTGCTGGCCGAATCCGACGAAGACCGCAATCTGGGCCGCGATTCGCGCAAAACCTCAGAGGCCCGGGAACAGGAAAAGCCCCCCGCTGCCAATGACCAGCCGCTGTCGGTGATCGACTGGCTCGGGGCGCAATCGCCGCCTGAAAACCGCCCCAAACGCCCGCCCAATCCGGGCCGGGTGGCGGAACCGCCTGTCGCCAACAACGCTTTGCCCCCCGCGGTGCAGGTCACCCCACTGGGCGATGGCGCGCCGCGCCGCATCGGGCTGGTGCCCGGCTCGGTCACTGGGCTGCGTGGGGACATCTGGATGGGCAGCGATACCACTGCCCTGATCGAGCGTATTCGCAACCTGCCCGACCTGCATTTGCCCGCCGCGCAGGCCCTGCTCTATACCGTGCTTCTGGCCGAGGCGCAGGCCCCGCAGGGCGAGGCGCGCAATGGCGATCTATTGGCGCTGGCACGGGGCGAAAAACTGATGGAGCTTGGCGCGCTCGATCCGGCGCTGTCGCTGATCGAACAGGCCGGGGTGACCACCTCGACCGCGCATTTCGACCTTTGGATGCAGCTTTCCCTGCTCACTGGCACCGAACACCGCGTTTGCGAGCGGCTGATGAAATCACCGCATCTGACCCATGACTATGGCACCCGAATTTTTTGCAACGCCCGCGCGGGCAATTGGGAAAACGCGGCTCTGACCTTTGGCTCGGCGCAGGCGCTCGGCCTGTTGCCAGAGGCGCAGCTTGAACTCTTTGACCGTTTCCTCAACCCGGATTTCTACGAAGGGGCCGAACCGCTGCGCGTGCCGCGCCAGATGGACCCGATGACCTTTCGCCTGTTTGAAACCATTGGTGAGCCGCTGCCCTCCAACATCCTGCCGCGCGCCTATGCGGTGGCCGATCTGCGCGACATCGCCGGATGGAAAGCCCAGCTTGAGGCCGCCGAGCGTCTGACCCGCGCGGGCGCCCTGCCCGACAACCTGCTGCTGGGGCTGTACACAGACCGCCAGCCCGCTGCATCGGGGGGCGTCTGGGACCGTGTCGCGGCGCTGCAACGCTTTGAGACAGCCCTGCGCACCAGCAGCGCAGAGGCGGTGGCCAAGACCCTGCCGCCAGCATGGGAAGCGATGCGCGAGGCCTCTCTCGAAGTGGCCTTTGCCACGCTCTTTGCCGAACCCCTCTCGACCATGCCGCTTGCGGGCCATGCCGCGCGTCTGGCGCGGGATGTGGCGCTGCTGTCGCCCAATTACGAGGCCGCCGCGGCGCGGGTGATCGGCAAGTCCCCCGAAGACGAATTGCTGCGCGCCGTAGCGGTTGGCGATGCCCCCGAAGGCCCCGCCCCGGATGCGCCCTTGGCCGCTGCTGTTCACGATGCTTTCGCCAATCCCACCCCGCGCGCCGACCTGATGGCGCTGGCGAGGGACAAGGAATTGGGCATGGCGATTTTGCGCCTATTGTCGCTCTTGCATGACGGGGCGAGTGGTGACACATCGGCGCTCCGCGACGCCCTAGCCACCCTGCGCGCCCTCGGGTTGGAAGACACCGCCCGACGTGCCGCCTTGCAGATTGTATTGCTCCAGCAATGATGATGTCCCAGACCCCGACCTTCCATTGGATCTCCAGCTTTCTGGAGGCCGCCGCCGCCGAACAGGGTGCCGCCACCAATACGCAGCTGGCCTATGGCCGCGACCTCAAGGATTTCGATTCCTTTCTGGCGCAGCGCAATCACGATTTCCTCACCGCCAGCCGCGGCGAGGTTGAGGATTACCTTGTCTATTGCGATGCCCAAGGGCTGGCCAAATCCACCCGCGCGCGGCGGCTTTCGGCGATCAAACAGCTCTACCGCTTTGCCTTTGAGGAAGGGCTGCGCGAAGACAATCCCGCCGTGCAAATCGCCGGACCGGGGCAAGACAAACGTCTGCCCAAGATTCTCTCTGAAGAAGAAGTCGACCGGCTTCTGGATGCCGCGCGCAACTCTGGCCGGGCGCTGGCAGACCAGCTGCGCAACACCTGCCTGATGGAACTGCTCTATGCCACTGGCATGCGGGTCAGCGAATTGGTCAGCCTGCCGGTCAGCGCCGCGCGCGGCGATCCGCGCCTGCTGCTAATTTCGGGCAAGGGGGGCCGCGAGCGGCTGGTGCCCCTGTCAGAGCCTGCGCGGGACGCGCTGGCCGCATGGCTGGTGGTGCGCGATAAGGCGGATGAAGCGGCCCAAGCCAAGGGCAAACCGCCCGCACGGCATCTCTTCCCGTCGCGCGGGGCAACGGGCCACCTGACGCGGCATCGGTTCTATCTGCTGATCAAGGAATTTGCCGTGACCGGGGGCGTGCCCCCTGAAAAGGTGACGCCGCACACCCTGCGCCATGCCTTTGCCACGCATCTGCTGGCCAATGGCGCGGACCTGCGCGCGATCCAGACCATGCTGGGCCACGCCGATGTCGCCACGACCGAGATCTATACCCATGTTCTGGAAGAGCGCCTGTCGGACCTCGTGCTAGAGCGTCACCCTCTGGCCAAGGACGGCACGCGCAACCCCGGTGGCAGCACGTCTTCCGACGGCCAGTAACCGCTTTGCAGCGCGTCAGCATAGGCGCGCGGCAGACCGGCCTTTGTCATGTCGGCCACGGCCCCTGCCACATCATAGCTAAGCCGGCGAAACCGCACTTCGCCCCCGTCCAACACGGCCACCCGCGTTTGCTGGCCACCGTCGTGAGGCGGCATGCCGATCACCCCTGCATTGATCCAGCGCCCGCGCGCCGTCTTGCGGATAAAGGGCAGACCGGAATGCCCGGCGATGATGTGATCGACGGGGCCTGTGACCTCTTCCAAGGCGCACCACTCCCCCTCAAACACCGCCTCTGCACTCTCTGACCAGATGAACCGCGCCACATCGCACACCCCGCCGTGGATCACCCCGTAGCGCTGCCCCTGATGCTGAAACACGGCCACATCCGGCAGTGACCCCATCCACGTCTTCGCCTCCGCGTCCAACTGGCTTGCGGCATGGGCGTACCACGCGCCCGAAAGCATGTCGCAACTGCTGCCCGGCGCGAAGCCGCAGCCGCAATCCTCGGCCCCGCCGGCCAGTTGCAACTCACAATTGCCCGCCACCACGGCAGAGCCAAGCGCCCGGATCGCCGCCACGCTTTCGCTTGGTGCCCCGCAGTAGGCGACGATATCCCCGGTGCAGATCATCTGATCCCCGCCGATGCCGTGCGCGGCGGCAAAACCCGCCAGCGCTGCTACCGCCTGAAGGTTGGAATAGGGCCCGCCGAACAACAGCAGCGGCCCGTCCAGAACCCCGAGCTCTGCACAGTTGATTTTCGCCTGCATCACACCACCCTCACCCGTTGCGACCCTTGAATGACGCAGCCCCTGCGCCCATAACATTCGCAACACATAATGGATGGATTTAGACCTCATGGAAACGGGCCCCGCCCTTTTTGACACCGCATTCTGGATCAGTACCGGAATTATCCTGTTTCTCCTCGTCCTGTCGGGCTTCTTTTCGGGGTCCGAAACAGCACTGACCGCCGCCTCGCGCGGGAAGCTGCGCGCGCAGGCCGACAAAGGGGCAAGCGGGGCGATACGGGCGCTCAAAATCACCGAGGATAACGAGCGGCTGATCGGCTCGGTCCTTCTGGGCAACAACTTGGTCAACATCCTTGCCGCCTCCATGGCGACGGCGCTGTTCACCCGGCTTTTCGGCGAAAGCGGCGTGGCGCTGGCGACGCTGGTGATGACACTTCTGGTGCTTGTCTTCTCAGAAGTGCTGCCCAAGACCTATGCCATCACCAATGCCGAAACGGCGGCGGCGCTGGTCTCGCGCCCGATCAGCATCGTGGTGCTTGTCTTCTCGCCGGTGGTGACGGCGGTGCGCTATTTCGTGCGCGGCGTGCTGCGGCTGTTCGGCGTTCAGATTGACCCGGACAGCAACATTCTGGCCGTCCGCGAAGAGATCGCCGGCGCCTTGCAACTTGGCCATTCCGAAGGCGTTGTCGAAAAGGAAGACCGCGACCGTATCTTGGGCGCGCTCGACCTGCGCGAACGCGCGGTGGAAGAGGTCATGCTTCACCGTTCGGGGATCGAGATGATCGATGCGGCATCCGACCCGACCGACATCATGGAAAAATGCCTGCAATCCAACCACACCCGCCTGCCCGTCTTCCGCGATGATCCGGAAAACATCATCGGCGTGATCCACGCCAAGGACCTGCTGCGCGCCATGTACAAGCTGATCGGCGGCCCCAACGGCAATGCGGCGGCGCTCAAGGGGTTCAACGTGGCCGATGTGGTGATGAAACCCTATTTCGTGCCCGAAACCTCTACCCTCGATGAACAGATGCGCCAGTTCCTGCGCCGCCGCACGCATTTTGCGCTGGTGGTGGATGAATATGGCTCACTGCAAGGGCTGATCACGCTCGAAGACATCCTCGAAGAGATCGTGGGCGAGATTACAGACGAATTCGACCCCGACGCAGATCACCCGCTCAAACAATCCGAGGACGGGCATCTGATGGTTGAAGGGGCCATGACGATCCGCGATCTTAACCGGGCCACCGACTGGTCCCTGCCCGATGACGAGGCCAATACCGTGGCCGGGCTGGTGATCCACGAAGCGCAGATGATCCCAACCGTGGGGCAGGTGTTCTCTTTCCACAACTTCCGGTTCGAAGTGATGGAACGGGACGGAAACCGCATCACGCAGCTAAAAATCCGCCCCCTCTGACCTCCGCTTAGTCCGGTGTCTCCACCGCCGCGCGCACCTCTTTGCATGCGGCGGCCCAGATCCGCGCCCGGTCGGGGCCAAAGGGCACCTCTTCGAAAGCGCGGCGCAGGTGGTTCTCTGCCGCGTCCCGGGCCGAGGCGGCAAGGCCGGGGTCAGGGTGGTGCATCAGCCCGGCCAGCACCTCTTGCAAGGCCATCTGCACCTCAACGACCGAGGCCCCATCCCGGGCCAGCGCGCCAAAGCCATCTTCGATCAGCGCATCCGACGGGATCGGCGCGATATGCAGGTTGGGCAGGTTGACCTTGCCGCCCGGCTTCGCCTCGTCCGAATAATATGACAGGATGCGCCCGATGCGGGTGATGACATCAATCGCCGTGCCACCATCGTTGATCCCCGGCGACAGCGCTTTGGAGGCGACCTCTCCCAGCACCCGCAGGCCAAAACGCGGGTCTTGGTCAAAGGTGCGCAGATCGCCCAGTTGCACGGTGTCGAAAACCTTTTGCTCAAGGCTGTCCCAGTCGTGCTCGTCGTCCTGCGGGCTGCCCTGCTGGGTGACCATGACCAAAGGCTCTCCGACAAAAACGAAATCGCCAATGCGGCGGGTAAGATAGATCGCCACCCCATGATCGCGCGCCTGCTGGTCCAGCGCCTCGGGGTAGATATGTTTGATATAGCCGCTTTCGGGGGCAAAGATCGGGCGGGCGTTGTCAGGGGTGGGGCCGGTCAGAGGGTGGCCGCCCATGCAGGGGGTCTTTAGCCGCTCCTTGAACAGCGATGTGGTTACGGCTTCGATTTGGCGCGTGGTGTCGATCAGGCTACCGAAACTTTGCAGGTGAAGCACCCAACGGATCAGAAAGATCACGATGATCGCCAGCACCATCACCGTGGTCAGGAACAATACGAAAGAGCGTTCGTCGACATAGATGCCCAACTCGCGCATGATGATCGCCACCAAAGCATACACATAGGCCCCGATGAAAACGGCAAGGGTGTTCTGGGTGGTCCGGTCCTGAATGATCAGCCGATGCGCCCGCGGCGTGAATTGGGCCGAGGTAGAGCGGTAGACCGTGACCATGATGGTGATCGAAAAGATCGTAACCGCAAGCATCGCATCCGCGATGATCTGCAAAAGCCGATCCGCCGCCTCGCCCGTCAAACGTGTGGCGACCTCCTTGGGCACCAAGGGCTCAAACAGCTGCGTCATCCCGAGGGCGACAAAGGCCAACAGCCCCATGACGACCACCCGCACCCAAAGTTTACGAGAATATTCGCGGGCTTTGCGAAACAGTGTGTGCGGGATCAGGTCTTTGATGTTCATGGGGCAAGGGTAGCACGAAAAAGCGCCCTGCCAACGGTGGTTTAGCAGGAATTTGCAACCTTTGGCGGCGCTGATATCTGGCCCGTGGCAAGGTGCAAGAAAGCCCTTATCCCCGCGCGCTGCGCCCGGTAGTCTGGCGCTATGACAAAAGCCTCTCTGCCTGTGATCCTCCTCGCTGCCGGAGCCTCTTCCCGGATGCGGGGGCGCGACAAATTGATGGAAGACGTGGACGGCCAGCCCCTGTTGCGCCGTCAGACGCGGGTGGCGCAAAGCGTCGGCCCCGTGATGGTCGCCCTGCCGCCCGCGCCGCATCCGCGCTACTCGGCCGTGACCGGGCTGGATATCACGCCGCTTCCCATTCCCGATGCGTCCGAGGGCATGGGCGCCAGCCTGCGCCGCGCCTTTGCGGCCCTGCCCCCGGACACGGCGGCGGCCATGGTGATGTTGGCCGACATGCCCGACCTTGAGCCCAGCGATCTGGCCCGCCTTGCGGCTTCGGTTGATCTTAGCAGTGAGACGTTGATCTGGCGCGCCGCGACAGAGGATGGCAGGCCGGGGCATCCGATCATCTTTGCCGCCGCGCTGTTTGACCAACTCAAACAGCTGAGCGGCGATGATGGGGGCCGTGCGGTGGTGTGTGGCGCAGGCGCGCGGGTGCAGATGGTGCCCCTGCCCGGTCAACGCGCGCGGCTCGACCTCGACACGCCCGAAGATTGGGCCGCGTGGCGAAAGCCGCAGGAATAGCCCCACTAAAGAAAACAGGGCGGTCACCCGCCCCGTTTCCAAGCTGCATCGCGTCCCGCCCTTACGGGATTATTTCACCAGCAAGCTGGCCTCGTGCTTTTTCAGCGACCGGCGGGCGGCGGTGTAGCCTTCGATGCCGTCCTTTGTCGCAAGCTCAGGGAAGAGCTCAAGGATCTCGTTGCGTTGCTCTTCGCCGATACCGGCCAGCGACATGTCACCAGGCTGGAAGCTCTCGGTCCATGTGCCATCCGACAGGATCACCTCATGGCGGTCGAACATCACGTGGATGTAGGTGGTGCCAGAGACCTCGACCACGTCGATGCCCTCCATGCCGGTCAGGTGTTTCGCCGCAACCAGCACTTCACGCTCTTCGAAGTAGAGCGCCGTTTTCTCGTTGGCGACCAACACGCGGTGGTTGGGGCTGACCATCATGTCACGCTCTGGCAGTGCATTGCCAAGCGCGCCCTTGCGGATCAGCACCGGCTTGAGATGGGCGGCCATTTCGAATTCGGCCCCCGTCATCTCACGTGCGCCGACCCAACGGATCGTTTGGATGCCGTTGTCGCGGGTGATGACCCGGTCACCGACCTCAAGCGCCTCCACACGGACCTCACCACGCGGTGTGGCGATCTTGGTGCCCGGTGTGAAACAGGGGATGACATTTTCGATCTCGACAAAGTTCAAACGCCCGGCATCGCTGCCGTCTTCGTTGAAGTAGTCGACGAAACCGTCTTCGCGGTCGTCCGATGTATAGGTGATCTCGAAGCGACCACCCTCAGGGGCCGAGCCGCGCAGATCGAGCGTGTCAAAGTCCATGCCAGCGCTGCCACCGTCGACATCATCGCCTGCGTTTACGTTGACGAAGCTGTCCTGATCGGCACCGCCGGTCATCACGTCGACACCCGCACCACCGTCGAGCAGATCGTCGCCCTGACCGCCTTGCAGCGTGTCGTCGCCCTCGCCGCCCATCAGCGTGTCATTCTCGCCGCCACCGTCGAGCAGGTCATCGCCTTCGCCGCCGACCAGCAGGTCATCGTCACGGTTGCCGCGTAGCGTGTCATCGCCGGTGCCGCCGTCAAGCTCATCATTGCCCTGACCGCCCGAGATACTGTCGTCGCCTTGACCGCCAAGCAGCGTGTCATTGCCGGTGTTGCCTTCGATGATGTCATCGTCGATCTGACCGTCGATATAGTCATCGCCAGAACCGCCGCGCAGCATGTCGGCGTCATCGGCGCCATAGATCACGTCATTGCCCGAACCACCGTCGACCGTATCCCTCCCGTTGTCCGTAACACGGTCGGGGGTGAAGGGGTTGGACGCATCATCTTCGTCGGGGATGTCGAGCACATCAAGGCCGAGGTCGGGATCATTGCCGGCAAAGATCGTGTCATTGCCAGCGCCACCAAGGATGCTGTCGTTGCCCTCGCCGCCGACGATACGGTCATCGCCGTCGCCGCCATCAACCCAATCGTCGTCGATGCCCGCGTCGATCACATCATCGCCCGTGCCGCCGGTGATGGTGTCACGGTCGTCGCCGGTCGAGATGGTGTCATTGCCCGCGCCGCCATCGACGGAGTCGCGGTCGTTCTCGGGATCGGCATCGGGGTCAAAGCTCAAGCTGTCGCTGTCGCTTTCCGGGTAGCCCAAATCAGGCGCGATATCGTCGTTGCCGGTGGTGATCATGTCGTCACCGTCACCGCCGTCGACCACGTCAGAGCCCGCACCGGCTTCGACGATGTCATCGCCGTCGCCTGCCAGAATGGTGTCGTCACCGTCACCTGCGCGGACATAGTCGTCATCGCCTTCGGCACCGGGCAGGATCGCGTCGTCGTTGTCGATCATGTCGCCATCGGGGTCGCCGGTATAGGCGGTGTCGATCATGTCATCGCCTGCGGTGCCGTCAACATAGCCGTCGCGGGTCGGATCGCCGTCACCCACGGTGACAGTCACGGTGCCTTCGTCGGTCAAACCGTCGGGGTCGGACACGGTATAGGTGATCGTCGCGTCGCCGGTGAAACCGTCATCGGCAACAAAAGTGATGGTGCCATCGTCGTTGATGGTCACGGTGCCATCGTCGCTGGAGGCATCTGCAACGCTCAACGTGTCGCCATCCACATCGGTGTCGTTGTCCAGAACCGGGATCACGACCGCTTCGGTGCCGGTGGTGCTGGCCGTGTCGTCATTGGCCTCGGGCGCATCGTTTACCGGGTTCACGGTGACATTCACGGTGCCGGTGTCGGTGCCGCCATTGCCGTCGTCCACGGTGTAGGTGATGGTTGTGTCGCCGTTGAAATCCGCATCGGGCGTGAAGGTCAGCGTGCCATCGTCGTTGATGACCACAGGCCCCGCAGGGCAGGTTGCCATGGTGACGGTCAGCGTGTCGCCATCGCTGTCGCTGTCATTGCCCAGCACGTCAACGGTGCCGGAGGTGTCTTCGTCGATCTCAAGCACATCGTCTTCGGCCACGGGCGCATCGTTGCCGCCGCCCTCTGGCTTGTCGTCGTCGAAGATCACATTGTCGATCGCGCCGGAGCCTTCGAACCGCACTTCAAAGCGCGACACGCCGTCAATGTTGAACTGAACGAACCGTTCGCCGCCGTCGCCGGTGGGCTGAACGTAGTGGTTCTGGATCACGTCGCCATTGTCATCGTAAAAGATGACACGGGTGCCCTCGCCGCTGGTCTCTTCGATGTCTTTGAAGGTGACGCCCTTCATGCGCACCATGTCATCGAAATCAAAGAACAGGCTGCCGCCGCCGGCGTTGTCGTCCGGGTCGCTTTGATCGCCGTCTTCAGAGACGATCAGCAGACCTTCAAGCGTGTCGGAGGCCAGATCGCTGTCGCCACCTGTCGGGTTGCTGCTGTCAAAGATCATCGCATCGCCGGCTCCGCCGCTGGCCGAAACCGTAACGCCCAGAGCTGCATATTCATCGTCAATGATGGTGCCTGCGCTGAACGCGTTGAAATCAAGTGTTCTAATCATTGTGAAATCTCCTGAGCGGTGTTGCACGCGGCGCGCAACGCGGCCGTCTTGGAAGTAGATGCTGTTTCAATCTGATGTATGGAGCGCCGAACGGCAGAGCGATCGAACCGGGCAATTCTTGCCCCGCAGAAGGCCAGTGGCAGGACCTGTCGCTTATGTCTCATGTCGTCTCTCCCTCCATTCACACGCGCCCCGCTGGCTGAAATCCAGATCAGGCGGCCTGCATACTTGCAGCAACGAAGGGAAGAGCCTGTACGAGGCCCACAAACCGAGAAGAACACCTCCCCGGTATGTTGTGCTTACGGCGCTAACTTGCGGCGTACCCACATCTCCCGCATCCGTGATGCGCTTAATGCGGCCGCCCCCGTGACCTACAGACTTCTTTGCCCCCCAGTTGGGCACCTAAAGGGATAGCCCTCCTATACGAATGGACAAAGGAAAAAATGTTTGAAAATTGCCGGAACCAAATGAAGTTTTGCCGCAATTCAGGTGGTTTAGCCGATCTCATGGCGGCGATTGTTTCCCTGGCATTCCTCGCCGAAATCGCGATTCGCCATAGGATTAAGGAAAATTAACGCCAAAATGCGGCCGCGCCCTTTCACCCCCGGTCAAGATTGTTTCGCGGTGAGAGACAATGTTGCCGCAAATGCGCCGCATCTGTGCCGCCTTGTTTTCGTCATTCTTTTTGATTGCTTGTTCACAAGCTGGAACCAATGGCCCGAAAACCTGCGGAACTGGTGACAAAGCCACTGGTAGAGCGCCTTATTCCCGCCGAATCAGTCGCGCACCTGCAGGGGGATTCAGAAGCTCATGCAAGGCATTTCGCCGGAAACACATCGGAACCGCAACCGGCGCGGCGAGGTGGGCCTATAAGAAGCGGCCTATCGCCTCTTTGCGGCAGACTTAATCGCGCAAAGGCGGCTGCTGGTCTCGAACGTATACCTCACTAGCCGCTTACCTCCCCCCGAACATCCGCGCCAAAATGCGCCAAATCCGACCCTCAAAACGACATTTCAAAGTCCACAAACGACACCGCGCCGATGGCGCGCAAACCCCAGCCATAGTGCACTCTGCGCCCCGCCCCTGCGGCAGGGTGTCGCACCCCCCATTTCACCCTATTGCAATGGCCGCTCGGGTAGACCAAATGCGCCGCATGTTGATGTATGCCGTTCATAAGAGGCGCCCGCGCAAACCGGGCACGCTGCTGAACCGCCGGTAACCCCGGTCGGACAGGCCGATCCGCCTGTTCGGACCATCGGGGTTCCAACTGACTTTCCGGATCACACTCGGGATGAGACCCACACAACCGACCCGGCCCGGCCTCTTGGCACTGACCGTCGTCTTTTGCGGATCCTTCCTTTTACGACCTTTCTGATATGGAGCATGCCATGCATTTCCGCCTGCTGAAGAACACCAACCAGATCGCCGGGATGCCCGGAACCGCCTTTAACGGCACCATCGGTCAAGTCGCCAACGCCGAGGGTCTGGCCCTTGTCGCCATGCTGCGGCGTGCCCTGCGCGACACCGCGCGCCGTTGGGAGCGCAACCGCACGCTGTCGACGCTGAACGCGATGGATGACCGTCTGCTGCAGGATATTGGCCTGAACCGCAAAGACATCCCCCAGCATATCCGCGACATGGAAAGTTTTTCCCGCCGCTGAACAGCCCCACCCGCGCCCCGCTTGAAGGGTCGCGGCGGGCCTTAATTATATGGCGTCCTGCAGGGGGGCACCGGTCATAACCGCACCGCGCCACACCCGGCGCGGTGCCCGAACTTGCGTCATCCTCTCGGCAATCGTGTTGCACAGGGACGCGCGATTTGTTTTCTTATCTCCAGCAAACCCGGCCATCGAAAGCTGCCGCGCCCTATCGCGCGACCGGCTTCTTCTTGATGCAAAGGGACAAAGATCAGCGGTGCGCGCCTGCGTGGAACTGCGGATACACTAGAGGAGATATCACTATGAAACGCTATTTGCTTGGCACGGTTTTCGCCGTCGCGACCCCCATGGCTGCCGCCGCTCAGGACTGCGGCGAAGTCTCGATCGCGGAAATGAACTGGGCCTCGGCACAGATCGTCACCGCCGTGACCGAATTCCTGCTGGTTCAGGGCTATTCCTGCGATGTGACCGTGGTACCGTCGGACACCACGCCCGCCGTGACATCGCTGTCCGAGAACAACGAGCCGGACATCGTGCCCGAACTGTGGCCGAACTCCGCCGGTGACGCTTACAAAAAGCTGAAAGCGGACGGCAAGATTGTTGAGCTGACTTCCGTGCTTGATCCCGGTGGTGTCGAAGGCTGGTGGGTGCCGACCTATCTTGTGGATGAGCATCCCGAGCTTGCCACCATCGAAGGCATCTTGGAAAACCCCGAACTGGTCGGCGGCATGTTCAACAACTGTCCCGATGGCTGGGGCTGCCGCATCGTGAGCGACAACCTCGCCCGCGCCTATGACCTCGAAGGCAATGGCATCGAAGTTTTTGACCACGGCTCGGGTGAGACGATGGTGACCTCGATGGCGTCGGCCTATGAAAGCAAAGAGCCATGGTTCGGCTACTATTGGGCCCCAACCACGCCGCTGGGCAAATACGACATGACCAGCGTCGATCTGGGCGAATTTGACGAGGCCGCGCACAGCGCCAACCAGAACGCCGAAAACCCAGAGCCCAAGCCTTCGGCCTTCCCGACGGCGCCGGTTCTGACTGTGATGACCAAGGATTTCCACGACAACAATCCTGAGATCGCGGAATTCATCGGCAACGTCTCCTTCAAGACCGAAGAGATGAGCAAGCTGCTGGCATGGCAGGGCGAAAGCAACGCTTCGAATGAAGAAGCGGCTGTTTACTTCTTGCAGAACAACAAGGACGTCTGGGCCGATTGGCTGAGCGAAGACGCCCGTGGCAACCTGTCCAAGCTGCTTGAGCAGTAAGACAGAGTGACAAAACGGCGGGCGGGGAACTCATTTGGGTTTCCCGCCCGTTTGTTTCAGAACGGGCGGCAAGACTTACGTCTTTTCACACCGACTGCGCCTTGGCCCCCGCCGACTGCGCAGTTTCTTTGCAAGGACATGGGTTTGATTTGCCGCCTCTGCATGGGGCAGCCGACGCCGCGCAGACCGCGCGGCGCACCGGCCCCCTCCCCAAAAGTAAACGGTCTGATGCAGACCGGGAAAGCGACAGATGGCGACCTACGATAACTTCTTTGACTCGCTCGGCCTGCGCGGCTGGTGCGGCGATGACCAAGGCGGTGGGCTTAGCTCCATGGCCGATCTCATGGGCCAAGCGGGCGGCGATGCCGATACGACGCTTTGGGACGCCCCCTTCCCTTCGCTCGATGCGCTGCATGACAGTTGCAACGCGATCCCACAGTCGCGTGATCTGACCCAAGGGCTGGAAGAGGGCTTCCTCGCCATCAAGGACAGTCTCAAAGTCGTTGTCGATCCGCTGACCCAACCGCTGAGCTGGGCGCTAGAGAATGCGCTTTGGATCATGCAGGCGGTACCATGGTTCATCATGATCCCGCTTTTGATGGCGATCACCTTTGCCGTGGGCCGCTCGCTGAAACTGGTGGGTCTGGTGGCGCTGGTCTTTGGCTTCCTCGCCTTTATCGACTTTTACGAACACACCATGCAGACGCTGGCGATCATCTTTGTCTGCGCCTTTATATGTGTGCTTTTGGGCGTGCCCATCGGCATCGCCATGTCGCGCAGTGACCGTGTGCAGCGCACGATGATCCCGGTGCTGGACATGCTGCAAACCCTGCCGCCCTTCGTCTACCTGATCCCGCTGATCTTCCTCTTTTCGGTGACCGAGCCCAAGCTCTACGGCATCGCGATCATCCTTTACGCCATCGTGCCGGTGGTGCGTCTGACCGACCTTGGCATCCGTCTGGTCGACAAAGACGTGATCGAGGCCGCCGACGCCTTTGGCATGACCAACCGTCAAAAGCTTTACAAGGTGCAGATCCCGCTGGCGCTGCCCAACATCATGGCCGGTGTGAACCAGACCATCATGATGAGCCTCGCCATGGTCGTTATCGCCTCGCTGGTTTCGGCCCCCGGTCTGGGCGTGCTGGTGCTGCGCGGCATTCGGAGCCTTGAATTGGGCGTGGGCCTCCTGTCGGGTCTGGGGATCGTGCTGCTTGCGATCATCCTCGACCGGGTCACCAAAGCCGCGCTTGCGCGGATCAACGCGGCGCAGAAGTGAGGCCAGACATGACAGACGATATCAAGATTTCCGTCCGCAACCTCTATAAAATCTTCGGCGATGACCCGCAGGGCGCGCTGGAGAAGGTGCGCGGCGGCATGAGCAAGACCGACCTTCAGGCCGAGACCGGCCATGTGCTGGGTCTTAACAACATCAACGTGGACATGCCTGCGGGCAAGACCACGGTGATCATGGGGCTGTCGGGTTCGGGCAAATCGACCCTGATCCGGCACCTCAACCGCCTCATTGACCCCACCTCGGGCGAAGTGATCATGAACGGCGAGAACATCCTCGACTACAACGAGCGTCGCCTGCGCGAGATGCGCAAGCACAAGATGTCGATGGTGTTCCAAAAGTTCGCCCTGCTGCCGCATCGCACGGTGTTGGAAAACACCGGGCTCAGCTGGGAGATCGAAGGCAAGAACCGCAGCAAATACGCGGCTGAGGCCACCAAATGGCTGAACCGCGTCGGGCTGGAGGGGCAAGGAGAGCAGTATCCCGCGCAGCTATCTGGCGGGATGCAGCAGCGTGTGGGCATCGCCCGCGCGCTCACGTCGAACTCTGACGTGATGCTGATGGACGAGGCGTTCTCCGCGCTCGACCCGCTGATCCGGACCGACATGCAGGATCTGCTGATCGAGTTGCAAGAAGAGCTGCATAAGACCGTGATCTTCATCACCCACGATCTGGACGAGGCGCTAAAACTGGCGGACCATCTGGTGATCCTCAAAGACGGGTTCATCGTCCAGCAGGGCGAGCCACAGCATATCCTGCTGAACCCCAATGATCCCTACATCGAAGCCTTCGTCAGCGACATCAACCGCGCGCGGGTGCTGCGGGTACGGTCGGTCATGGAGAAGACCGAGGTGCCGCCTGCAGATGTGGCCGGTGAGGTCGATTTCGACGACACGCTGGAAAGCATCATCGCGGTTTCTGGAGGGGATACGACCAACAACTACCGCGTCATGCGCGAGGGCAAACAGGTCGGCGTGTTGCATATGCGTGATCTGGTCCGCGCGCTGGTCCCACGGCATCCCGGCGAGGCGGCATAAGCCGCCACCCGCGACTAAGAGACAGTCATCGCCTGCCTGCGGGTGGGCGATGCGACGGGGGCTACCCCTTTATGGTGGAGCCGTGGGCCCCTAGCGCTCCAATCACCTCCACCTCCAAACTCGTAAGCGAAGACCCAACGTCGATGGCCTGCCCCACCCCCGCCGCGGCACGCGAAAAGCGGTCATAGTCAATCACATGGCGCGCCCCCGATGGCGCTTTGCCGCCGATCAAAATCCCTGCGTCCTATTGACACTTGGCCCCACGATTGGCCTATGGGGGGTGAAATAAACACTGGGGTTCAAGATGCCGCAATCTGCTACGGCCAATATTCTGACTGTTCTCGACACCGATTTCAAAGGTATCATCGAGGAGTGGCTGGGAACGCAGGTCAAAGAGGGCGTGAAACGTTCTGACCTGTTCTCCGATGCGGAGAGCCGGAACCAGAACCGCGAATTGCTCAAAGCCTTTTCCAAAGGTGTGCGCGATGGCATCTCGGGCGAAGATTTCGATTTCGATGATACCCAATGGGACGATCTGCGCGCCGTTCTGGCCGATGTTAGCCGTGAACGTGTCAACCGCGGCGTGACCCCAACCGAGATGGCGACCTTTGTGTTGGCGTTGAAAGCGCCGCTGTTCAAACGGCTCGAAGCGATGCAAGACAGCGAACACGGCGTATTGATCCGCGACGTGATGCTGGTCACCCGTCTGGTCGATGCCTTTGCCATCTACACCAACGAGATTTTCATTCTTGAGCGTGAGCAGATCATTGATCGTCAACGCCAAGAGATGCTGGAACTGTCGACCCCCGTGGTCGAGCTTTGGGACCGTGTTTTGACCCTGCCGCTGATCGGCACGCTGGATTCCGCCCGCGCCCAAGAGGTGATGGAGAATCTGCTGCAAACCATTCTGGAACGGCAGGCCGAAGTGGTCATCATGGACATCACCGGCGTCGGCACCGTCGACACGCAGGTGGCACAACACCTGCTGCGCGCCGCCGCTGCCGTGCGTCTGATGGGTGCCGAGTGCATCATCAGCGGCATCAGCCCGATGATCGCTCAGACCATGGTGCAGCTTGGCATTGATGTCGGCACCGTTTCCACCCGGTCGAGCATCCGCACCGCCCTGTCGGACGCGCTGCTGACCGTGGGCTACGTGATCAAGAAGACCGAGGGCCAATAAGGTGGCCGGTGTCACGTCGATTAATCTGGTCGAACATGCGCTCCTCGTTTCGATACAGGATGACATCACGGACACCGAGATCTTGGAGCTTCAAGACCGGTTGTCGAACAAAATATCCGAGAACCGCATCGACGGGGTGATCCTCGATATCTCAGCGCTTGAGATTGTCGACACCTTCGTGGGCCGTGTGATCGCGCAGTTGGCGGGGATTTCCCGTCTGCTGGCGGCGGATACCTATGTGGTCGGCATGCGCCCCACGGTGGCGGTCACGTTGGTCGAGCTTGGCATGTACCTGCCGGAAATTCGCACCGCGTTAAGCCTGACACATGCCCTTGCCCAGCTACGCCGCGTTTGACGAAAAGGACCTAGGGGCGCAGGTTCTTCTCTCTCAGTTCAAACTAAATACCAGCGGTGACGCGGTGACGGTGCGCCAAGCCGTGGCGCGCTACATGAAAGAACACGGCGCTTCGGCGCTGAATGTCACACGTTTCGCCACCGCCGTCAGCGAAATCGCCCGCAATGCGATCGTTCACGCTGGCGGAGGTGAATTTTCCATCTATATCGACCCAAGGGCCAAGCAGCTTAGCGTGGTTTGTTGGGACAAGGGACCGGGGATCGAGGACGTGGCACTGGCCCTGACGGACGGCTATACTTCGGGCGGCGGCCTTGGCCGTGGTTTGGGCGGCGCACAGCGGCTGGCCAAGAAATTTGAAATCCGCACCGCCGTCGGCGGGGGCACCAGCGTGATGATGAGTGTGAACCTATGAAACAATGGGTCGAAGTTCAGGACCAAAGCGCCATCGCCGTGGTCCGCCGCGCCGCACGGCGTCTGGCCGCCCAGCACGATTGGCCGAAACACCGGACCGACGAGTTGGCCATCGTCGCCACCGAAGCCACCACCAACATCCTGCGCTACGCCGAGAAAGGCCGCGCCTTGATCAACGCGCCGGCCGAGGGCAAGGGCGACAAGATCGTGATGATCTTTACCGATCGGGGCCCCGGCATCAGCGATATGGATCACATGTTCCAAGACGGCATGAGCAGTGGCGATTCCGCCGGGCTGGGCCTTGGCGCGATCCGCCGTCTGTCGGATGAATTCGACATCTTCAGCGGGTCCGAGGTCGGCACCACCATCGTTTGCAGCTTTGCCAAAGACAGCCCCCTCTGCGCGACCCATGGGGTTGAGGCCGTGGGCCTGCGGGTCTGTCACCCGAACGAAGAGGAATGCGGCGACGACTATCTGCTGCGGCAAACGCCGAAAGCCACTGATATTCTGGTTTGCGATGGCTTGGGCCATGGCCCCGAGGCCGCAGCCGCGTCGCTGGAGGTGACAGAGGCGGTCACCGCCACCCGCAGCTTCAACAGCGAGCCGGGCGCCGTGATGCGTGAGGTGACCGAGAAATTGATCGGCAAGCGCGGCGCGGTGGCGGCCCTTGTGCATATCGCGCAGCCGCAGATGGTGCTGCGCTATGCCGCTTTGGGCAATATCGCCACCCTGCGGGTCCGCAATGGCGAGGTCAAACGCCTGCCGGTCCGCGACGGCCGGATCGGCGCACGCGCCACCCGGGGCTATGAAGAGACCTTTGACCTTGAACCGGGGGATCTGATGATCCTGCACAGCGACGGGTTGAAAACCCTGCGCGACAGCTATCTTCCACAGGGTCTATTGTGGAAATCCCCGCTCTTGATCGCTGGCTTCCTGCTCGACCGGGCATTTCGCGGGCGTGACGACGCCTCCATCGTGGTCATACGCATTGCACGGGACGCGGACTGATGAAAGCTACGAACCTCACGTCGGTTAACCTTGAAAAAGGCGGCGATATCGCGGCTCTGCGCCAGATTGCCCTGACCCTGACCGAAGCGATGCGCTTTACCTCTTTTGAGCGGACGCGCACCGTCACCGCCGCTGTGGAACTGGGCCGCAACGCCATTGAGCATGGGCAAAAGGGCCGCGCCCGGTTTTCGCTGACGGATGTCAACGGCAAGCCTGCCCTTGGCCTGACAGTGATTGATCAGGGCCGCGGCATTGAGGAAGACAAGCTTGACCCCACCCGCGACATCGTGTCGGAGACGGGCATGGGGCTGGGCCTGCGCGGCGTGCAACGTATCGCGGCCCGCTTTGATGTGGACACCGGCCAAGAGGGCACGCGGGTCCATGCGGAGTTTCTGCTGCCCGAACCGCAATGCGCTGTTGAGCAGATCAAGGCCGACGCCCTCGCGGCGCTGGAGGCCTATAACGCCAAAGACCCGACCGCCGCGCTGACCGAACAGAACCGCGAGTTGAGCGAAGGCATCGCCGACCGTGACCTCTTGATGCAGGAATTGCACCACCGCACGGGCAACAACCTTGCCCTGATCGTGGCGCTGATCCGGATGAGCAAGAGCCAAGCCAAAGAGGACGAGACCCGCCAAGTGCTGCGCGAGTTGGAAACCCGCGTCGGCTCGCTCTCCAAGGCGCATGAGTTGATGCAACGCTCAACCGACAGCACCGACCTTGATCTGTCTGATATGCTGGATGAGGTCACCAAGAACGCCGAACGCGCCTTTACCGGGGATCGCCAGAGCATTGGCATCAAGCTGATTTGCCCCAGCCTTAAGATGGACAACAAACTGGCCGTCGACATCGGGCTGATCGTGGGCGAGTTGATCACCAACGCCTATAAACACGCTTTCAAAGGGCGCGACAAAGGGGTGATCACCATTGAGGTCACACAAGAGAGCGATGAAGGTCTGACGCTGAAAGTCTATGACGATGGTGTCGGCCTGCCCGAAGATGCCAAACGGCCCGAGCGGTCGGATTCGCTGGGCTGGCGGATGATCCGCACGCTCACCTTCCAGCATGAGGCGACGCTGAAGGTCGAGGGCCAAGACGGGCTTTGTGTCGAGATCCGCTTCCCAGCCCAGGGCTAAGCGTCCCCCGCGGGCCCGCTGGTTTCGGGCCGCCACGTCCGTATTTTTGATCAAAAACCACCTCTGAACTTTTCCGCCCCGTAAAATTGTCCTAGGCATATCGGGAGCCGGCGATTCCCGGACACTTCTAAGCGGCAAAAAAGACGCCCGCTTGGCCAATAACGGAGACAGAGCATGATCGAAAAACGTGATTTCTATATCGACGGCAAATGGGTCGCCCCGCTTGAGGGCAGCGAACATAAGGTCATCAACCCATCGACCGAAGAGCCCTGCACCGTGATCTCGCTCGGCGGGGCCAAGGATGTGGACGCCGCCGTGGCAGCGGCCAAGGCCGCCCTGCCCGGTTGGATGGCCACCACCCCCGAAGAGCGTATCGCGCTGATGGAGAAACTGGCCGAGGTCTATAAATCCCGGACCGAAGACATGGCCCAAGCGATCAGCACCGAGATGGGCGCGCCCATCGAAATGGCGCGCAGCTCGCAATGGGGCGCAGGTTACAGCCACCTGAAGAACTTCATCAAAGCGGCGAAAGATTTCAAATTCGTAAAGCCCTTGGGCGATCACGCGCCGAACGACCGGATCATCCACGAAGCGGTTGGCGTCGTGGCGATGATCACGCCGTGGAACTGGCCGATGAACCAAGTGATGCTGAAAGTGGGCGCTGCTGTCGCCGCTGGCTGCACCATGGTGCTGAAACCTTCTGAGGAAAGCCCGCTGAGCGCCGTGGTCTTTGCCGAAATGATGGATGAGGCAGGCTTCCCCGCCGGTGTCTTCAACCTTGTGAACGGCGATGGCATGACCGTGGGCACCGCCCTGACCGGCCATGAGGACGTGGATATGGTGAGCTTCACCGGCTCCACCCGCGCGGGCATTGCGATTTCCAAGAACGCGGCGGATACGCTGAAAAAGGTCCATCTGGAGCTTGGTGGCAAAGGCGCGAACCTCGTTTTTGCCGATGCCGACGACAAGGCCGTGAAACGCGGCGTGCTGCATATGATGAACAACACCGGTCAAAGCTGTAACGCACCCAGCCGGATGATCGTCGAAGCCAGCGCCTATGACCAAGCGGTCGAGACCGCCGCCGAAGTCGCCAATAAGGTCGAAGTCGGCCCCGCCAGCGAAGAGGGGCGCCACATCGGCCCGGTCGTGAACGAAGCGCAATGGGGCAAGATCCAAGACCTGATCCAAAAGGGCATCGACGAAGGCGCGCGGCTGGTGGCCGGTGGCACCGGACGGCCAGAGCATCTGAACCGCGGTTTCTATGTCAAACCCACGGTTTTTGCCGATGTCACGTCCGACATGACCATCGCCCGCGAGGAAATCTTTGGCCCCGTATTGGCCATCATGAAGTTCGAGGACGAAGATCAAGCCGTCGAGATGGCCAATGACACGGTCTACGGCCTTACCAACTACGTCCAGTCCAGCGATGGCGCGCGGCGCAACCGTCTGGCGGCCAAGCTGCGGTCGGGCATGGTTGAGATGAATGGCGAAAGCCGTGGCGCGGGCGCGCCCTTTGGCGGCATGAAACGCTCGGGCAACGGGCGCGAAGGTGGCGTCTGGGGGATCGAGGACTTCTGCGAAGTCAAAGCCGTTTCGGGCTGGTCCAACGACTGATCGCTTTTTAGCGTAGCACGATGCGGCAGGGCCAAGATTTGGCCCTGCCGTTTGCGTTTTAGCGGTCAGATCGCTTTTTGGTTCACCCGTTTGGAAAGCTCCGCAGCGCTTTCTTTACGCTCGCTATAGCGGTCGAGCAGGTAGTCCTTGTTGTCGCGGGTCAGCAGGGTGAACTTCACCAGTTCCTCCATCACGTCGACCACCCGGTCATAGAAGGGCGAGGGTTTCATCCGATCATCCTCGTCAAACTCCAAAAAGGCTTTGGGGGTTGAGGATTGGTTGGGGATGGTCAGCAGCCGCATCCAACGGCCCAAGATGCGCAGCTGGTTTACGGCGTTGAAACTCTGCGAGCCGCCGCTGACCTGCATCACGGCCAAAGTCTTGCCTTGGGTCGGGCGCACCCCGCCGAGCGACAGGGGGATCCAGTCAACTTGGGTTTTCATGACGCCCGTCATCGCCCCGTGACGTTCGGGCGAACACCAGACCATGCCCTCGGACCATTGCACCAGATCGCGCAGTTCCTGCACTTTGGGATGTTCGGGTGCGGCATCGTCGGGCAACGGCAGCCCCGAGGGGTTAAATGTCCGCGTCTCGGCTCCGAGGCGGGTGAGAATACGGGCGGCTTCTTCGGTCATCAGGCGGCTGAAGGAGCGCGGGCGGAGCGAGCCGTAGAGCAGAAGGATGCGCGGGCCGTGGGTGGCGCGCTCAGGCGACAGCAGGCGGGCGTCGTCGATGGGGTTGAAGTGGTCTTCTTCGATGTTCGGCGTATCGGTCACGGGAATTTCCTTAGGCGGCAGTGGGTTATCAGGTGAGGTTCACTTGGAGGCGGGAAACCAATGCTGCGTGCGGTTGGCAAAGGCCACGAGCGACAGCATGACCGGTACCTCGACCAAGACGCCCACAACGGTGGCCAAGGCAGCACCCGCCCCCAGCCCAAAGAGGCTGATCGCCACAGCAACCGCCAGTTCAAAGAAATTCGAGGTGCCGATCAGCGCGCAGGGGGCGGCCACGTTGAAAGGAATGCCCCAAGCCCGCGCGGCGCCATAGGCGATGAAGAAGATGCCGTAGGATTGCAGCAGCAGCGGCACGGCGATCAGCGCGATGACGAGCGGACGGTCAAGGATCACCTCGCCCTGAAAGCCGAAAAGCAGCACCACGGTCAGTAAAAGCCCCATGATCGCAAAGGGCTGCACGCGGGCTTTAAAAGCGTCGACAGCCGCTTCGCCGCCCTTGGCCACCAGCCGTTCGCGCGTGAGATACCCCGCCAGCAGCGGCAGCATGACGTAGAGCCCGACCGAGATCAGCAGCGTGTCCCAAGGCACGGTGATGTCGGTCACACCCAAAAGGAAGGCCACGATCGGCGCGAAGGCGAAGACCATGATCACATCATTCACGCTGACCTGCACCAGCGTGTAGGTCGCATCACCACGGGTGAGGTTGGACCAGACAAAGACCATCGCGGTGCAGGGCGCGGCCCCCAACAGGATCACCCCGGCCAGATAGGCCTGCGCGTCATCGGGCGGGATTAGCCCGGCAAAGACATGGTTGAAAAACAGCACCCCAAGGGCAGCCATGGTGAAGGGTTTGATCAGCCAATTGACCACCAGCGTCACCACCAGCCCTTTGGGCTTGTCCCCCACCTGCCGCAGCGCGCCGAAATCGACACCGACCATCATCGGATAGACCATGGCCCAGATCAGCACCGCCACGGGCAGGTTGACCGAAGCGACCTCAAATGCGGCCAGCGCGCCGAAGATGCCGGGAAAGAGATTGCCCAGCAAAAGCCCCGCCCCGATGGCCAGCGCCACCCAGAGCGAGAGCCAGCGTTCAAATGCTCCAAGGCCAGCGGGTGCGGGATGTGCGGTATCGGTCATGGCGGTCTTTCGTGCGTAATTTTCGAGGGTTAGCAGCAGGTCAATTCATCCAGCAGGGGTTGGCAAAGTTCTGGCTGCCCGCCGCAGCAGTCCTCTAAAAGGAACCCCAGCAGTGCGCGCAGCCCGTTCATATCGGCGAAATAGCGGATGCTGCGGCCTTCGCGGTTGCTGCGGATCAGGCCCGCGCGGGCAAGCACCGACAGATTGGCGGACATGGTGTTTTGCCGCACGTCGAGCGCCACGCCGATCTCCCCCGCTGACATTCCCTTGCCCCCCGCTTTGATCAGCAGGCGAAAGACATCCAGACGGGTCGGTTGGCCCAAGGCGGCGAAGGCTAGGAGAGCGTTTTCATTATCCATATATCGTGAATTATTGATATAATAGCGGCAGGTCAAGCGTCGCGTCAATCCCTGTGCAACGAAGCGCCGCCCCGCGCGTTGGTCTGGCGACCCCAACAGCACTCGCAAGGAAGACAAAGGATGCTCGATTGGATCGCAGAGAATTCCGGTACGTTGCAGGTGGCGGTCAGCCTTTTAACGGCGGTGGTCTGGCTGGCTTACCTGCATATCCTATGGCTCAATTTCCGGCGGCAACGGCAGCCGGTGATCTTGATCAACCGCTCTATCGCGCGGGATGAGAATGCCCATTGTTTCGTAACCAATATGGGGGCCGAGCCGATTTACTTGCTCGAAGTCATGGCGCGGGTGGTGACGGAGGATAAGACCTATCACGTCAAGGTCACCGAACGCGAAGAAGTGGCGCTGAACGATGTGCAAAACCCCCTGACCCGCACCAATCAAGGGCCGATCAAAAGCGGTGAATTCATCGATATCGGCAGTTTTCTCGATCTGTTGCGCCGCGCCGAAGCGCGCATCGGGACCGAGGGCCTGTTCGATAAGGTCCGCCAGATGGACCTCACCGTCGCGGCTGCGGATGGCCATACCACCAGATTGATCGCCGCGCGGCATGCGTTTCGGGCGGAATGGAAAGACGGCAAGCCCTATTTCGTGCCGGAACGGATCATGGCGCATCAGATCCGCAATATCTTTCAACGGCGCAAGATCACCGCCATGCTGGAAGAACAGATCGAATAGCGTCGTCTGAGATTACAATCGGTCCAGACCTTCCGCGATTTCGCGGGCGATGGCATGGGCGTCGATTCCCTCCCGCTCGGCCGATACACGCAGGCCGAGCAGATCGCTTTGATAGCGCCGGGCCAGTGACTTTGGATCATGTTCCGGCGCGATCTCTCCGTCCTGCTGCATCTGGGCAAAAAGCGCCGCGAACTGTTCCTCCATCCCCATGAGATGCGCGCTGGCCCGTTGGGCAAGTGGATGCCCATGGGCCTGTAATTCCAACAGGGTTTTGGACAGCATACAGGCCTTGGCCGGGGCCTCCTCCCGGCAAATCGCCAATTCGGGATAGCGTTTCAGCGCCGCCATCGGGCCATGGGCTTCGACCAATTCGGCCAAGCGCCCGGCCCCATCCTCGGCGTATTTGTCCAAGGCGATTTCGAACAGCGCCTCTTTCGACCCGAAGGCCGCGTAGAAACTGCCGGGCTTCATTTTCAGCACCGCTTCGAGGTCTTTCAGCGATGTGCCCGCCCAGCCCTGACGCCAAAACAGATCGCGGGCGCGGTCGATCAGCTCGGCTCGGTCGTGGTTTGGTTTGCGGGGCATGATATCACCATGTGTTGAACGATCACTCAAATATATACTTGAGTGATCGCTCAAAAAACCCTAAATAGCAAATATCGACGACTAACAAAGGTAGAGATCATGACATTCCCGTCCCACGACCAAGACTCCGCACCCGAAGCCTCCAAGCCGCTGCTGGCGGAATCGCAAAAGGCCTTTGGCCGCCTGCCGGGTCTGCACAAGGTGCTGGCCGAAAGCCCGCAAGCCTATGAAGGCTATCAGGTGCTGCACAAGCTTTTCACCGAGACGGATTTCGACGCCGAAGAGCTGACCGTGGTTTGGCAGTCGATCAACGTCGAGAACGAGTGCCACTACTGCGTGCCCGCCCACACCGGCATTGCCAAGATGATGAAGGTCTCGGACGAGATCAGCGACGCGCTGCGCAATGAAACCGCCCTGCCGACACCCAAACTCGAAGCGCTGCGGACGTTCACCGTTCAGATGGTGCGCAACCGGGGCTTTGTCTCCGACGCGCAGATGCAGGCGTTTTTTGACGCAGGTTACAGCCACCGTGCGGTGCTGGACGTGATCCTTGGGATGGCGCAGAAGACCATTTCGAACTACGTCAACCACGTGGCCGAAACCCCGGTCGACGAAGTCTTCCAGCCGCTGGCATGGAAGCGCGGCGACAACAAGCTCGACGTTTAAATTGAAAGGCGCGCCCATGGTGGCGCGCCTTTTTCTATCCGCTCGGGCGCATCGGTCCGGCGCTTTCCCCTACTTCCACTTACAAAGCATAGCGCCCGCGCCATCCGGCTGCGGCCGCGCCGATGTGCTGTCCTTTTGCAAGAGACTTTGCTTATGCCCCTCAAACAAACCGTTCCCACGCTCCTGCTGGCCGGGCTCGCGGGCGAGATCGCCTTCGAGCTTTATGCTTGGCTGCTCTCCCCCCTCCTCTTTGGCGTCGCACTCGCCCCGGCGAACCTTGTGGTTGCGCTTGGCAAGATCGCCCTTGGGATCACCCTGCCCTATTGGCTTGGCTTCGCGCTGCATATCGCGCTTGGGATCGTCGGTTTCTCGGTCTTTGTTTGGCTGGTGCACCGCCTGACGCGGCTTGGGCTGGTCCTGTCGGGGGCGCTGTCGGGGCTTGTGCTGTGGTTCGTCGCCCAAGGTCTGCTGGCCCCGGTGGTGGGGCGCAGCTTTATGATGGATTTCGGGGCCTACACGCAGTCATCTTTTGTGGGGCACGTCGGCATGGCCATGGTGATCGGCTATGCCATTGCCCTGCTGCAACGCCGCGCAGCCTGAAGAAGCGGCGGCAGCCGGGTTTGCCCCTCTGCCGCCTTTTATCCGGCGGTTTTCCATCGGTCGAGTGTGAGCGTCACCAGCGCCTCGTCAAGGTTCACTGTCACCTCACCGTCTTGGATCATCACCTGAAGCTTCATCGCGCGGCTGGCCATCTCCGCCAGCGCCTTGGTGTCACTCTCGGCCAAGTTCACCACCTCGAGGGTGTCAAAGCGGGTGGTGCCGTTCTTGACCTTGTCCCACCAGATCTCAGCCGATTTGCCGCCATAGGGATAGACCACGACCTTGGCGGCCTTATTGCAGGACTGGCGCAGGACTTTCTCACTGGGCAGCCCCAGCGTGATCCAAACGTCCAACTCTCCGCTCAGGCTTTTTTGCCAGATGTCCGGCTCATCATCCGTCGATAGACCCTTGGTCATTTCCAGATGCTCATGCGCGTTGAGGGCAAAGGCGACGAGCCGCACCATCAACCGCTCATCGGTTTCCGAAGGGTGTTTGGCGATGGTCAGCTTGTGGGTCTCATAATAGTGGCGGTCCATGTCGGAGACCGAAAGCTCGACTTTGTAGATGGTGGCATTCTGCGCCATGATATGTCTCGTTTTCCAAGGTAGGGGCTGCCTACGCGGTTGGGCCGACCGGGGAAAGGGAATAGTCCTTGGGCGTTGCGCGCGTTGGTATGCGCGACTGCGATCGTTCAGCGGTTTCGCGAGATTGCTTTTGGTCGGCACCTGCCAACATCCGAATTACAGGCCCGAATTGCAGGTCCCCGAATACAGCCCCCGAAAGGCCCCGCCTGTCACCTAAGATGCCGTTGTGCGGCGGGGGAAGTCATCCTACCTTGCCCCTATGATTAAACGTCGCACGTTTCTTTGGGCCCTCGGCTCTACCGCGCTCACCGCGACGGGAGCGTTTCCCCAAAGCAGCAGTGGCGAGGTTCTGCGCGGGTTCAACCTTATCGAGACAACGAGTGCGCCCTTCGGAAGCCAAGGCGCTGCGCTAAGCATCGCTCAATTGCGAAAGACGGGCGCGACGGCGGCAACGGTGATCCCGTTTCTATGGCAACCCGCGCCCACCTCCAGCGGCATCGTCATGGGGGACGCGCTGCCCCATGACAGGATCGCCGCCGGGATCGCGCAGTTGCACGCAGCCGGGCTGGCCGCCATCGTCAAACCGCATGTCTGGGTGCCCGAAAGCTGGGCGGGCGCCATCGTCCCCGCGGCGGGCACCGAAGGCGATTGGCACGCGGCCTATGAAAATTCCCTGCGCGCCATCGCGGTCACCGCAGAGCAAAGCCGCGCCGAGGTGCTGGTCCTCGGCACCGAATTGCGCGGCGTATCGGGGGCGGAGGCATGGGAGGGCACCATCGCCGGGCTGCGCGAAGCGTTCAGCGGTAAAATCACCTATGTCGCCCATGGCGCGGACGAGGCTGAGAAAGTTGCGTTCTGGCCGCTATTGGATGCCGTGGCGGTGTCGCTCTACCCCGTCTTGGGCGCAGCCGGGGCGACCGCCGACTGGGATCGCGCCATCGCCAAAGAATTGGACCGGGTCGAGGCCGTCGCGCGGAAACATGCCAAGCCCATTTGGATCGCCGAAATCGGCATCCGCTCTGCCGAAGGGGCGACCGAGCGCCCGTGGGAAAGCGCCGAAGAACGCGCAGCCCCCGCCGATATGGCACTTCAGGCCGACGTCTTGCGCCGCTGGCTTCGCGCCCTTGAGGCACGGGACATCCCGAACCTATGGGTCTGGCGCTGGTTCACCGACCCTGAGAGCGGCGGCGCGGAAGACACTGATTTCACCGTGCAAAACAAGCTGGCGGAGGAGGTTATCGCAGATTTTTGGGGCAAGGGGTGAGCCAAAAATCCCGGCGATGTTCTCAGGCTTCACCGAGCAGCCTCGGCCCACCTAAATGCCGAACAAAAGCACAAAGGCGAGGGCTGCGCCGAGCAGGAATACCGTTTCAACCACCAGAATGATGCTGTAGCTGGGTTTGACCTTTACGACCTTCGCCAGACTGGTTTTCACCCCCAAGGCCGCGATGGCGATGACCAGACACCACCGGGATAGCTCGTTGAGGAACGCGAGCACTGCGCTCGGCAGCACTTCCAGATTTGCCAAAACCGCGCAGCCTGCAAACATCATCAGAAACCAAGGCACGCCGACAGATTGCTGCTGCGCGCCTCTGAAGCTGAACATCACGAACAGCATCACGACGGGCAAAAGTGCGACGCGCAGTATCTTGACATAGGTGGCAAAGACCCCGGCCTCGTCGCTGATGGAGTATCCTGCCCCCACCACCTGCGCGACATCGTGGATCGTGGCGCCAACCAGAAAACCACTTTCAATATCGCTCAGACCCAGCGATTGGAAAAGAATGGGATAGGCGATCATCGCGATGGTCGACAGCGCCGTGACACCGATGACAACGAACAGCGTGTCCTGCTCGCGGTCTTTATGCGGCGGCAGGACGGAGGTGATCGCCAAAGCCGCTGATGCCCCGCAGATGGCGACGGCCCCGCCCGCCAGCATGCCAAAAGCGGTGCGGCGGCCAAAGATACGGGCCATCACCACGCCGCATCCAAAGGTCGCCAAAACCAAACCGACGATGGCAATGACAGGGGTAAAGCCAAGGCTCATAACCTCGGCCAGCCCCAACCGCAGCCCCAGCAGCCCGACCCCAAAGCGCAGCAGCGCCTTCGCGGCGAAATCGACCCCAATGGCGCAAGCGCTGTCTTCCGACAGGAAGTGAAACGCCATCCCAAGCAGCAGCGCAAAGAGCATAACCGGTGCGCCGTAGTGATCCGACAAGAACGTGGCGGCCACCGCGATGACAGTCGCGAGCAGCAGCCCCCCAGCATAGGGGGAGACGCGGGATTTGACGGTCAGTAGCATAGATTTTCCTCGGCGCGGCGTCAGGCTGTCTGCTGTTTCAGCCGAAGCTCGGCAGAACGGGCATGGCCTTCCATCCCCTCCATCCGACTGATCCGCGCGGTGCGCAGGGCCAGCTCATGCGAGGCTTCGGCATCGCAGCGTTGCCATGTCACGGTCTTGGTAAACTTGTGCACGGAGAGCCCCCCGGTATAGCGCGCAGCCCCACTGGTGGGCAGCACATGGTTCGGCCCCGAGGTTTTGTCGCCGAAAGCGACCGTGGTCTCCTCCCCCAAAAACAGCGAGCCATAGGCAGAGAGGCGGTTGAGCCACCAGTCGAGGTCTTCGGCCTGCACCTGAAGATGCTCCGGCGCGTAGCGGTCGGCCACTTGGGCGGCCTCCTCGCGGGTCTCGCACAAGACCACCTCGGCGCGCTCTGCCCAAGCCACCCGCGCGGCACTGGCGTTCGGCTCCGGTAGGCTGTCGATCATTTCGGGCGCGCGCTGCAACACGGTTTCCGCCAGCCTGCGGTCGGTCGCGACCAGCCAAACCGGGCTGTCGGCCCCGTGCTCCGCCTGACTGACCAGATCCCATGCCACCGTTTCAGGGTCCGCGCTGTGATCGGCGACCACCAGTGAATCGGTTGGCCCGGCGAACATGTCGATCCCCACAGCGCCGAACAACATGCGCTTAGCCTCTGCCACATAGCTGTTGCCGGGACCGACGAGGATATCGGCAGGCACACCGCCAAACAGCCCCATCGACATGGCAGCGACCCCCTGCACCCCCCCGAGGTTCAGGATCAGGTCCGCGCCGCAAAGGTCCATCGCAAAGATGATCGGATCGGGAATGCCGATGCCGGGGCGCGTGGGCGAGCAAGCGGTGATATGCGGCACGCCCGCGACCTTGGCGGTGGTGATCGTCATCAAAGCGCTGGCGATATGGCTGTAGCGTCCGCCGGGCACATAGCAGCCCGCGCTTGAGACGGGGATTTGCTTCTGGCCCGCAATCAGCCCCGGCATGATCTCGATTTCGCAATCACCCATCGTCGCCTTTTGCGCTTCGGCAAAGCGGCGGATGTTGGCATGGGCAAAGCGGATATCATCCTTGAGCTCTTGCGGCACCCGCACAGAGGCGGCGGCCCGTTCCGCTGCAGTGACCACGATATCCCCGGTCCAGCCGTCAAGGTCGCGCGCATAGTCCCGCACGGCAGCCTCACCGCCCTCGTCGATCTTGGCGAGCATCTGAGCAACCACACCGCGGATGTCTTTGCCCTCAACCGCCGGGCGGGTCTCGGCTTGCTTCAGATAGGTGATCGCCATGGGCTTACCTCGGTTAGAATTGGGAATGTCGATGGATCGCCTCGGCCAGCACGTCGATCGTGTCAAGGATCGGCACGGGGGCGGTCAAAGCGGGGGCGAGCAGCGAAAACTCTGAGCAGGCGATGAACAGAAGTTCGGCCCCCTGCACGGTCAATTCGGTCGCCGCTTCCGCCAGCGTCTGCTGCGCCTGCGGGGTGATCCCCTGCGCCTTGATCAGCCGGATCGCGGCCAGTATGCGCTCGGCATCGGCGGGCCAGAGCGCCGTCAGCCCGGCGCGGTCAAGGGCTGCGTCAAACACCCCGGCCATGCGCACGGCAGGAGAGGCGAGAATCCCAACGGAGGCGCCCGAGGGAAGTTGCCCCGCCGCGCGGTCGACCGATAGGGACACCATATTCAGGAAAGGGATCGAAACCGCCGCCTCCATCGCCGGGGCGTAGTGATGTGCCGTGTTGCAGGGCATGGCGAGGGCCGTGGCCCCTGCCCGTTCCAACCGCTGTGCCATCGCGGCCAGCACCGGGGCGGGGTCCTCCCCTGTGCCCTCAATCAGATGGGCGATGCGGGAGGGCACTTGCGGGTTCATGTCGATCAAAAGCGGCAGATGGTCGGCGTCGTCTTGGGCATCGACTGTGCCAAGCACACGCTGCTGCAGCAGGATCGTCGCTTCCGGCCCCATGCCCCCCAATACGCCGACGACTGGGCGGTTCATGATGCCACCTCGCCCACCGCTTCGCAGATGAACTCGGCGATCAGCGCGCAGTCTTCTTCCGAAAAACTCAGCGGCAGGCGCATGTCGAAAAGCGTCGCCATGACGCGGTCTGTCTTGGGCATGTCCTGCGCTGGAACATAGCGCCAAGATGGATGCGCCGAGGTGAAGCCTGCAGGCTCTTTCGCGCCGAACCATTTAAGCTCCACGCCCCGAGTGGCTGCGGCATCGAGCAAGGCGCGGCACTGCGCGGCGGTGAAGTCTGGCAGGCGGAACTGGATGGAGGAACCCACATGCGTTTCGGCGGAGGGTAGCTTGATGGTTGTAACGCCGTCCTGTGCTTTCAGCCTCTCCTCAACCTGCGTGTAGCGGGCGTTCCAGCGGGCGATGTTGCTGTCGAGGTCGGCAAGCTGCGGACGCAGGATCGCGGCGCGCAGCGCATCCATCCGCGCCGAGCAATTGGGCATGTCATAGCGCGCATCGGTATAGGCCTCAGGCTGCGGCCCGGCCCCGTGGCGTTCATAAAGCATGTAGCTGCCCGACAAGATCGTCGCGCGGGCGGCGATTGCGGCGTCGTCGGTGGTCAGAAACCCGCCTTCGCCGGAGTTCATGTGTTTGTAAGTCTGGGTCGAGAAACAGGCCACTTTGCCGAAATTGCCCGACCGAATGCCGTTCCACCGCGCGCCCATCGTGTGGGCGCAATCCTCGATCACCGTTACCTCTGCCGCGTCACAGATCGCCATCAGCCGGTCCATGTCACACAGATGCCCGCGCATATGCGACAGCAACAGCACCCGCGCGCCGGAACTGGCAATTTTGGCGTCGAGGTCATCAAGGTCGAGCCGCAGATCCTCGTCGATCTCGACCAGCACGGTCTCAGCTCCCACCGCCCGGATCGCGCCGGGCACCGGGGCCAGTGTATAGGCGTTGGTCAGCACCTTGTCGCCCGATGCCACGTCGCAGGCGCGCAGGGCGATTTGCAACGCCTGCCCGCCCGAGGTGACGGCAAGGCAGCAGCTGCTGCCCTGCCAATCACGGTATTCGGCCTCAAGCTGGGCCACTTCCCCAGCCTCCCCCGGCGCGAGGTTATACCGGTGCAAGCGGCCTGACTCTAGCACCGCGACCGCCGCCGCGATGGCGTCTTGGGAAAGCCCCTCTTGCTGGGTGAAACTGCCGGTAAACTTGCGCGCCACTTAAGCTGCCTTTCTTACAGGTTGACCCAGCGGTTGGCGGTGTCAAAGGCGAAGTCATAGCCGCCCAGAGCCGCCGCGCCGCCGGTGTGGAGGAAGACCACACGCTCGTCCTTAAACGTGCCTTTGCGGGCGAGATCAATGAGACCAGCGGCCCCCTTTGCGGAATAGCAAGGATCAAGCAGGATACCTTCGAGCTCGGCAAACATCTGGATCGCCTCAATGCCGCTGTCGGTCGGGATGCCGTAGCCTTCGCCGACGTAATCGGTGTTGGCCATCACATCCTCGCGCTTGACCACGCCCGCGCAGCCCAGCTTCTCGGCGGTTTTGCAGGCGAGGTCATAGACCATCTGCTCTTGCTTGGGCTGCGGCGCGCGGGTGCCGATGCCGAGAATGGGGATCTGGGCGTTCATCGCGCACATGCCGGTGACAAGCCCGGCTTGCGTGCCGGAAGAGCCGGTGCCGTGGACCAGTCGGTCAATCTTCATGCCGGAGGTGTTCACTTGGTTCAGCAGCTCAAACGCACAGTTCACATAGCCCAAAGCGCCCGTGGGGTTCGAGCCGCCGCCGGGGATGATATAGACTTTATGGCCCTCGGCGCGCTTCTTTTCAGCCGCCTTTTCCATCTCGCCGGGCATGTCATGGCCGCCGGGGAATTTTTCGGTCGTGGCGCCGTGCAAATGATCCAGCAGCACATTGCCGTTGGTGTTGTAGTTGGCATCGTCATAGCCGGTCCGGTCTTCCAGCAGGATGTGGCAGGCAAGGCCCAGCTTGGCGGCAGCCGCGGCGGTCTGGCGGCCATGGTTGGTCTGGGTCGCACCTTGGGTCATCACCATGTCCGCGCCCTGTTCGATGGCCTCGGCCATCAGGAATTCCAGCTTGCGGGTCTTGTTGCCGCCCGTGGAAAGCCCGGTGCAATCGTCACGTTTGATCCAGATTTCGGTGCCGAGCTCTTTTGACAGGCGTTTCATATGCTCAAGCGGGGTTGGCAGATGGGCAAGGTGGACGCGGGGAAAACGAGAGAGGTGCATGGATAATCCTTGTCGTAGCTATGGGTGTGCAGCGGGGCGCGTTGCCGCTGGTTGACCTTGGTGCGAGACGGGGGCCAGCGTTGCACCGGCCCCTGCCCATCATGTTATCCGCGCATTAGCGCATAGGAAGGATCATATGGCGAGGGATCGATCACTTCGGTGCCAACGATTTCCCCATAGAGATCAAGCGGGATTTGCGTGCCGGGCGTGGCCAGCGCCGGATCGACGAAGGCATAGGCGAGGTTCATGCCCACCCGGTGCCCCCAATCGCCTGAGGTTACGGTGCCGACAACCTTGCCGTCTTGCATGAGTGAGGCACCGCCATGGGCCGGGGCATGGGTCGCGTCGACCTTGAGCGTCACCAGTTTTTTGCGCGGCCCTTCTTCCATGCGCTTGTGCAGGGCGGCCTTGCCAATGAAATCGGCGGGCTTTTTGGGTTTTACGAAACGGTCCAGCGCGGTCTCAAATGGGTCGAACTCGGTCAGCAGGTCAGCTTTCCAGTGCATAAAGCCTTTCTCCATCCGCATCGATTCCACCGCACGGGCGCCGAAGAGCTTCAGACCATGCGTCTTGCCAGCGTCGCGCAGGGCCAGATAGGCGGCATAAAGCGCGTTGTTGGGTACGTGGATTTCATAGGCCAACTCGCCCGAGAAACTGACGCCTAGCACCGTGGCAGGTGCAAAGCCGATGAAACATTCGCGCAGGCTGAGCCATGGGAACGCCTCTTTCGACCAATCGCCGCGCGCACAGGCGCTGAGCACGTCGCGCGCCTTTGGCCCGGCGAGCACGAGAATCGTCTGGTCATTGGTGAGGCTGCGGATTTGCACATCTTCGTCGTCGCGCAGATGGAGATTAAGCCAGTCCATGTCGTGGTATTCGCTGGCGGCTGCCGACCCGTACCAGACCCGCTGCGGGCCGCGGTCCGAGGCGGGCAAGTTGGCCACTGTAGCCTCGCCTTTGACCATGCCGTGGTGGTTCAGCAGATAGCCCAAGCCCACCCGTCCGTCGCGTTTTGTGACCGCGCCGCAGAACATCCGGTCAAGGAAACTGTGGCGGTCGCTGCCGGTGATCTCGAACCGGTTGAAGCCGTTGACCTCGCAAAGGCCGACATTCTCGGCCACGTTCTTCACTTCAGCCGCGACCACGTCGAATGCCTCGTCGAAGTCAAAGCTGAGGGTCGGGTGAAAATCGGGCGACGGTTTGATGTAATCGACCCGCTCCCAACCGTTGACCACGGTGAAGTCGGCCCCTTCGGCGGCCATCACCGGGGTCAACGGTGTGGTTTTGGCAGGGCGCGCGGCGGGCCGGTGCTCATGCGGGAAGTGGAAGCGGAATTCGTTCTGGTAATCTTCGATGGCCTTAAGCGCCGTCAGTTCCACATTGGCGTGCCCGGTAAAACGGCGCGGGTCGATGACCCAAGTGTCATACTGCGCCTCGCCATGGACGATCTGCTGGGCCAGCAGCCACCCGTGGCCACCGCCCTCGCCCAGTCCTGCACGCAGGCCGATGATGCAAAAGGCGTTGCGCTTGCCGGGGATCGGGCCAACGAGCGGCGCGCCGTCGATGGTATAGGTGATCGGACCATTGACGATGGAGCGGATGCCGGTTTCGGCCAGTGCGGGCATGCGCTCAAAGGCGCCTTCGAGCACGTCCATGACCCGCTCAAGATCATCCGGGCACAGGGCGTTGACGAAATTGGGGTCGATCCCGTCCATTCCCCACGTCTTGCAGTCCTGCTCATAAAAGCCGACCAGCAAGCCGTTCTTTTCTTGGCGGCTGTAATAGTCCGAGATCGGACAGCGCAGCAGCGGCATCCGGTGACCGGCCTCGGCGATGGCTGGGATGTCTTCGGTCAGAAAATACTGGTGCTCCATCGAGGCGACGGGATGATGCACCCCCATCATGCTGCCGACCTCGTTCACACGGTAACCGCAGGCGTTGACCACGATATCGCAGTCGATGTCGCCATGTTTGGTGTGGACCGTCCAAGTGTCGTCTTTGTGCTGCGTCAGGGCGGTGACCGGCGTGTTGCGATAGACCTCAGCCCCGGCCTTGCGCGCGTGAAAAGCCAAAGCCTGACAGAGCTGGGCCGGGTCGATATCACCGTCAAGCGGATCCCAAAGCCCGCCCAACAGGTTCTCGGTTGAGATGAGCGGGTGGCGCCGGGCGCATTCTTCGGCGTCGATGACTTCCAAATCCACATCCATGCCGCGCGCCATCGATGAGAAGTGGCGATAGCCCTGCATCTGCGCTTCGGTATTGGCCAGTCGGATGCCGCCGTCTGCATGGTGGTAGTTGATCGGATACTCCGGGTCTTCGGATAAGCGTTTGTAAAGGTTGATGGAATGGGTTTTCAGCCCGACCATCGTTTGATTGGCCCCAAAATTCGTGACCTGCGCCGCCGAATGCCAAGTTGTGCCTGACGTAAGCTCATCACGCTCGACCAAGACGACATCTGTCCAGCCTTCTTGAGTGAGATGATAAAGCGTCGAGCAACCAGCGATACCGCCGCCGATGACAACCACCTTGGTCCGAGATTTCATGGGGTGCGCCTCCGATAGATACTGAGATCAGAGGGCCAGAAAGAGGGTTAAACAACAAACGCTAATGCGGGTGTTGGAAAAAATCGCAAGATAGTTTCGATAGCTTGATTAGACCCCGAAGCGGCAATAGCCCTGCCCTCTACTCTATCAGCTGGAAACTCTCTGCCAACCAAGGCGTGCTGGCGTGCAGCGG